>JBEIQZ010000010.1:0-34802 GCA_040376255.1 Alphaproteobacteria bacterium
GGGGGACAAAAAAACTTGGGCCGTTTACGGTTGGAGGGCGGGGGTATAGGTGTTAGGCGGGGGGGCCCACCTCTCCCCCCACGGCCTTCAACCGTTACAGGCGGGTGACGGGACTCGGACCCGCGACATTCACGTTGGCAACGTGATGCTCTACCAACTGAGCTACACCCGCAGAGCCACATCAAAGTAACCTGCAGCGTCCGCTCGTCAAGGTCGTGGAGCAGATTTTCTTCAGATGGAGGAAATCTGCGTCGGGATGGTCGGCTGGAGTGATCGGTCTTGATGATGATGCGCACTGTGTGGTAAGCTGCCACCGGTCTGCTTCTCCTCCTTCTGCTCTGTGCCTCTCTGCCCTGTCCGGAGACAACGATGCTGCGTCTGGTTCCAGGTTTGTTGCTTGCGATCTTTCTCCCCGCCTGTAATGGCCCGGACTCCAAACCTGCTGATGACAGCAACGGTGACTCTGACGCGACCGACTCTACGTCCGGGCTGACGGACGTAGACGGGGACGGAGTGACGCCGGGAGACGGCGATTGTGATGATAACAACGCCGAGATCTACCCTGGGGTCACTGAGGGCTGTGACGGGGTCGATAACAACTGCAACGGCTTCGTAGATGAGGGCCTCCCGGACACGGACACAGACGGGACGGCGGACTGTGTGGACGCTGAGACCTGCGACGGGGTCGACAACGACGGCGACGGCGACATCGACGAGGACTTCGCGGACGCAGACGGGAACGGCGTCGCGGACTGCGCCGGGACGGAGCTGTGTGACGGGCTGGACAACAACGCGGACGGGCAGATCGACGAGGGCTACGACGCGGACAGCGACGGCTACACTCAGTGCGGCGATCAGAACACCTCGCCGGACTGCGATGACGCCAACGCCGCGATCAACCCCGGGGCCGATGAGGAGCCGGGTACGCAGATCGACGAGGACTGTGACGGGATGGTGGACGAGGGCAACTGGGCGCCCGGCGATCTGGCGATCACTGAGATCATGAACAACCCGGATCGGGTGCTCGACCCGATGGGCGAGTACATCGAGATCTACAACACCAGCGGGCGGCGCCTGACCATCAACGGCCTCATCCTTGAGTCCGGCTCAGAGATGCACCAGATCACCTCCTCCAGCCTGATCACGCTGGAGCCTGAGGAGTTCTACGTCCTGGCGATCAACGGGGACACCTCGCTCAACGGCGAGGTCCCGGCCGGATATGTCTACGCCTCGATCAGCCTCTCCAATGAGAGCGACGACCTGTCCCTGTGGGCGGGGCAGATCGAGGTGGATCGGGTGATGTGGGATGACGGCGCGACGATGCCCGATCCCTCCGGCGCGTCGATGGTGGTCGACAACATCTTCTACGACGCCACCTCCAACGACGACGCCAACAAGTGGTGCGTCGCCGTCCAGCCCTGGGACGCCCGCACCGACGCCGGATCACCGGGCGAGGACAACGGCCTCTGCTTCACCACCGATCACGACGGGGACAGCTTCGCGGGCTCGGACGGGGACTGCGACGACACCAACCCCACGATCTACCCTGGCGCGTTCGAGGCCGATCCGGCGCTCGACAACGACTGTGATGATGTCGTGGAGTGGGGGCCGGTGGCGGTCGCGCTGGCCACCACGGACGGCCTCCAGTGCAACCCGATCTACCTGGACGGCACCGGCTCCTACGATCAGGACGCGGGCGGCACGGTCGTCGGGTGGAGCTGGACGCTGGTGAGCGCCCCGGCGGGTTCGACGCGGACCAGCGCGGACATCATCAACGCCAGCGCGGCCAACGCAGAGCTGCACCCCGACATCCCTGGGGACTACATCTTCAGCCTCACCGTCAACGACGGCGGCACCAACTCGCTGCCCATCAACCTCACCGTCACGATCGACGTCCGCCCCTACAACGATCCGCCGGTCGCGATCGCCGGGAGCGACAACTCCTCCAGCGCCTACGTCACCTGCACCTCCTACAGCTACGGCGCCAGCCACACCTGCGCGAACTGCGCGGACTACGGCTTCACGCTCGACGGCTCCGGCTCCTTCGATCCCAACAACGACGACCTGAGCTACGCCTGGGCAGTGATGAGCGGCACCTACGCCAGCATCACCGCCACCTCCGGCAGCTCCGCCACGCTGACCTTCTCCGGGCTGCCCGCCACCTACGGCAGCACGAGCTCCGACACGGCCAACGTCGAGCTGACGGTGACCGACTGCATGGGCGCTCAGGCCACCTCACAGGTCAACCTCACCTACTCCTGCACCGGCCAGTGATCAGGCCCCTCTGAGCAGGGACGCTGCTCAGGGGGCCGGTGAGGGCGCGGGCCGGGGCGCGAGGGTGGCGCGGATCTGCTTCAGGTGCGGCGCCCACTCAGCGGTGCCGGGCGCCTCGGGGATCGGCGCGTCCAGCATCCGGCGCAGCTCATCCTTCAGCGCGGCGAGCAGGGAGTCGCGGTCGGTGCTGCCCTCCAGCCCGAGGGCGCGGGTGAGCGCCAGCACGCTCGGCGGGCCGGGCGCGTCGAACAGCAGCATGCGCGGCTCCAGGCGCTCCACCAGCAGCTCCACGATCTCATCCTGGGCATAGACCGCTGATGCGCGCCCCCAGGCGACCTCCAGGTGGTCGATGCTGTCCTTCCACGCGACGATCTCCCACGCCGCCGCCCACGGGGCCGCGCCCCAGCGCCGCGCCGCCGACAGCGCCCTGATCCGATCCAGCCCCCCGCAGGGCGCGTCCGGGCAGGCCTCCCGCCAGCGCAGCGCCGCCTGAGCCACGAGCGCCCCGCCCACCGCCTGCGGGTCTGACGCCGACGCGAGCAGCGCGGCATGCGCCTGCCGGAGCAGCTCGTTGACCGGATCGCCGGAGATCCCGCGCTCCGCCTGGAGCCGCGCGCGCTCCGCCTTCCACGCGGCCTGCTGTGCGTCGGAGTCGGCCCCCGCCTCGCGCAGCGCCAGCCCGACGGCCGCGCTGAGCTGTGTCAGCGCGGCGGCGGCCTGCCCCGGCTGGATCGCCGCCGCCCGCTCCACCGACAGGATCAGCGACCCCGCCGGGGATCGGCTCAGCCGGTCGAAGCGCGGATCGGGGAGCAGCTCCGCGACGGCCCGCCGGTCGATCTCCGGCCCGTCCAGCCAGCCGAGCATCACCTGCCGCTCCGCCACCACCAGCAGCCCCTCCAGCGAGGGCGCGCCGAGCCAGTCCAGCACCGGGCGCGCCGGGACCGGCGGCGGGTTGACCGGCGGCAGCAGCGGCGCGATCAGGCGCAGGTCTGTGACGCTCAGATCCTGCCGCAGCTCCAGCTCTGCCAGGCGGGCGCCGCGCAGCAGCGGAACGCGGATCGTCCCCGGCGCCCCGGCCTCGGCCTCCCAGCCGGGCAGCGCGCAGCCGAGGGCCGCGCGGATGTCGGCGCCCGCGCCGGGCGTCCCTCCGGCGGGCATGCGGGGGCGGCGGGCCAGCGGATCGCCCGCCAGCACCCAGCCGATCAGCGCGTCGGTGTCACCCGGCTGGGGCGGCGGGCCGACCGGAGCCGGGATCGGCTCCGGGGTGTGCGCGGGGCAGCCGGCCAGCAGGAGCGTGAGAACGAGCATCAGCCCATCAACTGCCGCCACTGAGCCAGCGAGCGGATGCGCATGTAGGGGTTGGTGCGGCGCACCTGCTCCATCGGGGCGTGCTTCCCGCCGTAGGCGTGGCCCGGGTACAGCACCGTCTCGCCAGGCAGCGAGGCCAGCCGCGAGGTCAGCGTCTCGTACATCTGCTCCGGGTCGCCGCCGGGCAGATCCACGCGCCCGCAGCCCTGGAGGAACAGCGTGTCCCCGGCCACCAGCGCCCCCTTCAGCCGGAAGCAGCAGCTCCCCGGCGTGTGGCCGGGCGTGTGGAGCAGCTCGAACGACACATCCCCGACCCGGATCACGTCGCCGGAGTCGTGCAGCACCAGATCCGAGGCTGAGAGGCCAGTGACCTTCCGGATGCCGTCCCCCTCCGCGCGGTGGCAGTGCAGCAGCGTGCCGCAGCGCGCGTTGAGCCGCGCCGCCCCTTCGAGGGTGAAGCCGAACATCGAACCGCCCACATGATCGGGGTGGTAGTGCGTGGCGAGGCCACCCACCACCCGCATCCCGTCGCGCTCGGCAAGATCCACCAGTTCGTCCACCGCCCACGCCGGATCGGTGATCACGCACTCGCCGCTCTGCCGGTCGCCGATGAGGTAGACGAAGTTCTGCATCTGGCCGCAGGCGGGGTTGGCCCGCCCGAAGTCGACGCCGCCGAGCAATTGGCGGAAGTACAACTGATCGGTCTGCGCGTCGGTCTGTGTGTCGGTCTGCATCAGAAGCCCAATTCCTTCAGGTAGATGTGTTCGAGCCGGGAGTGGCTGCGGGCGAACTGGCTGCGGACAAAGAGCAGCACCGCCCAGAGCATGCACCAGACGCGGTAGAACAGGCCGGGCGCCTCAGCCGGGACGAAGCCCAATTGCTGCCCCTGCGCCCAGAGCTTGTGCTGGACGGCGGTGATGAAGGCCGGGAGCCGCTGGAGGATCGGGTGGCCGCCCGCCTGGTTGGCGAGGGCCTTCGCGGCCAGCGGGGCGAGCAGGGTCTGCCAGAGCAGGACGCCGAGGAAGGGGTGGCGCAGCCAGGGGGACACCGCGAGGAGGCGCCGGGTCTCGCGCTCGCCCCAGGCGATGTGCTCCTCCTCCTCCCGGCAGACGACCAGCAGCTTCTTCTTGATGTCGGGGACGCGCGGATCGCTGTCGGGCAGCACCTGCAGCAGCACGTCGCGGAAGATGTCCAGCACCATCCCCTCCCCCAGCGCATGCTCCATCAGCACCTTCAGCGGGTAGTAGTTGTTGTGCGCGGACAGCAGCCGGATCACCCAGTGCGCCGGGACGGGCTGCAGCTCCAGCTTGCGGAACACCTCCGCGAACAGCTCCAGGTGGTTCAGCTCCTGCCGCGCCTGCCGCACATAGAAGCGCGCCGCCTCCAGCGACACCGCCGCGTAGAGCGACTTCCCGCAGTACACGCCCGTCGCCTCCCCGTAGAGCGCCTGGGACAGCACGAACTGCAGCAGCGCCCGATCCCGCGTGTCCCCCAGGTCGAGCGTCGCCCCCCCGAAGTCGAACGGCGCGCGCGGCAGCACGTTCTCTGCGCTCCACGGCGCGTTCTCAGCCTGGGCCGCCATCCTCGCCTCCTGTCGCGCCGGGCGCCGGACGCAGCGCCAGCGGGCGGGGCGCGGTGCGGCGCTGCTCGAAGGCCGCGAGCTCTGCGGCGGTGAACGGGGCGGCGGATCGCTGCACGACCCCGTTCATGAACGCCTCGATGGCCTGCCGGACCGCCTCCCCCTCCGGCGTGTCCGTCCGGCTGTCCCAGAGATCGAGCAGGCGGCGGCGGCGCTCCTCAGGCGGGATCGCGCTGTCCCCCCAGATCGCCTCCATCTGGGCGGGGATGTCGCGCCCGATGCGGGTGTCCATCGCCGCCCCGGCGACGGCGTCGTTGAGCCGCCGCACCTCGTCGTGGGTGCTGTCATAGACCTCGGCCTTCAGCGGATCGAGCTTCTTCTTGGAGATCACCAGCCCGCCCGGCGAGATGCAGAGCGGCGGCGCGATAAGGCACCACAGGTAGGCGGCGGGGGAACCCTCGTCCGCGAAGCGCTTGCCCGGCGCATGCACCCGCACCGGAGCGCGCCGCACCTCGATCCAGCCCTCGTCGTGCAGCACCACCTGCGGGTGGTACGGGAGGTTGTGCAGGTAGACCGTCTCGCCGTCGCGCCGGATGGAGCGCGTGTAGCCCTCGGCGCGGAGCTGCTGGATCAGCTCGTCGCGCGCCTTCGCCACCGCAGGCACCGCGATGATCTCGACCTCGCCGCCCTGTACGTCCACCTCAGCGCCCGGAACCGGCGCCTGCGGCTCCTCCGGAGCCTCCGGAGGCTCCTCCCCCCACGCCAGCATCGCCAACAACAGCAGCATGCCTTCCGCTTAACCCGCCCGCAGGATCAGCGCCGGATCGCCCCGGATCAGCGCAGACGCAGCGGGCGGGGCGCGGTGCGGCGCTGCTCGAAGGTCGCCAGCTCTGCGGCGGTGAACGGGGCGGCGGATCGCTGCACGACCCCGTCCAGGAACGCCTCGATGGCCTGCCGGGCCGCCTCCCCCTCCGGCGTGTCCGTCCGGCTGTCCCACAGCGCCAGCAGCCGCTCCCGCCGCGCCGCTTCAGACAGCGCTGCGTCCCCCCATATCGCCGCCAATTGCGCCGGGAGCTGCCGCCCGAGCCGATCCTCCATCGCCGCCTGCGCGAGCGCGTCGTTGAGCCGCCGCACCTCGTCGCCGCTCTCCCCATAGACCTCCTCCCGCAGCGGCGCGAGCTTCCGCTCCGAGATCAGCAGCCCGCCGGGCGCGATGCACCTCGCCGTCGCAATGATCGTCAGGCACGGCAGCCAGTCCGAGAACCGCGCCTCGTCGGCGTAGTCGACGTTCGGCGGGCGGATGCGGATCGGAGCGCGCCGCATCTCGATCCACCCGTCGTCATGCACCACCACCTGCGGGTGGTACGGGAGCCGGTGCGTGTAGACCACCGTGTCCCCCCGCCGCTCCGCGCGCAGGTAGCCCTCCGCCCTCAGCGACCGGTTCAGCGCCTCCCGCGCCTCAGCGACCGGCAGGCTCGACTGCACATCGATCTCGTCCCCGGGGATCGGCGCGTCGTCAGCGGGCGCAGCCTCCTCAGCGGGCGCAGCCTCCTCAGCGGGCGCATCCGCAGGCGCCTCCCCCTCCTCCGCCCGCGCCCGATCCAGGTTCAGAAGCAGATACATCCACATGCTTGCAAGTATACCCGCTCCTCACAGCCTGCACCGGTGCCTCAGCTGACGGCAGACATACCGGTGCAACGTTGCACCGGTGCCTCAGCCAGCGGCAGACACCCCCATGCAACGCTGCACCAGTGCCTCAGCCGACGGCAGACACCCCCATGCAACGTTGCACCGGTGCCTCAGCCGACGGCAGACACCCCCATGCAACGTTGCACCGGTGCCTCAGCCGACGGCAGACACCCCCATGTAACGTTGCACCGGTGCCTCAGCCGACGGCAGACATGCCAGTGCAGCGTTGCAGAGGCCCTCCTGCTCAAGGCGGCGCGGTCAACAGCGCCTCGCGCATCGTCCGCACCGATCCGGCCAGCGAGAATTGTCCCCGCGCCCGGTGCAGGTTGTGGGCGGCGCGGGAGGGGAACCGCGCAGCGTCCCAGCCGAAGTAATTGTCCTCCCAGACATCCCGGCAGAACCGCGCCGCCAATTCCAGCGCGATCTGCTCCACCCCGGACGCGACCTGCTCCTGCTCCTCCGGGCTGAGCGGGCGGATCGCGGTGTAGCCTGCGAGGGCCGCCCGGTACAGCTCCGGCGAGATCGCCGCATCAGCATGATCCTCGCCCGTCGGGTTGCACCAGGAGCGCAGCGCGTCCCCTAATTCTACCGCCAGCGGCATCCGCCCGAGCGTGTCAAGATCCACCAGGCAGATCCCCTCGCCCGCCGTGTCGAACAGCAGGTTCGATATCTTCAGGTCGCCGTGGCCGTGGATCAGCGCCCCCCCCTCCGGCAGCCCGGCCCGGCACCGCTCCCAGGCGTCGAGGACGCGCCCGGCCAATGACGCCGCCTCCGGCGCCGCCTGCACCGCCCCGGCCCGCCCCGCCTCCAGCAGCCGCATGTGGAGCGGCGTATCGTGGAAGCCGGGGCGCACATGCCGGTAGGTATAGTCAAAACCCTCCATCGCCCGGTGGAACTGCGCCACCAGCCGCCCAGCAGCCGCCGCCTGCTCCGGCCCCCCGACCCGGTGGAAGGTCTCACCCGCGACCCGGCTCAGCAGCCGCCAGCAGCCGCCCTCCGGCTCCACATGCCACAGCGCCCCGCTGACCGTCGGGATCAGCCGGGGCGTCGCCAGTCCCGCCGCCGCGAGGTGCGCGGTGACCGCCTGGATGTCATAGTGGACATCCGGGCCGAAGATGGGGTTCACCCACTGCATCACCGCCGCACGATCCGGTGAACCCACCAGGAAGGTGCGGTTGATCAGCCCCCCGTGCAGAGGTTCGCAGGGCTCCCCGTCGAGCCCCCACGCATGGAGCGGCGGCTGCATCCCGCTATTCCGCCGACTCGCCCCGCGACCCCGCGATCAGCAGCACGATCGCCAGGAGGGAGGACAGACAGCAGCACCCGCTGCTCATGCCCTGGAGCGGCGTAAGCATCGTCAAGAAGAATGTAGCCGCTTCCGGACTTGCTTCGACGAGAACCGCATGGATGAAGGTCGAACCGACCGCCAACACCACCCCCAACCCGAAGAAGATCAACCCCAGACACCCGAAACAACCGCCTGCGTATTTCATGGCACACTCCCGCTCAGAGCAGGCTTCTATCCCGTGTCTCCCCCGATGGGAAGCCGTTCCAACTGGAAAGGCGCTATCCGTGGGGGGTATGCGCCGGAAAGGGGCTGCCGGCACTTCCCGTGCTGCCCGGCTGTGGTTAGAAGAGAGGCTGCCGCCCACAGAGGAGGTCGCTCCTTGTCTGTGCCTGTCTCTCCCCCTGTTTGGAAGGATTACCCTATGATGCGTGGAATTGTACTCCTGATGCTCTCCAGCCTGATACTGGCTGGTTGCCCGAAGAAGCCTGATCCGACACCCCCGCCCCCGCCCCCGCCAGAGCGCGTCGATCCGCCCCCGCCGCCCCCGCCCCCGCCCCCGCCCCCGCCCCCGCCTCCGCAGATCCAGCGCATGCAGCGCGTCAACTTCGAGTACAACCAGTACTCGCTGACCGATCAGACGCGCTCGGTCCTCGACGCCAACGCCGCCATCCTCCAGAGCAACCCTGAGATCAAGCTCGACCTCCAGGGCCACTGCGACGAGCGCGGCACCACTGAGTACAACCTCGCGCTCGGCCAGAAGCGGGCAGACGCTGTCGCGCGCTACCTCTCCGGCAAGGGGATCTCCAAGAACCGCCTCCGCACCGTCTCCTTCGGCGAGGAGCAGCCGCTCACCGGCGGCATGGACGAGGGCTCCTGGGCGCAGAACCGGCGCGTCGAGTTCAAGATCACCTCCGGCGGCAGCTCCACCGTCCAGGGCAGCACGAACTGAGCCCGCTGGCAGTGTTTGACTCACACTGCCACTTTGATCACGCAGCCTTCGACCCCGACCGCGCCGCCTGCCTCCAGCGGGCGCGCGCGGCCGGGGTCTCTTCTCTGCTGATCCCCTCGGTGAGCCGCGACAACTGGGGCGCCGTCCGCGCCTGCGCGGATCGGTACGGTCTGCCCTTCGCCCTCGGCACCCACCCGCTCGCGCTGCCCGGGCTGCCGGAGGAGGCGCCGGTGCTGCCGGAGGATCTGTCGGGCGCCTGCGCGATCGGGGAGTGCGGGCTCGACGGGGGGGTGCCGGTGGCGATGGAGCGGCAGGAGGCGGTGCTGCGGGCGCAGCTCATCCGGGCGCGGGAGCTGGATCTGCCGGTGATCCTGCATGCGGTGCGCTGCCACGACCGGCTCCCGGCGCTGCTCCGCCCGTTCGCGCCGCTGGCCGGGGTGCTGCACAGCTACTCCGGCGGGGCGGAGCTGGTGGCGGTCTATGAGCGGCTGGGGCTGCACCTGTCGTTCGGGCCGATCGTCATGAACCCGGCGGCGCGGCGGCCGGTCGCCGCGCTGCAGCGCGTCCGGGCAGATCGGCTGCTGCTGGAGAGCGACGGGCCGGATCAGCGGATGATGCCGGAGGGGCTGTCGGGGCTCGCCGCCGCCGCCGCGCTGCACCGGGGGGAGGCGGCGCAGGCGGTCGCGGTACAGACCGCTACCAACGCCGCGCGGTTGTTCAGGCTGCGCCTTGACCTGCCTGCAGGCTCCGGTTAGCGCCACTCTGTCATCTCCAGACTCTCCTCTTTTCCATTCTGTTCGACCAGACAGGTGCCTGCCCCTCCCCTCACCGGGAGCAGCAGGTGAAACGGGAAGCCGGTCCGGTGCTGCATCGCAGCCCGGGAGTCCGGCGCGGCCCCCGCCACTGTGTCCGGTACGCCATCGGGCGCGGGGTAAACCCGCCCACTGATCGGGCTGCGTAGCACTATGCGCCGCCGCCTGATCGGGAAGGGAGCCCGAACGGCGGCCAATCCGGAAGCCAGGAGACCGGCCTGTCTGTGTCTGACGCATGCGCGGCTTCGGCCAGTGTGCGCAAACGTATGACCACCTTCGGGGTTGAGGGTGCTGTTCTGCTTCTCCGCCGCGCTCCTGTCTGCGGGGGCCGCGCTGGCCTCTGAGGACGGATCTGCGCCTGCGACAGAGGACAGCGCGCCCGGCGGCGCGGTAGATGTGGAGGAGGACGGCGCGCTGCCCTGGCTGAGCCCGGCGCAGGTGACCGTGCTGCCGCTGGGGCCGGGGCTGGCGCCGGGGCAGGACGTGGCGACGGTGCTGGATCGGGCGGCGGGGGCGAGCGCCCGGTACATGGGCGGGATGGGCGGCTTCTCGGCGATCAGCGTGCGGGGCAGCCCGTTCCGGCAGGTCGAATTGTTCCTCGACGACGTGCCGCTCAACCCGGACGGGGCGCAGGCGGTGGATCTGTCGGAGTTCCCGCCGTCGGCCTTTGATCGCGTGGAGCTGTGGCGCGGCAACGCGCCGCTGGAGACGGGATCGGCGGCGATGGGGGGGGTGGTGGTGCTGCGGACGCCGCCGGAGAGCCCGACGCACCTCGCCATGACCGGCGGGAGCTGGGGGACGTGGCGCATGAGCGGGCTGGCGGCGCCGTCGGTCATGGCCGGGCCGGTGCCGGTGGAGGTGTTCCTCAGCGCGGATCAGCTCCACACCGACGGAGACTGGCCCTGGTATGACGATCAGGGGACCGAGTTCAACCACACCGACGACCGGACAGAGATCCGCAGCCACAACGCGCTCGACCGGCAGAGCCTCATCGGGCGGGTCCAGATCCGGTTCCCCGGCCTCTCGCTCTCCCTGCTCGACAGCTTCAGCAGCCTCCGGCAGGATCTCTCCGGCCCCACCCAGTCTGAGGCTGAGGCGGCCAACTTCAGCGGCACCCGCAACCTGCTGGCGCTCCAGGCGCGCAAGAGCGTCGGCTTCGGAGAGCTGCGCCCGCTGCTGTGGTGGGTGGGGCGGCGGCAGGTGCTGGACGACCGGGCCGGGGAGGTCGGGGTGGGGGCGGAGTGGCGCGAGGATCGGCTGTGGACGGGGGGCGGGCAGGTGTTCTGGCAGGGGATGCCCGATCCTGCCCTGACGATCCGCGCGCTGCTGCGGGGGCGGGCGGAGGGGTTCGTGCCGACCGACCTGCTCGGGGTGCAGACCGAGTCGGCGTCCGAGCAATTGCGGCGGCGGCAGGGCGCGGCGCTGGGGGCGTCGGTCGGCTGGACGCCGGTGGATCGCCTCTCAGTCGAGCCGCAGGCGCTGCTGGAGTACCTGGACAACCGGCTGATCGGGACGGTGCCGTTCGAGCACATGCCGGTGGCGCCGGAGGGCGAGGATCAGCAGCTGATCTTCCTCCCCCGCCTCGGGGCGCGGCTGGGGCTGCTGTCGCCGGCGCGCGGGCCGGGGCTGGCGCTGAAGGGGACGGCGGGGCGGAGCTGGCGGCCGCCCGACATGACCGAGCTGTTCGGCGGCCAGGGGACGCTGGTCGGCAACACCGATCTGCTGCCTGAGCGGGCGTGGTACTGGGACGCGGGGGTGCTGCTCGGCAGCGATCAGCGCCGGACGGGCGGCCCCGCCGTCGAGGCGGAATTCGCGTGGGCGGAGCGCTGGAGCCGGGACATGATCGTCTACGTCCAGAACTCCCAGTACACCCGCCGCGCTGAGAACGTCGGCATGGCCTGGATCCGCTCCGTCGAGGGCGGGCTGCGCCTCGCGCTGCCCTGTCGCGCGCTGCTGCTGGAGAGCGGCACATCGGGGAGCCTGCTCCTCTCGCGGAACCTCGTCCCCGCCCCCGGCTACGCCGACAACGCCTTGCCCGGCCTCGCCCCGTGGGAGGTCTCGGAGCAGCTCGACCTGAGCCTCCAGACCCGCGCCGGGTGGAGCGCCCTGCGGCTCGGCTGGGGCATCGACGGCGCCGGGCCGATCTGGTACGACAGCCGGAACCTCCAGCAGGGCGCCCCGCGCTGGACGCAGGGGGCGCGCCTCGCCCTCGCCCCCTCGCCCCGCCTCCCGGCGCTGAGCATGGAGATCCGGAACCTCCTGGACGCGCGCGGGATGGCCGTCCCGCTCGATCCGCTGCACCCCGCGCTCGGGGAGGTCGTCGAGCCCCGCACCGACTTCGCCGGGTACCCGCTGCCGGGGCGCACCTTCTTCGTCTCGCTGCGCTGGACGGAGCCTCAGCGTGAGACGAACCTTAAAAATAGCAAGTAACACCGCTTGTACAACAGCTTAAAGAGAATATTCTACCATGACCCTGCGCCCTGTGACCCTGCGCTCCATGCTCCCGCTCCTCGCGCTCGGCGCCTGCGTCCCCACCGCCAAGGACTCGCTGCCAGACGAGTCCGCGACCGGCGACACCGGCACCGGCCTCACCGACGACACCGGGGGCGGGCCCGCGTCGACAACCCTCTATGTCGGCACCACCGACTACGAGGTCGGCGCGCTTGCCTCGGTCAACCTCGACGACGGCGCGCTGAGCGACGGCCTGATCACCATCCCCCCCGATCACGCCATCGCCAGCAGCGGCGGCAAGCTGTTCGTCATGGGGCGCTCCTCTGAGAACACCGTGCGGGTCTACGGGGAGGATCTGCTGGTGCCGGAGGCGGAGTTCGCGACCGGCGACGCGACAAACCCGCAGGACGCGACGATCTGCGGCGGCAGCTACGTCGTCGCGCTGTACGCGGCGGCGGAGCTGGCGGTCTACAGCACCACAGGAGCGCGCACCGGCTCGGTCGATCTGAGCGCGTGGGCGGACGAGGACGGCTCCCCGGAGGCGAGCGGGCTGTACGCGGCGCCGGACGGCTTCCTGTACGTGACGCTCAACCAGCTCGGGAGCGACTACCGCTCGGCGGACGGCTCGGGGACGCTGCTGAAGGTGGACTGCTCGGACTGGACGGTGGCGGGGAGCTGGGACGTCTCGCCCAACGCCTCGCTGATCGCCGATCCGCTGGAGCCGGACGTCCTGACGATCCTGGGCGGGAACTACTACCTGCCCGACTACTCCGGCCCGGAGCTGGACGGCGCGGTCTACCGCTTTGACACGCGGATCGGGGCGCTCTCTGAGGCGCTCTACACTGAGGCGGACGTCGGCGCGAACATCGGCTTCTTCGCCGCGCGCGGGGAGAGCGGGCTGCTGGTCACCGACGACGGCTACACCTGGGCCATCCGCTGCACCACCCCCGACGCCTCCATCACCCTCGAAGGGAACATGTTCGTGGCGGGCGCCCTCCTCACTCCGGACGGGCAGGTGTGGATGTCGGTGCGGCCGGGGTTCGGCGCCGGGGATCCGGTGTCGGGCCTCTACCGGATCGACATGAGCGACTGCAGCATGGACGGGTCGATCCAGACCAGCCTGCCGCCGGGGGCGCTGGCGTGGCGGTGATCGCGGCGATCCGGCGGTCGCCCGCGCTGGCGCTGGCGCTGACATCGTGGGGCTGCGCGGACGACCCCTGCGACGGGTTCTGCCCGGCGGCGCAGCGTCGCGTGGAGGCGTGTATGGCGGAGCGCGGACTTGCCTACGTCGATGCCGGTTATACAGACGCGGCGGACTGGCGGAATTTCTGTGACACCTGGGTCTGGACGCAGGGCGTGCTGAAGTCCACAGAGATCGCCTGCACAGAGGGCTGGCAGGCGCTGGAGGGGAGCTGTGAGGATGTCGATGCGATCTGGTGAGATGCGATCCGGTGAAACATGGGTGTTGTCGGTGCTGCTGGCGGGGTGCGCCGGGGAGAGCGCCCCGGAGGCGGCCCCGGCGGCGGCCCCGCAGGCGGCCCCGGAGGTGCGGTTCGTGCGGGACGGGCTGCTGCACGGCGGGACGCCGGCGGCGCTCCCGCCGGGGGCGCAGATCCTCGCGCCGGGCGCGCTGTTCCCGGCGGGCGGCTGGCTGGAGCCGCGCCTCTGGACGCCTGGAGAGCAGGTCGGGGGGGCGGTGGCGCCGCTGATGGCGGAGTGCCTGCCGCTGTTCTCGGTGGAATTGGAGGACATGAGCCGGCTCGCGGCGGCGGGGGCGCCGACGCCGGACACGGCGGTGGCGTTCTCACCGGACGGATCGCGGCTGGCGATCGGCGGCTTCGGCGGGAGCCTGCGGGTGGTGGACGGCTGGAGCGGCGCAGAGATCGCGCGGGCGTCGATCCCGGAGGGCTACGCGCGGCAGCTCGCCTGGAGCGCGGACGGGGCGACGCTGTATGTGGGCGAGCAGTCCCCGGAGGCGCGGCTCTCGGCGCGCGATCCGGCGACGCTGGCGGCGCGGTGGGAGCTGTCGCTGGCCGCCGATCTGGAGCGGTCGCCGCTGCCTCCGGCGGAGGACGTGTACGGGCCGTACTCGCTGCCGGGGCTGTACACGGTGGAGGTGCTGGAGGACGGCACGCTGCTGGTGACGGGCGCGCACGGCTGGACGCTGGCGGACGGGAGCCGCCGGAACCGGTCGAAGCTGTGGCGGGTGGGGGCGGACGGGCGAATCATGGACGCCTGGCCGGAGTCGGGGGCGGCGGACGCGGTGCTGCTGCACCCGGTGGTGCATGACCGGTGGCTGCTCACCGGCATCTCGCGCTCGGCGACCGGGCCGGATCCCATCGGGCTGCCGATCGGGGGGGTGGCGCTGTTCGAGCTGGACAGCATGAACATGCGCTGGGGCCACCGGTTCGAGCCGCTGAAGCCGCACTTCTCCTCCGTCTTCATCTGGCAGGCGCTCGGCCTCTCAGACGCGCATGCGCTCGTCGGGCTGGGGGACGGGCGGGCCTTCCTGCTGAACCTCGACGGCGAGGAGGTGCGGCAGATCGCGCCCGGCGCGCCGCAGATCGCCGCAGGCGTGCCGATCGCCGCCGGGATCGGGTTCGCCGCGCTCGGCCATGCGCCGGGGGCGCCCGGCGCGGGGGCGCCCGGCGCGGGAGGAGACATCGCCTGGTTGCTCACCACCGAGACCACCATCCCCTTCGGGAGCAGCGATCCGATGGCCCGCCCGCCCGCCGCGCACCCGGCGCAGAACACGGTGCATGCCTGGGGGGCCGACGGCGCGGTGCGGTGGACGCGCCAGATGGAGCATGCGCTGGTCGGCGTCCAGCCCTCGCCGGACGACCGGGAATTGCTGCTGGCCGCCGGGAGCCGGCAGACGGACGCGCGCACCGACCTGTTCGGCGCGGTGGTGCTGGACGCGGCGACCGGGAGCGTCCGGGCGCTCTGCCCGACGGGCGGCCCGGCGTTCTTCAACCCGGTCTACGGGCCGGACGGGCGGCGGATCGCGGTGGCCTCAGCGCCGTTCCTGCAGGAGGGCGCGGTGCGCGGGCGCTATGCTGTAGATGTGTTCCGGTGATTCTGCCTGTTTTGACAGGAGCAGGTTAGCTTCTCAGGATGCCGACCACGCCGGAGATGACGGACTCTCTCTCTCTGCCCGCCGATCTTCCGCCTGATCCGCCCCCGCCTGAGCCGTTCCGGCTGAGCCCCTCGCTGCTCGGGCGCTATGCCTTCCACGGCTGCGACCGCTACCTCCGCTGGAGCATGGACACCACCGGCGCCAGCCCGCGCCCTGAGGAGGACATGCGGACCTCCCGGCAGCGGCGGTTGCAGGAGGGGCTGGACTGGGAGGAGGAGCTGATCGGGCAGCTCGGGGAGCGGGTGCGGATCGGGTCTGGCGGCGAGGGGATCACGGAGCGCCGGTTCACCGTGGAGGAGAGCCTCGACCTGTTCCGCACCGCCCCTGTCGGCACCTGGATCTACCAGCCGACGCTCCAGCCGGGGATGAGCTTCCGGCGGCGCTACAAGCTGGAGGAGGTGTTCCTCTCGTCGAACCGGCCCGACCTGATCGAGGTGCGGGCGGAGATCGGGGCGGACGGCGCGCCGACGGGGCGGCGGCGGCTGCAGATCGTGGACATCAAGCGATCCACGAGCGTCCACCGCTCGCACCGGCTCCAGATCCTGTTCTACGCGCTGGAGCTGGAGGACATCCTCGAACACGCCGGGATCGACACGGGGAACAACGCGGTGGCCGACGTCGACGAGGGCGGCATCTGGCTCCGGGATCAGCCGGCGCCGGAGGCCGTCGACCTGCGGCTGCTGCGGGGCCGGATGCAGAAGATCCTGCTCCACGACATGCAGCGGCTCCAGAAGATGGCGCCCGATCAGGCGGACTGGCTGCTGCAGGAGCACTGCGAGTGGTGCGCCTACCTGCCGAACTGCCGGAAGGAGGCGAACGAGCGCCAGGATCTGTCCCTGCTGCCGGGGATGAGCCCCTACAGCCGCCGCTACCTGCACCGGCGGGAGATCCGCTCCCTGCCCGACCTCCAGGCGCTGCTCGCGCGGCCCGAGGCCGATGCGGTGCTGGCGGGGTCGGCGGGGCTGGCGGGGCAGCGCCCCCGGCTCCAGGCGCAGCTCGACGCGCTCAGCACCGATCAGCCCCGCCTCATCGGCGCCTCCTCGCTGCACCTGCCCTCCCGCGAGGATCTGGCGCTGTTCCTCACCGCGCAGCCGGACCCGAGCAGCGGGCGCCCCTGGGCGCTCGGGCTGCTGCTGGCGGGCGACCGCGCGGCCCGCCAGCGCGCGCTGCCTGACGATCCCGACGAGCCGGAGGCGTGGCTGCAGATCGCGCAGGACCCCGCCGACATCCCGCGCATCGAGGAGGTGTTCCTCCGCTACCTCTACGGGCTGCTCAGCCAGATCGACGCCTCCCAGGCCGCCCAGCCGCCGGAGCGGCGCCTCTCGCTCCAGCTCTACATCTGGAGCGGACAGGAGCAGCAGCTCCTCTGCGACCTGCTGCACCGCTGCTGCAGCCATCCGGAATTGAGCCGCCCCGCCACCGAATTGCTGCTGCTCCTCCAGGCGCCCGATCAGATCCTCCAGCAGGCCCACCCCGCCGAGATCCGCCCGATGACCCTCTGCATCCTGCGGACGGCGCTCGGCGCGCTGATGGCCCTGCCGATCCCCGTCGCCAGCCCGCTGCCGGAGAGCCTCGCCGCGCTGCGATCCCCCTGGCTGCTCCCGCGCTCGGAGCGGTTCCACCTGCCCTTCGGCCCCACCCTGCGCCCCGACGCCTGGCAGGAGGAGGCTCCGCGCGCCGAGCTGGCCGCCGCGCTCACCGATCAGCTCCAGGCCCAGCGCTGGCTGCTGCGCGCGCTCCGCCAGCATGCCGGGAGCCGCCTGCTGTTCCGGGCGCCGCCGTTCGCGCTCGTCCCCGGCTCCGCCCATCCGTCGGCGCTGCTGTCCCGGCTGATCTTCTTCCTGCGCTTCGAGTCTGTCATCCGGTGCCTCGACATCCAATTGGAGCGCACCCGCTCCCCTGAGCAGCTCCGCATCAGCGGGCGCGCCACCGCGCTCCAGCGGGACGGCGAGGCGTACCGGGTGCTGGACGGCGATCCCGGCGATCCCGGCGACTTCTTCGACCGCCTGCTGATCCGCGACACGCCCGCAGGCTGGGAGGCCCAATTGCGCTGGCCCGACTTCGCCGAGCGCCGCCAGCGCCGCGCTCTGCCCCGGCTCGCCCTCTCGCTGGCCTCCATGCCGGAGATCGAGAAGGACAGCACCGGGCGCACGGTGCGGGTCTGGCTGAATTGCATCGGCGACCTCCCGCAGCGCCCGGAGGAGCGGATGATGCTGCTCCGGCGCTTCACCGACTTCACCACCGACAAGCTGCTCAGCTTCATAGACGGCCTCCAGCCCGACTCTCCAGCGGTCCGCCTGCTCCAGTCGCCCGCCGACGCCGACTCCGGCGCCCTGATCCGCGTCGATCCCGCGCCGCCCCCCGGCCTCACCCCCTCCCAGACCCGCGCATGGGATCACGTCACCAAGAACCGCATCACCGCCGTCTGGGGGCCGCCCGGAACCGGAAAAACCTACTTCCTCGCGCGGCTCATCCAGGGGACGCTCCGCAGCCAGGAGCGGTTCACCGTCCTCGTCTCGGCCTTCACCCACGCCGCCATCGAGAACCTGCTCGCCCGGCTGGGCCGGATGCTGCCCGGCGTCGCCATCGGCAAGGTCGATCTCAGCCTGACGATGCACGGCGTCCAGAAGCTCGACAAGAAGAAAATCCTGGCGTTCACCAGGAAGCACCCGGTCTGTGTCGTCGGCGCCACCGCCTACGCGCTGCTCAGTGAATCCGCCATGCCCGCCTTCGACCTCGTGCTGCTCGACGAGGCCTCCCAGATCAAGGCCCCTGAGGGGCTGGTCTGCCTCGCCGCGCTCAGCGCCGGGGGCCGCGCCGTCGTCGCCGGGGACGGTCGCCAGCTCGGCCCGATCCTTGCCGCCGACTGGCCCGAGATCCCGGACGGCCCCTCCCTCCACCACTCGCTGTTCGCGCTGCTGACCCGGCCCGGGGCGCTGACGCCGCAGATGCTCACCGAGAACTTCCGGATGAACGCGCTGCTCACCGCGCAGGCCGCCGCCCTCGTCTACGGCCCCGCCTACCGCTGCGCCAGCCCCGCCGTCGCCGCGCGCCGCCTCGACTACACCCCCGCCGGGGACAGCCTCGACTGGCTCCTCGACCCCGACTACCCGCTCGTCCTCATCCAGACCGAGGGCTTCGAGGCGCCCGCCCGCAACGACGTGGAGGCCGAATTGGTCGCCGACCTCTGCGTGGCCCTCCGCAACCGCACCCGCCCCGAGGGCGCCACCGCCTGGCTCGACGACGCCCACTTCTTCCGCGACGGCGCCTTCATCGTCTCGCCCCACCACCTCCAGATCCGCGCCATCCGCCAGGCCCTCGCCGCCCGGCAGGAGTGGAGCCACCCCCCGTTCGTCGACACCGTCGACAAGATGCAGGGGCAGGAGGCCGACGCCGTCCTCGTCAGCTACGGCGTCTCCGACCCGGAGCAGGCCGCGCGGGAGGCCGCGTTCATCTACTCGCTCAACCGCCTCAACGTGGCGATCACCCGGGCGCGGAAGAAGATGGTTCTGTTGTTGTCGACGGAATTGCTGGAGCCGCCGCTCGGCGTGCTCGACGACGCGGAGGCGGCGACCGGGCTCCAGTACATGCAGTCGCTGGTGATGGCGATGCGGGCGGGCGAGCGCCGGATGGCGAAGCTGCGGCAGGTGCGGGTGAAGCTGTACCGGCTGAAAGAGTGGCGGCAGACCGCTTGACCTGTACATCATACCAGATTAGGTAACCATTCTCTGAACCATTCTGAACCAAGGAGTATGAGATGTTCGGTGCGCTGGGTGAGCAGATGCGGCGGATCCAGGAAGAGATCTCCCGCGAGGAGCTGGAGGCCTCTGTGGCAGGCGGCAAGGTGCGGGTGAAGGTGAACGGGGCGCAGGAGGTGCTGGCGGTGCGGATCGATCCGGGCCTGATGGGCGACCGGGAGATGCTGGAGGATCTGCTGACGGCGGCCTGTAACGAGGCGATGCGGCAGTCCAAAGAGGTGGCGGCGAAGAAGATGAGCGCGTTCGCCGCGTCGATGGGCCTGCCGCCGGGTCTGATCTGATGGACGCCTTCAAGCGGGCCGTCCAGCACATGAGCCGGCTGCCGGGCGTGGGCGAGAAGACAGCGGCGCGGTTCGCCTACTGGCTGCTCCAGCAGCAGCCGGACGTCGCGCTCGGCCTCGCGGAGTCGATCCAGAAGCTCCGGGAGTCGATCCGGGAGTGCCCGATCTGCACCGATCTGACTGAGCTGGACGTCTGCCGCCGGTGCAGCGATCCGCGCCGCGACCCGGGCATGGTCTGCGTGGTGGAGCGCCCGCAGGACGTCGCAGTGCTGGACAGCGCGGGCGAGTACAACGGGCGCTTCCATGTGCTGCACGGCGCGATCAGCCCGCTCTCCGGGATCGGCCCGGCGCAGCTCCGCATCGACGCGCTGCTGGCGCGGCTGGACGGGGTGACTGAGGTGATCCTCGCCTGCGACCCGGACGTGGAGGGCGACGCGACCGCCATGTACATCGCGCGCGCTGTGCGCGGGCGCGGGGTGCGGGCGACCCGGCTGGCCCACGGGATCAGCGTGGGGACGGAGATCGAGTTCGCGGACAAGGTCTCGCTGGCGCGGGCGCTCGCCAACCGCCGCGATATCTGATCGCGGCGCCTGCGGCCCCCCTGCCCCTGCCCCTACCCCTCTTCCTCGATGACCTCCTCAGCAGGCAGCTCAGGCGGCTCAATGTCGGGGACGATCAGCAGCGCGCCGAGGCTCTCAGTCAGCAGGCGGATCGCCTCTGACGTCTGGGCCGCTGAGATGGCGCCCTCCCGGCGCTCGCGGTCGCGGGTGGATCGGCGCTCCCAGCCGGTCTGCCCGATGCCCGCGTCGACGATGAGCCGGGCGCCCTGACAGAGCGGGAACCAGGGCCGCAGATCGAGGCCGAGCAGCGAACCCTCCACCCGGAAGCGCGAACCCTCGTGCCGGATGGCGAGCTGCACGAAGCCGTCCGCCACCCCCAGGAAGGCGGCGTCCTCCAGCAGCGGGCGCGCCGTCTCCTTGATCAGCGCCTTCCACGCCGCCAGCGGGGACTCGAAGGTGCGCGGCGGCATCGCCGGGGTGGCGGGCTTCGCCGGGGCGCCGGGGCGGGCGGACGGGCGCGACGCGGACGGGCGGGTCAGCCCCTCAGGCAGCATCGTGGCGATGGAGGCGGGGGTGGCGTTGACCTGCGAGGGCCGGACGCGCGGCTCAGCAGGCCGGATCTCCGGGGTGCGGGGCGGGCCGATGGGCGCGCGGGCCTCCCAGGAGTGCGGGGCGGCGCGGGGCGCGGCAGGCGCAGCAGGCACAGGCGCAGCAGGCGCAGGCGCAGCAGGCGCAGCAGGCACAGCCGGGACAGGAGCAGCGGGGCCGACAGCCCTCAGGGGCGGCGCGCTCAGTGGAGCCGTCGCCTCTCGCCCTCCGGTACGGGCTCGCGCGCCCGTGGCTGCGCCCCCGCAGTCCGGAGCCGACGCTCCAGATCCACCAGCCGGTTGACCAGCGCGCTGATCGGCTGAGAAGGCCGCGTATGTACGATGCGCGCCACCGCCATCTCCAGCACATACCGGGGCCGCGAAGACCGCGACACCTGATCATGCACCTCGATCAGCACCTGGAAGATCCGCGAGAGCTGCTCAGCCGGGACCCCCTCCACGATCTGCAGCAGCCGCCCCTTCTCCTCCTCCGCCACGTCAAGATGCTTCCTCGCCCCCTCCGAGAGCGCCACCAGCGTCGCGTTCCGCACAAGCTCCAGCAGCTCGATGCTGAGCTGCGCCATCTCGTAGCCGTGCTCATGCACCGAGGCGATCGCGTCCAGCGCCCGGCTGCCGTCCCCCTTCAGGATGTCCTCCAGCAGCCCGAACAGGATGCCGCGATCCACCATCCCCAGGATGTCCGCCACCTGCGCGTCCGAAGGCTGCTCCCCGCCGAAGCTGATCACCTGATCCAGCAGGCTCTGGGCGTCGCGCATCGACCCCTCGCCCGCCCGCCCCACCATCCGCAGCGCCTCCTCCGAGATCTTCACCTGCTCCGCGTCGCAGATCTGCCGCAGCCGCCCCGTCACCACCTTCAGCGGGATGCGCTTGAAGTCGAACCGCTGCACCCGGCTCAGGATCGTCTCCGGGATCTTGTTGACCTCCGTGGTCGCAAAAATGAACTTCACATGCGGCGGCGGCTCCTCCAGCGTCTTCAGCAGCGCGTTGAACGCACCCTTCGACAACATGTGAACCTCGTCGATGATGTAGATCCGGTACCGCGCCCGCGTCGGCAGGTAGCGCACCCCGTCCCTCAGCTCCCGGATGTCCTCCACCGAATTGTTGCTCGCCCCGTCGATCTCGATCACGTCCGGGCAGTTCCCCGCCAGCACCTCCAGACAGATCGTACACGCATCACACGGATCCGCCGTCGGCCCCCGCTCACAGCTCAGCGCCCGCGCGAACGCCCGCGCCGCCGTCGTCTTCCCAACCCCCCGCGCGCCGGTGAACAGGAACGCATGGTGGATGCGCCCGGACATCAGGGCGTTCCGCAACGTCCGCGTCACATGCGTCTGTCCGGCCATCTCCTCCAGCGTCCTCGGGCGCCACTTCCTCGCTATCGCCATATACATGGGGAGGGTGGTAACCCGGTGAGAGGGATACCTCCAGCAGGCTGGAGGTGTCCCTCTCACCGGGTTACCGGCCTCCCCATGTCTGTTTGATGGATCAGAGTGGGTACGAAGATCTCTGCAGGCGCTGGGAAGGCGCACCGGTGGGATCGGGGGAGAGAGGGGAGCGCGGGGAAGGGGCGGGGGGTATCGGGTGGGGGGACACCGGGGGACACCGGCGACACCGGGGGTATCGGGCGGGGACACCGGGGGCGACGCCGGGGCGACGCTGGAGGGGAACGTTGCGGGCTGAGCAGATTGGGCAGAGTGACGTCCCTGCTCCAGCCCCAAAAACAACAACGGCGGTGTCCCGTAGAACACCGCCGCCGTATCTCCAGTTCATCTGCGGAGTAGATGGCCGGGCGCCCCTGCACCCCATCCAACCAACACCGTTGCTACCTCACGATCCTGGCGGGGTTCATGATCGTCCGGTCACAGGACCCGACCATCTACACCGCAGACGAACTTGCACGGAGAAGGCGGGATTCGAACCCGCGGTATCTTTCAATACACATGATTTCCAATCATGCACCTTCGACCACTCGGTCACCTCTCCATACGCACACCAACCACCCCGGCTCCACCTCGCCTCCCCACCCCTCCCCTCTCCAGAGAGCCCTCAGGTGCGTCCGCCCAGCGCCAACCAGGATACCTATCCCCCTCTCAAAACCAAGCAAAGACCGCTCGTTCCACGGCACTTCCTGAGGGGGTGTCCCACAGGACACCCCCTCTGTATGTGCCGTGCAACGAGCGGAGAGAGTGGGATTCGAACCCACGGTAAGCGTTAACCTACAATGGATTTCGAGTCCATCGCCTTCAACCACTCGGCCATCTCTCCGTAATTGAGATATCGTTTTGATTCACATCTTTTTTTGACGCAGCACACGGAAGAAGGAGCGGAGCATCTCTGCGGACTCTGTCTGAAGCACACCGCTGCGCACTGCGAAGCGATGGTTGAGCCGGGGATCCTGACCGAGGTTGCCGAGCGTCCCGAGGAACCCGCCCTTGGGATCGGGCGCAGCCCACACGCAGGCGCCAATCCGGGCGAGAACCATCGCGCCCGCGCACATGGCGCATGGTTCGAGGGTCACATAGAGCGTGCAGCCATCGAGCCGCCAGCTTCCGAGCTGACGGGAAGCCTCACGCAACGCATGGATCTCAGCATGACCGCACGGATCCTGATCGCGTTCGCGCGTATTGTAGCCCTGACCGAGCCGCTCTCCGCCTGCGCCCACCACCACCGCTCCGATCGGCACATCGGCGCTTGCCAACGCGAGCGCCGCGACCTGGAGCGCATCCTGCATCCAATGCAGATCCTCTCCTGTATCTGTCGTCGATGTATTCAAAGAGCAGCCCTCAACACCGATTCAATGATCGGAATCATCAAGCCCCGTATCCTTAACCGGCCCCCCACTCTCCGTCAAGTCCGGTTATGCTCCTCTCCCGCCATGCCCTCCCTCTCAGCCATCGGCGATCGGGCGCGCGACCGCCTGCGCCGCCTCCTCTCCGCCCGTATCCGGACGCTGTTGGAGACGCGCAGCGAGGAGATCACATCCATGAATGCCGATCTGCGCGATCTGCGTCTGCGACAACAGGCGCTCCAACAGGCGCTCGACCGCCACCTCGCGACGCTGGATCGCCGCCCGATCCGCCCCGACAGCACCGTGCATGCCGCATGGCGCCGCCCCGGCGCGCGGGAGATCTTCACCGGCTACGGGCTGCCCGCCTGCCTGGAGTGCGCGGTGGGCGCGGACGAGACGCTCGCGGAGGCCGCCGGGCTGGAGGGGCTGCCGCTGCAGGAATTACTGGATCGGCTCAACGCGCTGCCGCCCCCCGCAGCGGACGCGCTATAATCGCAGGATGCGCGCCGCCCTGTCCAGCCTCGCCAGCCTGTGCGTCCTGCTCTCCGCAGCGGCGCTGCTCGCTGCCGCCCCCCCCTCCCTGCTGAAGCCCGTCACGCTCGCTGCGCCGGACGGCACCACCGTCCACGCGCTCTGCGGGATCGCCCCGAAGTCCACAATCGGCGCCGTCTTCACCCACATGCTCGGCAGCCGCAAGGAGCAGTGGCAGCCCCTCCTGGAGTCCGCCACCCGCCAGGGCATCTCCGCCTGCGCCCCCGACCTGCGCGGCCACGGCGAGAACGCCGCCCTCACGCTGACTGAGGCCGACTACTTCCAGATGACAAACGACGTGATCGCCGCCGTCAACCACCTCCGGGGCCAGAAGATCGTCCGTGTGGCCCTCGTCGGCGCCTCCATCGGCGCCAACCTCTCGCTCCGGGTCGCCGCCGACGACCCCGCCATCGCCGCCGTCGCCCTCCTCTCCCCCGGTATGGAGTACCACAGCGTCACCACCCAGGATGCAATCGCCCGCTACGGCGCCCGCCCCCTGCTCATCCTCACCGGCGCCGAGGACGGCTACTCCGCCCGCTCCAGCCGCCGCCTCAACCAGCTCTCCACCGGCCCCCACCAGCTCATCGAGATCCCCGGCGGCGCGCACGGCACAGAGCTGCTCTCCGTCGATCCCACCCTCCCTGACAGCATCCTCGGCTTCCTGCGGATCAACCTCTCCGCCCCCTGATCCCGCCGCCGGGAACCCGGCTCAGAACGAGGTCCCCGGCGACCCGGGGAGCCCGGTGATCGCGTGATCCGGCGCCAGCAGCAGCACCAGCACCGCCACCACCAGGTACAGCACACAGGTCAGCAGGATCGGCCTGTCCCGCAGCAGCGTCTCGTCCGGGGCTGCCCCCTCGCCCTTCTGATCCATCAGATAGATATACCGGAAGATGCCATACAGCACCAGCGGCATCGTCAACAGCAGCCACGGACTCTTCGTCGACCCCAGCACCGTGTACAGCGCATAGCTCAGGATCGTCCCGCTTGTCGTGATCGCCTGAAACTCCTGCAGCATCGCCGGGCTGTACTGCGCCAGCGCCTTGCGCGTCCCCCCGATCTTCCCCTCCAGCAGCGCCAGCTCCCCGCGCCGCTTGTTGAACCCGAGGAACAGCGCAAAAAAGGCCGTACACACCAGCAGCCACGGGCTGATCACCACCTCGATCGCCACCGCCCCCGCCACCGCCCGCCAGATGTAGCAGCCAGCAAGAAACATCACGTCGAGGATCACATAGTGCTTGAAGATCGTCGAGTAGCTCAATGTCGTCGCGAAATAGAGCAGCGCCGTCACCAGAAATATCGGGTTCACCAGCCACGCCACCGAGGCCGCGATCACAGACGCCACCGCCATCAACCCCCACGCCGCCCCCACGCTCAGATCTCCGGCGGCGATCGGCCGGAACCGCTTGGTCGGGTGCCTCCGATCCGACTCCGCGTCGCGGAGATCGTTGTACACATAGCCTGTGCTCGACAGCAGACAAAAGCAGAGGAATGCCAGCGAGGCGTCGCCGATCTCCCAGAGCTGATTCCAGCCGGAGCTGAAGATCAATGCGGCGAACAGCAGGACATTCTTCGTCCATTGCTTCGGGCGCATCGCCGCCAGCACCGCCACCGGCAATGAACGCCTCACCGGAGCCTGCATCCTTCCCCCTCTCCGGCCTACTTACCGGACTTGTTCTTCGGACTCTTAGAATCTTCCGGCTTTGCCTGCCCGCCAGGTTGCCCGCCGGATTGCAGCGTCACAGGATTGAAGCTGATGATGCGGACCTCATTCGCCCCCAGGCTCACCTTCGCCTCGATCGGCGCTGAGCCCGGCTGCTCCACCCGCACCACCGCCTCCACCCCCGGCTGCACCGTCGCCTCATACGGCGACGCCCCCGACAGCGCCTTGCCGTTCACCTGCACCATAACCCCGGTCGGCACATGGATCTGCAGGCGGGGGTTCTGCTGAATCAGCCCCGGCTCCATGCGACCCAGCCACGTCGCCAGCACGGCGCCACCCGCCAGCCCGATCACCAGCACCGTCGCCACCATCACCAGGTACACAAAGTGGATGTAGGTCGGCGTGCGGTACACCGTCCGCGCCCGCGCCTCCCCCTTGCCCTCCAGCCGGCCCTCCGCCCTCGGCTCCACCCTCGGCTCCGCCCTCGGCTCCGCCCGCCCGACCGGCCGCATCCCCGCCCCGGACGGCCCGGATGTCCCGCCTGAGGACTCAGGCTTGTTGCGGATCACCGTCGCCACCTCCCCCCAGTCTGACGCCTGCGGCATCGGACGGATCAGCGTCGACTCCTCCGTCCCGCCCGCCAGCGCCTTGCCGCTGCCCGCAGGCAGGTTCGGCGCCGCACGCACCGGCTCAGCCTCCGCCACCGGCGCCCGTGAAGGCTGCTCCGCGCGCTCCTCCTCAGGCATCAATTCCCGCATGAACTTCGCGAGCTGGCTCCCCGTCGCGATCAGCCCGAGCTCATGCACGAACCGATCCAGCGCGTCCTTGAACTGGGTCGCCGACTGGAACCGCGACGTCAGATCCGTCGCCAGCGCCGTCTGCACGATCTGCTCCAGCGCCGGAGGGATGTCAGGGTTCAACAGCGATGGCGGGTTGTAATTTCCCCGCCGGATCGCCTCCATCGTCGCCATCTCTGATCCGCGCCGGAACGGGTGCCGCCCCGTCAGCAGCTGATAGAGCACCACCCCCGTCGAGAACAGATCCGACCGCTGATCCACCGTCTGCGCGCTGGCCTGCTCCGGACTCATGTAATCGAACCGCCCCTTGATGACCCCGGACTGCGTCTGGAGCGCCTTCACCGACGCCTTCGCGATCCCGAAGTCCGTCAGCTTCACCTCCCCCTGGTAGCTGACCAGCACGTTCGCCGGGGAGATGTCCCGGTGGACGATGTCCAGCGGGACCGGCACCCCGTCCTGGAGCCGCTGGCGGCTGTGCGCATACTCCAACCCCTTCAGCATCTCCATCACCACGTAGACCGCGTGGTGCACCGGCGGCGTGATCCCCTTCTCCACGCACCGCGCGATCAGCCCGCCCAGATCGCGCCCGTGTACGTACTCCATCGCGATGTAGTACTGATTGTCAACCGCGCCCAGATCCAGGATCTGGACGATGTTCGCGTGGTTCAGCAACCCCGCCACCTTCGCCTCATCGACCAGCATGTCGATGAACTCCGGGTTGCTGCCGAGGTGTGGAAGAACCCGCTTGATTGCGAACAATCGGTGAAACCCACCGATGCCATCCAGCCGAGCCTTGAACACCTCCGCCATCCCCCCGGACGCGATGCGCTCCAGGATCTGGTACTTGCCGAATCGCTGAGGCTCCGCTGCGCCCACTGCACCTCCCTCTCATCCCCCCGTATCCGCTTTCAGCAGCCGGAGGGAGTCTCTTCCTCCCCGAAAATCTCTGCTGAAGCGCTTGCATCTTTTTACAGATGGAGTAGATACCGCGCGCCCTCGGCAGGCTCCGTGGAGAACGTCCTACCGGATCACAGGCTGTGCGAACCCGTTACCGGATCCGCCACCTGTGAGTCGTGCATGTCCACAGACAGGGATGGAAAACCCCTGCCGCCCCCTCTCCCGACTCTTTTCCTGAGGTTCCCAATGGTCGCTATCCTCCTCTCCCTCTTCGCCTGCGCCCCGACCCCCGACTCCATCAAGTTCGACGGCGACACCAACGCCAAGGTCTCCTCCACCGATCCCCTGCCCGTCCTCAAGGTGCAGGTGCTCGACAAGGAGAAGAAGGCCATCACCCCCGCCCCCGAGCTGAGCTGGACCGTCTCCCCGGCCGACTGCGCCAAGCTCGAAGGCACCAACGTCAAGCCGACCAAGGAAGCGGGCAAGTGCACCGCCAAGGTCGAAGCGATGGTCAAGGGCACCCCGGTCAAGGGCTCCTACAACGTCACCGTCGTCATCGCCAACGTCCTTGAGGTCGCGGGCTACACCGCCGGCTCCAAGCTCGAAGTCGGCAAGGACGTCACCCTCACCGCCACCGTCAAGGCCGATGACGAGGCCCTCGCCGACTCCAAGGTCGAGTGGACCTCCTCCGACGCCAACATCGCCAAGATCGAAGGCGGCAAGGTCGTCGGCGTCGCCGAAGGCAAGGCCACCGTCACCGCCACCTCCGGCAAGGCCACGGCCTCGGTCGAGATCGAGGTCGGCCCGGCCGTCGCGGTCGCCGTGCAGTGAGGCAGAACGGAGCGGGTGAGGAGCCGCGAGGCTCCTCGCCCGCTCCATCCTGCCTCACTGTTGTCTGATAGATCAGAGCGCGCTCTGATATCTGAAGGGCGATGGAAAGGGGCAGGGATTCAGCGCGGATGTGCGCAGGGGGGGCGCTCCGGGTGACCGGGGCGTCTCTCTTTTTGCCCGGTGGATGGGGCGGGGATTCAGCGCGGATGTGCGCAGGGGGGCGCTCCGGGTGACCGGGGCGCCTCTGGTTTTCGGGGCGTTGGCTAGAAGCTCATCGCGTTGGTCGACTGGAGCTTCAGCGTCGTGAGACAGATCTCCTGGGACTTGGCGCCCGGATAGCTGTCGATGATCTTGACCTCGACATCGCCGGTCGCGCCGCCGGTGTAGCCGTTGAAGGGGGCGGTCTTCGCCCACTGCACAGCGCCGGGCTTGTCCTCCAGCACGGTGCGCTGGACGAGGCCGTTGAGGGTGATCTCCACGGTCTTGGCGCGGGCGTAGTCCTTGCTGTTGCACTGGAAGCCGACGCTGGAGATGCCATAGCTGTTCCCGTTCAGGGAGAAGCCCGCTTCGGCAGCGGGGATGCTCCAGAAGGTCTTGACGTCCTCATCGAGCGCGTGATCCTTGGGATGACCGCTGCCCTCGCCGCTCACCGAGATCACCGTGGGGGAGATCTCGAACTCGGAGAGGACAAAGGACATCTCCGAGATGGCGAGGTTGGGATAGTCGACACCCGCGTAGATATCGACGATGCTGATCTTGGCCTTGCCGCCGAACAGATCGCCGCCGATCTTCGTGTCCGGCACGTCCACGACCTGCAACCCCATCTCGTCCTTGATCTCGACGGTGGCGGTGCCGACCTGATCGTAGCCCTGCTCATCGTTCATGCTGTAGAAGTCGATGCGGAGCTGCTTGACGCGGGGATAGTCCTTGAACGTCTCCTCATCCTTCACATAGCCGGCGATAATCGAGAACTTGTCAACAGTCCCCTTGGGAAGATCGATCTCGATCCACTCCCCCCGGTTGGCGCTGTCGCCGGGCAGCATCCAGGCGGTATCGAGCTTCCCGTCGATGGCCGCGCCGCCGCTCCAGTAGTTGGCGCCCTTCTTCGTCTCCTTCTGGAAGCTGGAGACCTTCGCCCCTGCCCAGGCCACCACCGGAGCGGTGAGGAGCATCACCACCATCGCCTGCGTCACCACCTGCTTCACTGCCTGTATTGTCGCCCGATTCATCCTTCCTCCGATCCGGATTGACTTACCCTGTTCCGGCAGAACCCGCCGCCCTGCCGGACTGTTCCAACCATCGTCCTTCCATCGCCCTTATGAGCTCAATCCCGCGAGACGATGATGAACTCGACGCGCCGGTTCTTGGCCTTGCCCTCAGGGGTGGTGTTCTCAGCGATGGGACGGCTCTCTCCGAAGCCCACCGGATCGAGGCGGGAGCGGTCCACGCCCTTGCTGACGAGGTAGTCGACGACCGCCTGAGTGCGGGCCTGAGAGAGTTTCAGGTTGCTGCTGTCAGGACCATCGCTGTCCGTATGACCTTCAACGCGGATCTTCTTGATCTCAGGGTGCGCCATAATCACGCTGGCGATCTCGTCGAGCAGGCTGTAGCTGCTGGCCTGGATGGTGCCCTTGCCCGGATCGAAGTTGATGACGTCCTTGATCTCGATGGCGCCCGCTGACACGACGACGCGCTGGCTCTCGTCGGGGCAGCCGTCCTCGTCATCGGTGTTGTTGAAGATCTCGCGCTCGTTCGGGCACTTGTCGGCGGAGTCGGGGATGGAGTCGCCGTCGTTGTCCTTCTCAGGACAGCCGTCCTCATCCTCAAAGCCGTCCTTGTCCTCCGCGTCGTAGGGGCAGCGGTCGAGATCGTCCTTGTAGCCGTCGCCGTCGGTGTCATCGACGGGCTTCTCGTCGGGGCAGCCGTCCTCGTCCTGGTAGTCGTTGGCGTTCTCCGCCTGATCAGGGCACTTGTCCATCGTGTCGATGACGTTGTCCTTGTCGTTGTCCGGGTCGGGGCAGCCGTCATTGTCAAGGTAGCCGTCGTCATCTTCGGGATCGTTCGGGCACTTGTCCACCGCGTCCTCGCGGCCGTCCGCGTCGTTGTCGAGCTCGGGGCAGCCGTCCTCGTCCTGGTAGCCGTCGACGTCCTCGGCGTCCTTCAGGCACTGATCGCTGCCGTCGTTGATCATGTCGCCGTCGGTGTCGCGGGCGTCCGGATCGAAGCTGTGGCCGACAGCGAGGCCGGTGTAGATCCGGAAGTCGGGCGACCCGATCCCCGGCAGCACGCCGACGCCGCCGCCCACGTTCACCGCGACGTCGCCCGCCAGCAGCTTAAGGCCCAGCAGGGCCTCCGCCGGGTTCTGGGAGCCGCGCGCTCCGTAGCTCTGGCCGTGGAACTCCAGCATGATCTCCAGCGCGCTGGCCGGGTGGATGCCGAGCCCGAGCCCGTAGAGGAGCGCGTTCCCCAGGTGGATGTCCCGGATGCGCGCGTCCGCCGTGCGGACCTCATAGCCGATGTTCCCCGCGATGCGGAAGGTGTGCTCGCCCTCCACGATGGAGCCGTTCGCCCACTCGATCGCCATCATCGGATCGAGCGTCACCGCCTTCTCACCGAGATAGCCGGAGGCGCCGCCGGTCGGCAGCCCCACCGGGACGAGCAGCGCCAGCCCGATGGGCATCGACGACTGATCGAGGATCGCCACCTTCGGCGTGAGCCGCAGATCGCCCAGCCCGCCGCTGGCGCCCAGCGCGGGCGCGCTGGAGAGCTGGTTCAGGGTGTCCAGATCCCACGCCTTCTGGGTCAGCACGATCGGCAGATCCAGCGTGACGCTCACGAACCGCGCGAACCCGAACCCGGCCTGCAGGTTGCCTGCCACCCGGCTCTCCACCACGCCGTCGCTCTTGTCGCTCCCCGCGTCGCCGGTGATCGCCAGCCGGTTCCCGGCGCTGTCCACCAGCACGAGCGGATCGTTCGCGTAGTTGAGCCAGAGGCCGACCCCGAGCTCCAGGTTGCGGAGCGTGCTGGCTCCCTGCACCGCGCTGTAGCCGTACAGATCAGCATGAGGGCGGAAAAGCTCAAAAGAGAAGCTGTCATCCTGGGACTGTGCGTGCGCAAGCCCCGCGATCCACATCAGAAACATCATACGTCACCTCCCCGCTTCCCCATCCGGCGCCTCATGCTGAGGCCCAGCATCGCCAGCACCAGCCCCGCTACTCCGCCATCAGCCGGCGCGACCAGCCCGCAGATCCCGCCGCCCCGGATCGTCCCGTAGCGCGCGCCGTTCTGGCAGGATGCCCGGTCGTCCGCGAAGCCGTTGCAGTCATTGTCTATCAGATCGCCGCAGATCTCCTCGGCCCCCGGATGCACCGCCACCGAGCGCTCCAGCCGCTCCGCCGCGTCCAGCACGCCCTCCAGATCCGACTCAGCCAGATCCATACAGTCGCCGTCATCGACGGTATAGCCGTCGCCGTCGCGATCCGGGATGTCGATGATCCCGTCGCAGTCGTTGTCGACGCCGTCGTCCGGAACCTCCTCGATGCCGGGGTGGATCTGCGGGTTCACGTCGTCGCAGTCCAGCAGATCGTCCGCGCCAGACTCACAGATGCCAGGGTTCAGCGACTCCACGAACCCGTAGCCGTCCGCGTCCAGATCGCAGAGATCGTAGACGTTGCAGTCCTGATCGATGCCATCGTAGGGGATCTCAGCGACCTCCGGGTTGACCCCCGCGTTGGCGTCGTCGCAGTCGAACCAGGGATCGTCCTCCAGTCCGTCGCCATCCGCGTCGATGTACTCCTGGCACTCAGTGAAGCCGTCGCCGTCGTCATCGAGATCATCGATGCAGCCGTTGCAGTCGTCGTCCTCTCCGTCCAGCCCCTCGCGGGCGCCGGGGTAGCGCCCCCCGTCGCCGTCATCGCAGTCACCGGTGACCTCGGTGAAGCCGTCGCCGTCGTCGTCGGTCTCGCCGTCGTCGCGCACGCCGTCACAGTCGTCGTCGGTGTTGTAGTAGATGCCCGTCCCGGCGTCCACCGCGTCCGGGTTCACGTACGGATCATCGTCCCGGCAGTCGCCCTGCGACTTGCTGAACCCGTCCTGATCGATGTCCTCGCCGGGGCTCACGCCGCAGTAGTCGTTCTCCACCCCCGGCGATCCGTGCATACCGGACACCGAGATGAAGACCTGCGAGGGACACCAGTTCGTCGGGAAGTCATTGGCCCACTCGACCTTGAAGGCGTTCGGCCCGACCTGCATCGCTGAGTCGGCCTGCGCGCCCCAGGAGGGGTTCCAGCTCACCTCGTCGAGCAGCACGCCGTCCGCAGTGTAGACCTGCAGCCAGTCCTGCTGGAGGCTGATGTTGAAGCCGATAGATGCGTTGTTCGCATCAAAAAATGCGTAGGTGATGTCAATGGGGACGTTCCCGTTCCATTGAGGAGAGCTGCTGTTCAGATCGCTCGACACACCCAGAACGACATAATCAAACGCGCCGAGCAGGTAGGTGCTGGTGAGGACGAGCTCCTGTACCGTCAGCCCGTCGTCATGACGGAAGCGGAGGCCGAGCAGGTCCTGCGTCGATCCTGAATTGTTGTAGATCTCAAACCACTCGCCGTAGTACTGAGCCACCGTCACTGTGTCCGCCTGGAACTCCGTGATGGTGAGATCACCGAGATTCGCCAGGGGATCTGCATGAGCCGTCGCAACCATGAGCAGCAGGGAATACCCGGCCATCGCTCCTCCATACCAGATCTCCCGTATACACCATCCTGACCGCAGAATACAGCGTGCCGGCCAGACATCCCGATTACATCGGCGGCCAACCGGCGTTCGTCCATGACACTGATGGACCTTGCCGGTTACGGATCCTGGATAATCCGCTGGCCCCGGAGCGTCGCGAGCGGATACAGCCGCTCTCCCGGGAGGGTACATATCGGCTATCCGGGTTGCCGCTGACGCTGGAGGCGCTCCTTGCTTGATCTGCTGCTGCTGCTGGAACTGCTGGTCTGGGGGCTGACCCTCTGGCTCTGCCGGATGGTCGTGCTGGCCGGGATGCCGCCCGGCCAGGCAGACTGGCTCGTCCAGATCGTCAGCGGCCCGGTGGATCGGCTCACCCTGATCGCCATCGCGGTGATCGCGGTGACCTGGATCGTCTACCGCGTCCACCTCCAGCTCTGGGCCGATCAGGTCGCCGCGCTCAGCCGGATCGCCGACCGGCTGGAGCGCGAGGGCCGCGAACACCCGACCTCCCGCCGGGAGCAGCTCCGCGCCGACATCGGGCGCGCGATGCTCCACCGGCTCTCCGCCTACCTCGCCGAGCCGCCCTCCGTCGCGCCGGGCCGCTGGGAGCGCGTCGAGCGACGCCTGCTGCTCTGGATCGCCGCCCGCGCCGCCCCCTCCGGCCGCCCCGCGAGCTGGATCCTCACCCGCCTCTGGGCCGATCTCTGCGCCGTCGTCCACCGACACTGCCTGCTCTCCGCCGAGGCGCTCTCCCCTGACGCCCCCGCCCCGCCCCCTCCGGCGCCGCCCCGCCCGCTGCTCCACCGCCTCCTCGACGCCGCCCTCCGCCCCATGCTGCACCGGATCGCCTGGAACCTGAGCCGCAGGAACCTCGATCCGCTGCGCTCCGGCCCGCTCCGCCCGGTCTGGGAGGACTTTGAGCGCTCCCTCATCCGGCTCCCCGAGCCGGCCCCCGATCCCGGCTTCGCCCGCTCCCAGCCCGCCGCCTTCTTCTTCTCCCCGCAGGCCGATCTGCCGGAGGAGATCCGCCCGCACTGGCTCCTCCCCACCGGCCAGAGCGTTCTGCTCACCCTCGGCATCCTCGGCACCTTCACCGGCCTGTTCATCGGCCTCAACAACTCCCTCCCCGGCTTCCAGGCCGCCATGCAGCCCGCGACGGGAGCTGCTGCCGATCTCGCCCAGTCCGGGATGAGCCGCGCCCTCTCCGAATTGCTCAACGGCGCCCAGCTCGCCTTCAGCAAGTCCATCGCCGGGCTCCTGTTCTCCCTCGTCTTCACCTGGCGCTACCGCCAGCAGGAGGAGCGCTTCGCCGACGCCCTCCACCGCATCGCCGCCGCCCTCGACGGCTTCTACCCCCTCCGCACCCAGGAGCAGCTCCTCGCCGCCCTCACCGAAGAATTGCGCCTCGCCCGCCTCTACCGACGCGACCGGTGATGTACCGCCGTCCCCTGCCCCGCCGCGAGGCCGAGTCCCCCTGGGTCTCCTTCGCCGACGTCCTCACCGGCCTCCTCTTCGTCTTCATCGCCCTCACCTTCTGGACCTCCTGGCAGCTCCTCCAGGAGCAGGCCGCCGCCGCTGCCGAAAAAGCCCGCCTCACCGGCGCCGACGCCCTCGCCGCCGCCCTCATCGGCACCGCCGCCGATCCCGGCCCGTTCAGCAGATGCCTGAAGTCCGACGCCGGAGGCTCCGGCATCGAGGACACCGCCCCCGACCCGCTCACCGCCAGCGTCGCCATCTACCTCGAAGGCGGCACCCCCTGGTTCAACGCCTGCAGCGACGACCTCCGCGACCCCGCCCCCCCCGGCGCCGACGCCGTCCGCGCCGCCGCTGTCCGCACGATCCACCGCTGCGTCGAGGAAACGATCCTTGTA
>JBEIQZ010000626.1:0-3292 GCA_040376255.1 Alphaproteobacteria bacterium
CTGCTGGAATTGGCGGGGCCGGAGAGCGTCGTGGTGTTCTTCGCCGACCACGGGGAGGAGTTCTTCGATCACGGCGATCTGGAGCACGGCCACAGCTTCTACGACGAGCTGCTGCGGATCCCGCTGATGCTGTGGGCGCCGGGGCTGGCGGCGCGGCGGGTGGACGCGCCGGTGTCGCTGCTGGACGTGGTGCCGACGATCCTGGAATTGCTCGGCATCCCTGAGGAGGCGGCGCAGCCGGCGGGCTTCGACGGCACCTCGCTGGTGCAGCTCGCGCGCACCGGCAGCGACCCGCGCTTCGACGACCGCCCGCGCGGTTTCGGGCGCCCGCTGTACGGGGAGGAGGGCTGGGGCGTGGTGGACGGGGCGCAGAAGTACATCATCCGCAAGGGACAGGAGTGGTTCTTCGATCTGCATGCCGATCCGGGCGAGCAGACGAACCTGCGCGGGCAGCCCCTCGGCGGGGTGTCCGGCGCGGCGCTGCAGGACAGCGTCTACGCGCAGATGGCGGAGGGGCTGGATCGGCCGGTGGTGCGGGCGTGGCGGATCACGCCGACCCGTGGCGGCAAGACGGTGGAGGTCGAGGTGTCGTCGCCGCTCGGCGTCGCGCGGGCGTGGGTGGGGGACGACCCGCTGATGAAGTCGGAGGCCACGGTGGAGAGCCCCGACCCCTGCACCGTCCGCATCCGGTTCGACGGCAGCAAGGGCCAGCAGCGCGAGGTCTACGTGCAGCCGATGGGCGATCTGCTCGCCGCGACGGCGCAGGCCAGCGTCCGGGTGCAGCGCGCCGGGGTGGAGCCGATCCGCCTGCAGGCGCTCCCGATGGACGGGGAGGGCGGGACGCTCGCGGAATTGCGGGCGTCGGGCGTGACGGTGCAGGTGAATTACGCCGCCGTCCCGGTGCCGCTGGGGCGGGCGGTGTCCGGGATGGACGGGGAGCTCGCCTCCGATCTGAGCGCCCTCGGCTACATCGATCGCGAGGAGAGCGCCCCGGAGCCGGCCCCGACGAACGCCCCGGCGAACGCCCCGGCGAACGCCCCGGCGAACGCCCCGGCAAACGCGCCGCCCCCGTCGGGTTGCGCGATCACCGCGCCGCCGATGTAGCGCTGCCTGTCTGACTGTACTCACCATGAATACAGGAAATACCTATATTATATTGATACCCCTCCCCTCTTGCGATACCCTCTCCACATCACGGAGCAGGAATGAGTCGCTATATGTTACTGGCGCTGGCAGGGCTGATCGGGTGCCGGGAGGGCGGGGACGGGATCAAGGAGGATCCGAAGCCGGACAGCCAGGTGGTGAACGGGGGCGACGAAGACGGGGACGGCTATAAGGCGGAGGAGGACTGCGACGATCTGAACCCGGACATCCACCCTGGCGCGACGGAGTTGTGCAACGGGATCGATGACAACTGTGACGGCGAGACCGACGAGGGGCTGGAGCAGACCTGGTACCAGGACGCTGACGGGGACAGCTACGGCGACATCGCGACGGCGACGGATGCCTGTTACGCGCCGGACGGCTACATCGGGAACAACACGGACTGCGACGACGCAGATGTGACGGTTTTTCCCGGCGCGAACGAGGACTGCACCGATCAGGTGGATCGGGACTGCGACGGGGTGGTCCCGTATGTGGACGCGGACGGGGACGGGTTCGCGGCCTGCGAGGACTGTGACGACGCCAACGCGGCGGTGAACCCGTCAGCTATAGAGATCTGCGACGACGCGAACACCGACGAGGACTGCGACGGGGTGGCGGACGATCTGGACAGCTATGTCGATCCGACAACTCAGGGGACGTGGTACTACGATCTGGACGGCGACGGCTACGGCTCGGACGCCTCGGTGGTGCAGAGCTGCGAGCCTGCGGGGGCACCGCTGGGCGGGGACTGCAACGACGCAGACGCGGGCTATCACCCCGGCGCGCCTGAGACGGACTGCGCCGACCCGAACGACTACAACTGCGACGGCAGCGTGGGGCTGGCCGATCTGGACGGCGACGGCTTTGCCGCCTGCCAGGAGTGCGACGACGGGAGCGCGACGACCTACCCGGGCGCGGCGGAGGTCTGCGACAGCGCAGACAACAACTGCAACGCGGTGATCGACGAGGGGGTCACGCTGTCCTGGTACACGGACGCGGACGGCGACGGCTACGGGGACGACGGCACGCTCGCTGAGGCGTGTACTCAGCCGGCGGGGACGGTGGCTGTCGGCGGGGACTGCGACGACGGGGTGACCGGGACGTACCCCGGCGCGCCGGAGTACTGCGACGGGATCGATCAGGACTGCGACGGCACTGCCGACAACGCCCCGGTGGACGGCAGCGTGTGGTACGACGATCTGGACGGGGACGGCTACGGGGACGGCGCATCAGGGCAGACCTCCTGCGGCGGGGCTGGGCTGGTGGCGGACAGCACGGACTGCGACGACGCGGATGGCGGCGTCTATTTGGGGGCGCTGGAGATCTGCGACGGGCGGGACAACGACTGCGACGGCGACATCGACGGCGGGGCGGTGGACGCGACGATCTGGTACGTCGACGCCGACGCGGACGGGTACGGGGACAGCGCCGGGACGATGCTCTCGTGTTCGGCCCCTCCGGGCTATGTCTCTTATCCGGGCGACTGTAACGACGCGGACACCTCCTATAACCCCGGCGCCAACGAGACAGACTGCGCCGACCCGAACGACTACAACTGTGACGGCAGCGTGGGTCTGACCGATCTGGACGGCGACGGCTATGCTGCCTGCCAGGAGTGCGACGACAGCGAGGTGACCGTCAACCCCGGCGCGGCGGAGACCTGCGACGGGCTGGACAACGACTGTAACGGCGCCATCGACGATGGGGCGACGCTGTCCTGGTACGCCGACGCGGACGGCGACGGCTACGGCGACGGGCTGGTGAGCGTGGAGAGCTGCACCGGCCCCGCCGGGTACGTGCAGGACGACACCGACTGCGACGACACGGACGCGGCGCTCAACCCTGCCGCGCAGGAGGTCTGCGACGGGCGGGACGACGACTGCGACGGGCTGGTGGATGACAACGCCACCGATCAGGTCTACTGGTACGCCGACGCGGACGGCGACGGCTACGGCGACCCGGCGGCCCCGGTGCTGTCCTGCGGCAACGCGACGCTCAGCAGCACCGGCGACGACTGCGACGACGGCGACGCGGCGATCTCCCCGGCGGCCATCGAGATCTGTGACGGGCTGGACAACGACTGTGACGGCAGCGTCGACACCGGCGCGGCGGACGCGACGATCTGGTACACCGACAGCGACGGCGA
>JBEIQZ010000842.1:0-1630 GCA_040376255.1 Alphaproteobacteria bacterium
CGCGGACGAGGTCTTCGGGCGCCTCCTCGATCACGACGATGTCCTGGTAGCCGTAGGCGGCGACATCGCCGGCATCGGCGAATTCGTCGAGCGTGTAGAGGCGGAGGTAGCCGTAGCCCTCAGCGACGGTGTAGCCCTCGTAGTCGACCTCCGCCGGGTTCCGCACCGGGAAGTCGGTGTCGCCCCAGCCGGGGACGGCGGCCTGCTGATCGGTGGAGTTGGGGACGAAGGCCAGATCCCCGATATTGAACCGCTCCTGGAGCTGCGTCCAGGCGGCCCCGACCTGCGCCTCGGTGACGGTGGTGGCGGGATCGGCGGGGTCGTCCCAGACGGTGAAGCCGTAGAAGAAGCTGTCTGCGTCGATGTAGAGCGAGACGGTGCCGGCGTAGAATTCGCGGGTGTCGGGGCGGAGGACGAGGTCTTCGTACTGATCGATGCTGAGCCCGGCGAAGTCGTCGGGGAAGGCGTTTATAAGGAAGTCGTAGTGCAATTGGAAGCGGTTGACGTCCACGAACACCGGCGGCAGGCGCGCGCCGTCGACGGCGGGGACCATGTACTTGCCGACGCGGAGCTGATCCACGCTCGACGAGGCCACCGTCACCCCCTGGAACGTCGCCTCGTCCGCCACGCGCGGCACGCAGGCCCGGTAGCCGAGCCGCGCCTCCGCCTCAGCGCAGTCCGGCTCGTCGGTGAGGGTGCCGGTGTCAGCGGGCTTGTCGGGGCCGTCGCAGGCGGAGAGCAGCGGCATCGTGAGCAGGGCGGGGGTCAGGGAGAGGAGAGCGCGCATCGGAGGCCCCACAGGTGACAGCGGCGTGACAGCCACGGGACAATCAGGATACTCCGGGATCGCGCCGTCGTCGCCTGCTCTGTGACCGCTTCTGCGATAGACACAGTGCATGTACCCCGACGATCTGATCGCCCTGCTGGATCAATACGCCCCCGTCGACGCCCGCGAGCAGGTATTTTTACAGACCATGCGCGAGGCCGCCCGCCTGCCGGACGCCTGCTCCCGCCGCTGCTATGATCCCGGCCACTTCACCGTGTCGGCCTTCGTGCTGTCCCCGGATCGCCGCCACGTCGCGCTGATCCGCCACCCGAAGTTCCACCGCTGGCTCCAGCCGGGCGGCCACATCGAGCCGGAGGATCGCAGCGTGGAGGCCGCCGCGCGGCGCGAGATCGCGGAGGAGCTGGGGATCACGGCGCTGGTGCTGGACGGCGGGCGCGGGCTGTTCGACATCGACATCCACGACATCCCGGCCCGCGCTGCCCCCGGCAAGGAGGAGCCCGCCCACCTCCACCTCGATCTGCGCCTCTGCTTCGTCGCCGCCGCCACCGACTTCAGCGGCGAGCATGAGGCGCGGTGGGTGCTGCCGGGGGAGGTTCACGCGCTGGAGTCGGACGCCTCGGTGCTGCGCGGGGTGGCGAAGCTCGGTTGATGGTCGTGCTGGAGCTGCTGCCGTGGGCAGACACACCTCTGCAGCGTTGCAAAGTGCCTCTGATACTGAATCGAGAAGAAGAATGCCGTCCCTTCGCCCCGGGACGGGGAGAAGGTGGCAGCCGGAGGCTGGCGGATGAGGGGAAAGCCGTTCTCAAACGCCCCTCATCCGGCCCTGCGGGCCACCTTCTCCCC
>JBEIQZ010000286.1:0-7852 GCA_040376255.1 Alphaproteobacteria bacterium
AGCGCGCCGTCACACTCTACCGCGAGCTCTCCAGCCGCCGCGCCGACTACCTCGGGCAGGAGGCCATGGCCGCCCTGATCCGCGTGCAGATCGCCGGGGGCAAGCTGGAGGAGGCGCAGGCCACGCTGAAGGACTTCCAGGCGAAGTTCCCGCAGGCCGTCCGCCCCGATCTGGTGGAGCTGGGCCTCACGATGGCCGCGCCCGCCCCGGCAGCCCCGATCCCGGCCTCAGGCTCCTGATGCGCCCGCCTGTCCTGCCCGGTATGTCCCTGCCCGGCGTGTTCCTGTCCGGTGTGTCCCTGTCCGGGGTACTCCTGTCCGGCATAATCTTGTCCGGAGCCGCGCAGGCGGCAGACAGCGCGATCTCCTCCACCCTGCGCGCCTCCGGCCTGAGCGCCGGGCCGATGGCGCTGCCCGACTATGCTGAGGGGGAGGCGCTCGACATCGTGCCGATCCTCCGCTGGTCGCGCCGCCTGCCCGGGCGCCCGCCCGCCGCCTCCAGCCGCTCCGAACCGGCGGGGATGCTGGTGGTCGGGGATCGCATCTACACCGGCTACAGCGGCAGCAATTCGCTGCTGGTGCTGAGCCGGCGCGATGGCACCCTGATCCGCTACCTCCCGGCGAACGGCCCGGTCAGCAGCGCGCCCGTCCTCGTCGGCACCGATCTCTACTACACCGACGCCGCCGGGTACACCACCTGCTTCGACCTCCAGGCTGAGCAGACCCGCTGGAGCCGTTACAGCGGCGCCCCGGTCCTCGCCAGCGCGGTCGTGGAGGATGGCGCGGTCTACGTCACCAACGTGGACGATCAGGTCTATGCCCTCGACGCGAAGACCGGCGAATTGCGCTGGCGCTACGCCCACCGCATCGACACTGACCGCGCCAGCCGCCTCACCCTCTACAGCGCCCCCAGCGTCACCCTCGACGGCGATCAGGTCGTCGCCGGCTTCTCTGACGGGCAGGTGGTCGGCATCGGCCGCGCGGACGGCGCCGAGCGCTGGCTGGTCTCCATCGGCGAGGGCGCGTGGCCTGACATCACCGCCGGCGCGGTGGTCGCCGGGAACACCCTGATCGTCGGCGGGTACTCCGGCCCGCTCGTCGCCCTCGACCGGCAGACCCGATCCCTGCTCTGGCGGCTCGATGTCGGCACCTCCTCGACCCCGCTTGTCGACGGGGATTGGCTCTACCACGGCGGCACCGACGGCAAGCTCCGCCGCGTCAACGTCCGCACCGGTCAGGAGTCGTGGAGCTGGCAGGCGGACATCCCCGGTCTGTCTTTTCTGCTCGGGGAAGGGAAGGACGCCGAGCGCACCACCTCCGGCACCCTCGGCAGCCCCCGGCTCACCGATCAGGGCCTGCTGGTCGGCAACTCCGACGGCTCCCTCTACCTCGTCGATCCGGCGGACGGACGCCAGCGCTGGGCGCTCGATCCCGGCCGCCTGCTGAGCGGCTTCCTCGCGCCGCCCGCCGTCGACGGCAGCGAGATCCTCGCCATCAGCAACAACGGCATCCTCTACTCCCTTCGAGGGGAGGGCGCAGGCGTGCTACAGTAGCGCCGCGCTGTCCGGTGTGGCAGCCGGGAGGACAGCATGTCAGCAGCCGGGTTCCTGATCGCGTTGATGGCCTGTGAGGCCGCCAAAGAGGTTCCTGCCGCCGCGACCGACGTGTCCGGCGGCCTGCTCGGGGCAGGGCTGTCTGATCCCTTCCCCAGCTCCTTCCTCATCGAAGACGGGCATGTCGCCATCCCCGCCGATCTGCTGCCCGACACCCCGACCCCCCTCCCGGTGGAGCGCCTCGCGTGGCGCACCGGCTTCTCCCCGGTCCAGACCTCGGTGGTCAGGCTGGACGGCGTCGACGCCTCGATGCTGCCGACCTGGTACGACGCCTGGACGGACGGCGCGGTGCAGCTCTGGGATCTCGACAGCGGGGCGCAGCTCCCGGTCTTCGCTGAGCTGGACAGCTACCCCCGCGACAACCCCGCGCCCGCCCTGCTGATCCGCCCGCAGGCGCCCATGCCGGTCGGCCACCGGGTCGCTGTCGTGATCTACGACGATCTCTGCCCGCGCCCTGACCGCTTCGATGCCATCCTCTCCGGCGACGATCCCGCCGACTTCACCGGCGGCGGCCCCGCGATCCGCAGCCTGGTGGGCGAGCTTCAGGCCCTCGGCATCGACCCGGATCGCCTCGCCCTCACCTGGGACTTCCCGGTGGGCGACGGCCGGACGCCGCTGCTGGACGGCGCGGCGCAGCTCCAGCCCGCGACCGGCTGGGACTTCTACCGCGTCAACAACGCCGACGAGGGCGACCCCGTCGCCTACAGCGGGTGGAAGGTCTCCCAGGGGCGGCTGCAGGTGCAGAATTTTCTCGTCGGGGACACGCTGCTCAACCTCGACGCCACCACCGGCGCCCTCACGGCAGACGGGACGATGGAGGCCGACATCTACGTCCACGTGCCGGAGTCAGTGAAGGACGCGCCCGCCGGGAGCGTCCCCGTCCTCTTCTTCGGCCACGGCATCTTCGGCACCCCTGCGGGCCACCTCGGCGGCTACTCCTCAGCGGTTGAGATCGCCGACAGGGAGGGCTTTATCATCGTCGCCACCACCTGGCGCGGCCTCTCCGAGAACGAGCTGGCCGACGCGCTCATCGTCGGGCGCGACATGGGTCAGCTCCCCATGCTCACCGACCGGCTCGTCCAGAGCCAGCTCGCCTACCGCTCCATCCTCCTCGCCATCACGCAGGGAGATCTGCTGAGCGACCCCGCCTTCGCCGGAGCCTCCGGCCAGCCACTGGTCGATCCCGACGTCCTGCTGTTCTACGGCATCTCGATGGGCGGCATCGAGGGCGGGGTGTTCACCGCCGTCAACCCGGAGATCCAGGCGTCCGCCTTCCATGTCCCCGGCTCCACCTGGTCAGTGCTGCTGGAGCGATCCGTCTCCTGGGTGATCTTCGAGGGGCTGATGCTCGACACCCTCCCCGACCCCCGCGACCGGCAGGTCATGATCGCCGCCAGCCAGCTCTGGTGGGACCCCGTCGACCCCGCCGCCTGGGTCCCCGATCTGCAGGATCGCCTGATCCTCGTGCAGGAGAACCTCTACGACGACACCGTCAGCAACCTCGGCACCCGCATCCTCGCGCGCGGCCTGGGCCTGCCGCTGCTCGACCCCGCCGCCTACCCGCCGCCGGGGATCGCCCTCATCGACGGGCCGCTCCCCGCCGGCTCCCGCGCGATGGTGCAGCTCGATCCCGGCGTGGCCGCGCCCCCTGACGGCAACCGGCCCGCGCCGGAGACGGGCGGCCACAGCGGGACCGAGGGGTGGGCCGCCACCCGCGATCAGCTCCGCGAATTCCTGCGGCCGGGGCAGCTCGGGACGGTCATCCTGCCGTGCGGGATGTGCTCTGCACGCCGGAGACGGCAGAGTGATCTGCTGATACAGAGGCCGGATCGGCGGCCCGGCTACCGGACGTCCGTCGCGGGGATGGACACTGTATGCTCCGGCACTGCAGCCAGCGCCTCCAGCGCAGGCAGCTCCGCCCGGACGGTGAAGCCCGTCTGATCGCCGTCCGGCTCCATCGGGAGCGCGACGGACTGGCTCTCCTCGGTGTCCTCGTCGGGGATGCTCAGGTCAGGCAGGGGCTTGCGGAGCAGCACCATCCGGATCTCCAGCATGATGGGCCGGTGGCGGCGCAGGCGCCGATCCGCGAGGCGGCAGATCTGCCGCAGCCACGCCGCCCGATCCTCCTCCGGCAGCCCCTCCAGCATCAGGCGGAGCCGGGGCTGGGAGCGCTGGATCTCCTCGGCATGCTCCGCGCCGCTCAGGGAGGGGACGAGCATCGGCTGATCCCAGCACAGCAGGAAGTCGAACCCGGCCCGCTCTGAGAGCTTGCGGAGCTTCTTCCGGTCGCTCAGGTGGAAGTTGCTGCGCGCCGGCAGCGGCGGCACCGCTGTATTCCCGCTGATCTTCTCGTGCGACCGCTGGGTGATCTGCATGAGCGGGCTGTTCCGGCGGCGGCCCCAGACCGAGAAGGCGGCGTAGCCGCCGGGGCGGAGGACGCGCCACGCCTCCGCGAGCGCGCGCGCCGGGTCCGGCACCAGCATCAGGTTGAGCGCGGCGAGGTAGCGGTCGAACGAAGCGTCAGCGAAGGGGAGCGCCCCGGCGTCGGCCTCCTGCGCCTCGGCCTGCGGGTTCCGCTCGCGGGCGAACGCCAGCATCGCCGGGGAGAGATCAGTGATGACCTGCCGGGCCTCCGCAGGCAGCAGCCCGCGCGCCACCTCCGCGAGGCCGCCGCCCCCGCAGCCGACCTCCAGCAGCGCGCCCGCGTCGGGGAGCCGCAGCATCTGCAGCAGCCCCCGGTGGGCGTCGGTGGTCATAGTCTGGACAGAGGCCACAAAGATCGGGGCCATCTGGTTCCACTGTTCGCGGAGCTGCTCGCTGGTCGGGGCGGTGCTGGACATACCGGCTCAACTAACCGGATCGGACGGAGGCCGCCTCAGGGGCAGCCCGCCTCAGGGACAGCCCGCCTCAGGGACAGACAGCCTCGTTCCAGGTGGCGTCGTTGTCCGACTCGTCGCACTCGTTATGGGTTCCGGCGCCGGTGCCGTCGTCGTCCGCGACCACCTTCAGCCCGTCCGGGCCGATGTCGGAGAGCGCGACGCTGAACACCAGCGGCTCCAGCCGGTCGCCGGGGTGGACCTCGCGGCCGACGGCGCGCGTCTCCAGCAGCGTCGCGGTGGCTCCGTTCATGCTGTAGAGGGCGACAGGGAGGCTGGCGGGGGTGAACACCGAGCCGGTGTTCTCGATGGAGACGTACAGATCGAGGGTGCGGACGGAGCAGTCCTCACAGACTCCGAGGATGACCGGCGCGACGTCGGGGGCGCCGTCCGGCTCCTCAGACCATGCGTGGTTGGCGCGGAAGGTGTTGCTGTCGAGCCAGGAGGGGGTCGGGTCGATGGGGAGGGACAGGTCGTCTTCGATGTTGGTGATGCTGTAGGCATGCTGGTTCCAGACGGTGCGCGCCGAGGCCCACTCGTCGAATTCCTCGCCCAGCACGGTGATCCCGTCCCACCCGCTGTACAGATAGTCGTTGCTGGCGACGACGATCTCGGCGTTGCCGTCGCGGTCGACGTCGGCGATCACCGGGTACTCCCAGAGGGTGCCGGAGGCGTGATCGGAGGTGTGGTAGAGCGCGTTGCCGCTGCCGTCCCAGATGGTGAGGTCGGACTGATCGGCGTAGACCAGCTCATGCACGCCGTCGCCGTCGAAGTCGAAGGCCGAGCAGCCCGCCCCGGCGGAGGTGGTGTCGTAGACGTTCTCCGTCCACTTGACGGCGCCGGTGTGCTCCAGCATCACGATCTTCGTCTCAAAGGCGGCGGCGATCTCCGGCCAGCCGTCGCCGTCGAAGTCCGCGATGGCGGGGGAGCCGTTGCCTGCAGCGCCTGATGCGTAGCTCCAGAGCTGCGTACCGTTGTTGTCATAGAGGTAGACGTAGCCGCCGTAGACCTGCACGAACTCCGGGGCGGAGTCGCTGTCGAAGTTGCCGATCCCGGCGCGCGCACCGTAGACCGAGGCCCGCCATACGCGGTTCCCGTTGAGGTCGTAGATGACCCCGCCGCAGATCAATTCCTGGGTGCCGTCGGTGTTGTAGTCGGCGGGGAAGTTGACATAGGTGCCGCAGTCCGCGCCGTAGACCACCTGCCGGCCGAGGTGATCCAGCACGTACTTCCCGATCACCACCTCGCCGTCCCCGTCGCCGTCCATGTCCGAGATCGCAGGGACGGTGGAGAGGTAGGCGACCGTCACGGACGATACCCACTTCAGCGTCCCGTCGTTCTCGAAGGCGATGGGGTGGTAGTCGCTGGTGAGCGTCACGATATCGGGGCTGCCGTCGCCCTCCAGATCGCCGATGGCGACGCCGCCGGTGGCCGAGACGCTGTAGGTGGTGCCGCCGCTGCTTACCGAGCGGGCGGAGAACAGCTCGCCGCTGCCGTCGCCGAGGATCGCGCGCAGGTAGCCTGCGGCGCTGTAGGAGTTCCCCGAGAACGTCGTGTAGACGATGGCGGGCATGTCCCGGTCGTCGACGTCGCCGTCCCCATCGGTGTCCTGCAGCGGGCCGACCGCCGGGGTCACCATCACATGCGTCGAGCTGACACCCGCCGAATAGGCGAGGGCGCCGTCGGTGGCCCACTCGGTGACCACGCTCCAGGCGTTGGCGTAGCTGTAGGTGCAGGTGGAGTCCCAGGAGACGATGGTGTCCTCCGGGATGTCGTCGCAGACGTCGGGGTTCTCCAGCCCGTCACAGTCGGAGTCGACGCTGTCGTACCAGTCCTCCGGCGCGCCCGGGTAGACGGCGGCGTCGGTGTCGTCGCAGTCGGTGGCGTCCGCGACGTACCCGGCGGGCCGGGTGCAGGCGTCCTGCGTGACAGCCGGATCTCCGTAGGTGTCGCCGTCGGCGTCCCGGTACCAGGTCGCGGCGTCGACTGCGTCGGCCTCGTCGGTCGCGCCGTCGCAGTCGTTGTCCAGCCCGTCGCAGGACTCCTGCGCCGCCGGGTTCACCGCCGCGCGCCCGTCGTCGCAGTCGCCGCCATTGACGACCAGCCCCGTCCCCTCACAGGCCTGCACCGGGCGGGCCGGATCGCCCCAGCCGTCGCCGTCCGCGTCGGTGTACCACGTCGACTCCCCGACCGCGCCCGCCTCGTCGACCTGTCCGTCGCAGTCCTCGTCGAACGTGCCGTCGCAGACCTCCAGCATACCGGGGTTCGCGCCAAGGTAGCCGTCGTTGCAGTCGCAGTCCGCCGCCGTCGGCACCTCCACCCAGCCCGCCGGGGGCGTGCAGGCGAGCAGGGAGCTGTTGCAATTGCCGTAGCCGTCGCCGTCGCCGTCGTAGTACCAGGTCTGCGCGCCGGGGGCGTCGTCCACCAGCCCGTTGCAGTCGTTGTCGACCTCGTCGCAGACCTCCGCCGCGTCCGGGTTGACGGCGGCCTCCTGATCGTCGCAGTCGCCGCCGCTGGCGACGTAGCCGGGGGGCGCGTCGCAGGACTCCGTCTGGTCGAAGGGGCTGCCGTGGCCGTCCCCGTCGTTGTCCGCGTACCAGGTCGGGCCGCTGCCCTCGTCGGTGTCGCCGTCGCAGTCGTTGTCCTGGCCGTCACACAGCTCCGGGGCGCCCGGGTACGCCGAGCCGTCCCCGTCATCGCAGTCGTTCGAGTTGCCGACGAAGCCCGTGGGCGCCGAGCAGTCGTAGCTCAGGCTGTCCGCCGCGCCGTAGCCGTCCTGATCGCTGTCCGCGTAGAACGCCTCGGTCACGCCCTCGTCGGTCGCGCCGTCACAGTTGTTGTCCAGCCCGTCGCAGACCTCCAGGCTCCCCGGCTGGATCGAGGCGTCCCGGTCGTTGCAGTCGCCCTCAGCGGCGCTGTAGCCGTCGCCGTCCTCGTCCACGATGGTGTCGGGCGGCGCCTCGTAGTCCTTCGGCGCGGGGTTGCAGGCGGAGATCCCCGTCAACAGGAGCCCCGTCAGCGGGAACAGAGAGAGGGGGGACAGGCGCATCGGATCTCCAGAATTCGGGCAGGTAGCATAGCCGGAATCACAGAACGATGGGAGAGACGAGGGGCGAACCGGTCGGAGGACTGAGAGTTGACAAATGTGGAGGCGTTGCACCGGTCGGAGGACTGAGAGTTGACAAATGCGGAGGCGTCGAGCAAGTCGGAGGGCTGAGAGTTGACAAATGTGGAGGCGTCGAGCAGGTCGGAGGACTGAGAGTTGACAAATGCGGAGGCGTCGAGCAGGTCGGAGGACTGAGAGTTGACAAATGCGGAGGCGTCGAGCAGGTCGGAGGGCTGAGAGTTGACAAATGCGGAGGTG
>JBEIQZ010000278.1:0-8031 GCA_040376255.1 Alphaproteobacteria bacterium
CCGGTGTAGACGGAGCTGTCGGTGTCGTCGCAGTCGTCGCCGCCGTACAGATCGCTGTCCTGCCCGTCGAGATCCTGATCGAAGTCTGAGCCCCCGTCGCAGTCGCTGTCCACGCCGTCGTACCAGACCTCGGCCACGCCGGGGTTGATGCCCGCGTCAGCGTCATCGCAGTCGATGAGGCTGTTGTAGCCGTCGTTGTCGGCGTCGATCTCGGCGTCTGCGCCGTCGCAGTCCTGATCGATGCCATCGTAGGGGACGTCCACCGCGCCGGGGTTGACGCTGGAGTCCGCGTCGTCGCAGTCAGTGAGGCTGTTGTATCCGTCGTTGTCAGCGTCGATCTCGGCGTCCTCGCCGGTGCAGTCCTGATCGATGCCGTCGTAGGGGACGTCCACCGCGCCGGGGAAGACGGAGGCGTCGGTGTCGTCGCAGTCGCGGAGGGTGTTGTAGCCGTCGCCGTCGGCGTCGATCTCGGCGTCTGTGCCGTCGCAGTCCTGATCGATGCCGTCGTAGGGGACATCGAGCGCGCCGGTGTAGACGGAGCTGTCGGTGTCGTCGCAGTCGTCGCCGCCGTACAGATCGCTGTCCTGCCCGTCGAGGTCGGCGTCATAGTCGGAGAGGCCGTCGCAGTCGCTGTCCACGCCGTCGTACCAGGTCTCCGGGGCGCCGGGGAACACGCCCGCGTCAGTGTCGTCGCAGTCGTCGACGAGCGCATAGCCGTCGCCGTCCTGATCGTCGTCGTTGCCGTCGCAGTCCTGATCGGTGCCGTCGTACCAGATCTCCACCTCGCCGGGGTTGACGCCTGCGTCGGTGTCGTCGCAGTCGGTGCGGGAGTCGTAGCCGTCGCCATCGGCGTCGATGATGGCGTCGGAGCCGTTGCAATTGGAGTCGATGCCGTCATAGGGGACATCGAAGGCGCCGGGGTTGATGGCGGCGTCGCTGTCGTCGCAGTCGTCGCCCCCGTAGAGGCTGTCGTCGTAGCCGTCGCCGTCCTGATCGAAGTCGGAGCCGCCTGAGCAGTCGGCGTCAACGCCGTCGTACCAGACCTCTGTCGCGCCGGGGTAGACCGCGCTGTCCGCCGGGTCACAGTCGCCTGCCGCGCTGGTGAAGCCGTCGCCGTCGTAGTCGACGAGGATCGAGGTCGCGCTGCCGCTGCTGCCGTCAGTGGCGCTCCTCGGGCCGTTGCCGCCGGTGACGACGGTGGAGCAGGCGCTGATCAGGCTGTCGTAGAACTGCTTGACGCGCCCGCCGGCGCCGCCGCCGCCGCTGTCGTCGATGGTCGCGCCGTCGCCGCCGTAGCTGTAGACGGTGCCGGTGCAGTTGAGGCTGGCGGCGTAGAGCAGGACGCCGCCGCCCGCGCCGCCGCCCGCCGCGTCGTTGTTGGTGAGCGCGCCGTTGTTGCCCCGGACGTTGATCGTCCCGGCGATGGTGATGGTGTCCGCCTGCAGCCAGAGGGCGCCGCCCCCGTCCGCGCCGTAGCCGCCGGAGTCCCCGTCCGCGCCGCCGCCCGCGCCGCCCGCCGAGCCCATGTCGATGTCCACCCCGGCAGAGGTGCCGTAGGCCGCGCCGCCCCGCCCGTCGGTGGTGCGGTTGTTGTCGCGCACGCCGTTTCCGCCCGCGCCGCCATAGCCGCCGCCGCCGCCAGCGTCCTGGAAGGTCGCGCCGCCCTGCCCGCCGCCGGTGCCTTCGCCGTAGCCGTTGAGCTGTCCCCGGTAGCCCGCGCCGATGCCGGTGATCGAGGAGGTGCTGTCGACGTAGATGGACTGGGCGTTGATCCGCAGCAGGCCGGTCGAGGCCGCGCCGGTGTAGTCGGCGATCAGCAGGGTGCCGCCGTTGATGATGTAGACGTTGTCGTAGCTCTGGGTGCCGCCGAGGGTGAGGGTGGTTCCGTTGACGGTGAGATCAGCGGCCTCGGCGGAGGGCAGGAGGGCGGACAGGAGGGGGGGCAGGCACAGGCTGAGCAGGAGGATCGCGTTCACGGGGTCTCCTTCGGGAGCGGCTGGTTGTCCACTTCCAGAATTTTGAATTCGACGCGGCGGTTGTTGGTGCGACCACCGGTGGTCGCGTTCGTGTCGGTGGGGACAGCGGGGCCGTAGCCCACCGCCCGGAGCCGCGAGGCGGCGACACCCTTCCGGATCAGGTAGTCGACGACCGCCTGGGCGCGGGCCTGGGAGAGCCGCATGTTGGCGTCGGCGTTGCCCTGGTTGTCGGTGTGGCCCCCGACCTCGATGAGCGTGATGTCCGGGTTGGCGGTGACGGTCGCCGCGACCTCATCAAGGAGGCTGAAGGAGCGCGACTGGATGGTGGACTTGCCCGTGTCGAAGTAGACGATCTCCAGGATCACGATGTTCGTGCCGCGACGCAGCACGCGCTTCGGGCAGCCGTCGGAGGTGGCCGGAGGATCATCGGCGTTGCGCGGCTCGGTCGGGCAGCGATCCCGGCTGTCGGGGACCTGATCCTTGTCCTGATCGGGCTCGGGGGCGACCGGTACCACCGGCACCGGGCAGCCGCCGTTGGTGGCCGGGCCGGGCTCGGCGGGGCAGCGGTCGGTGCTGTCTGGGACGGTGTCGCCGTCCTTGTCGGGGCAGCCGCCGGTGGCCAGGGGCCCGGCGAGGTCGGGGCAGGCGTCCTCGGAGTCGAGGATGGTGTCCTGATCGTTGTCGGGTTCGGGGCAGCCGTCGCTGTCCTTGAAGCCGTCGATGTCTTCGGGGCTGGTCGGGCAGGCGTCGACGGGGTCCTTGACGCCGTCCCCGTCGTTGTCGGGGTCGATGCAGCCGTCCTGATCGTTGAAGCCGTCCTTGTCCTCCGGCTCAGTCGGGCAGTCGTCCTCTCCGTCCTCAAGGCCGTCCCCGTCGGTGTCGAGGAAGCCGGGATCGTGCCAGGAGAAGCCCAGGATGAGGCGCACGTCGGGCGCGCCCACCCCGGCGACGATGCCGGTGCCGAGCCCGGCGGTGAGCAGCACGTTGTCGGTGGCGGCGTAGCTGCCCCAGCCATGCAATTCGGCGGGGTTCTGGTTCCAGCTCCCCACCCCGTCCGCCAGCGAGAGCGCCCCGGTCAGCTCAGCGCCCGCGCCGATGCGGTCGCGCCGCCAGCCGCCGCCGAGGCCCCACTGGAAGTTGCTGCCGTACAATTCTTCGCCGAGGCTGCTGTCCGGGCCGAGCAGCACCCCGAGGCTGGCGTCGAACGAGACCTCCTCCGTCGCCTGCGCGCGGGCGCTCATGGTGAGGCCGCCGCTGACACCCCCGGCGCCGGTGAAGCGGGCAGCGGTTCCGGTGGGGAGCAACAGCGCAGGCGTCACGCCGACAGTCAGCAGCGGGCTGCGGAAGATCGCGAAGGTGCCGCTGAGGCGGATGTCCCCGAAGGCGGGGCCGGAGTCTCCGCCGGACTCGCTGATGCCCTGCCAGAGGTAGGTCGGCACATCGATGTCGAGGCGGACGATCTTCTGGACGGTGTAGCCGCCGAGCAGGTGCAGCGCGGTGGAGCCGGTGACCAGCGGGGTCTCCGTCCCGTCCGGCCACTGCTGAACCACCGGACGGTGGGCGTAGACGAGCTGGGCGCCTGCGTACCACGCGTCAGGGTTGCCGATGACCGGGGCGGGGATCTGCAGCCCGCCACCGCCTGAGGGGTTCGTTCCGGAGGGAGCGTAGGTGTCTGCGTCGAGTGCCCACGCCGATTGCAACAGGAAGATAAACATCTCCCTCTATATAATCTGATAGATCCTTACATGGTAATATCTTCTGCAGGAGCCGGTAGCGGACGGGGCGCGCGGATACCGGATACGACGCGCAGCGCCGGAGTGCCGACACCGGAGGTGATGCCCATCCCGAAACCCAGCTTGAATTGTCGCCAGCGCGCGGCGAAGAGGAGCTCGGCGGGCGTCTGGAGAGGATCGAAGGCTTCCCGGAAGGATGTCTCGCCGGTCATCTCTGCGGTGAGCGACAGATCGGGCGTCGCCTGCCAGGCGGTCTGGAGGGCGAAGCCGAATCCGTCGTCGAGCGACGAGGTGCCGAGGTCGGCGGCGGGGCGGACGCGGCTGAAGAGGTTGAGATCGACGGCGAAGGCGCCGGTTCGCCAGCCGCCGCAGGCGCCGATGATGCCGCTCCATCCTGGATCGCCACCGAGCCTCGCAGCGGCGCCGGCTGGGAGGATCAGCTCCCCGAACACTCCGGCAGCGAGCGGGGCGTCGGCAGCCATCGGCAGGAGGCGGACCATCAGTCGCGGGTCGCCGGGAGAGGGGGCGTCTGACCAGCCGTCCGGCAGCCCCTCCCCGACCATTACCAGCCAGAGCGGCAGATCGGCCCCGATCCAGACCGGCCCGATCCCGAGGCCCGGCCCGAGGTGGAGGCTGAGCGCGTCGGACAGGATGGGGTGGCTCACCCCCGCGCCGTCCGTCCACATCAGCGGGTTCCGGAGATAGGAGAGATCCAGTCCGGCGGACGGCCCCGGGGCGGCGCGGGCGGGGATCGTGGCGAAGCCGTCCGTCCCGAAGGCGGGGCGGTAGAGATCGGCGCTGACCTCGGGCGGGAGGTAGCCGGGGGAGCCGGGGAGCGCGGCGCTGGCGGTGGAGAGGATCAGGATCGCAGGCAGGATCATGGGCCGATGCCCTCCGGCAGCATGACCTGCCAGATCTCAGAGGTCGTCCCGTAGAAGCCGAGGCGATCAATGGAGAGGACGCGCCACCACAGCCCCTCTACCCGGAAGGGGAGGGAGAAGCGGTCTGGCGACCAGATAGGATCGGTCAGGATCTTCATCCAGACAATGTTTTCAAAGCGCGGATCGGCGGCGATCTCCAGCCGGTAGCCGATCACATCGGGCACCGCGCTCCAGTTGAAGTCGGGGCGCCGCAGGTAGCTGCCGTCCGCCGGAGCGAGCGGGGAGCCGGGGGCGGGGAGGGCGTTCGGATCGTCCGGGGCGAACCCCTTGCGAACCCGGCTCCCCTGACCGGTCTTCAGCGGCACCTCGACCCCGGCCCCGAAGACTGAGAGCGGGGCGGTGAGCGCCTCGGTGCGGGTCGCGGCCTCCTCGCGGGAGACGCGGAAGCCGCCCGCCTTCGCCGATGTCAGCCCGTCGGGGGTGCGGACCGTGACGGTGCCGGGGCCGGTCGTGGTCGGCGGCACCATGACGCCGCCCTGCTCCAGATCGAGGGTGGAGGAGCGATCAGCGCCACGGTGGGCGGCGCTGCTGAGCACGAGGCAGGTCTGGCCGAGCAGGGTCACCTCGTCGTGATCGGTCCCCTCCCCGGCTACCGCCAGCCGCAGCGTGGTGTAGCTGTCCGCGTCCGTACAGACGCGGCTGCCGATCTCCAGCCGGAGATCGACGCGCAGCGGCAGGGCGGCGCCCGCAGGCGTGGTGACGGTGCCGGTGCCGTTGAGGTGGATGATCAGGCCGTGCCCCTCCTCGCCGTCCGGCAGGATCAGCACGTCTCCGGGGAGCGGCTGGGCGCCGGGGCGGTACCCGTTCCGCGCCCGCAGCGCGTCGGCGGCCTCCGGGGAGCCGCCGATGGACTCGAAGGTCTGCCCGGTGTGGACGGTGTACTGCTGTGTGGCGGCGGCGGGCCTGCAGAGCAGGGAGAGCAGCCAGAGCAGAGGAAGCAGGCGCAGGATCATGGGGTTCCCGGGACGGGGCGGAGCCAGGCGGCGCGGGCGGCAGCCGCAGAGACGCCGGGGGAGGGCGGGCGGGGCGGGGCGAGCTCCAGGCGATCCGCAGGGACGCCGGCGGCGATGAGTGCGTCATAGACGGCCCGCGCCCGCGCTTCGGCCAGCGCCCGGTTGGCGTCGATGTCGCCCTCCGGTGACCAGGAGCCGTAGATCTGGAAGCGCCAGCCGCCGGCGTCCGCCGCGATGCCCCGGAGCTGTTCAAGCTGCGCGCTGCTCAGCGTCGAGCTCCCGGTGCTGAACTGGAAGGTCTGGAGATCGGGGGCCGGGTCGCGGAGCCAGGTGGCGACGCCGTCCACCACGCCGATCCTGTACGTCCGGCGCGCACCTCCGCCCCAGACGGCGATGTCGACCACCCCCGGCGCCGCGTTGACGAACGCCATCCCGTCGGCAGAGACGGCGACCGGCGCCCCGTTGACCGAGACGCGATCATCCGGCTGGACGATCAGGATCAGCGAACCCTGCTCCGGCGCGGGCTGAAGCGTCACCTCAGCCGGGAGCGTGAGCTGGACGGACAGATAGCCGGGCGCGTGGATCTCGACGGTCTGTCCGTTGTAACGGGCCGCCTGATCCGCCGGGATCCATTCGCAGATCGGGTGCGGAACCCACACCTTTGCAGTGGCGGGCGAGATGACAGAGGCGACAGGTGGCGGTGGCGGTGGCGGTGGCGGTGGCGGCGGTGGTGGTGGCGGCGGCGGTGGCGGTGGCGGCGTTGGTGGCGGGTTGCTGTGCCAGATGATCCCGGTCGTCAGAAGCATTCCAGCCGGGACGCCGGTCGCCTCCGCCAGATAGCTTGCCTGCGTGCGGAGGCCGAGCGTGGGAGCGATGGGCTGCTCCCAGGCCGCCCCGAGCAGGCCGTATGCGCTTATGCCGGATCCGGCCGGGCCGCCCCCCGCGCTGAGGCCGCCGCCGATTTGGAGCGAGAGCCTGCGATCCGGGGAGGAGAACCGGAGCGTTGGGCCGAGCCGGAGCTGCTGTTGTCCGAGCAGATCCGCCCCCAGCCACAGCCCCGGACTCAGCCAGGGTCGCGCCTGCCACGCCCCCTCGATCTGGAGCCCGGCAGCGGCCGGCCCCTGCATCGCGCGCGGAAAATCACCGAGCAGCGCGCCGCCCGCCTCCAGGAGGGGGGCAGCCTGCGCGTGGGGACCCGACAGCAGGGAGAGGAGGCAGAGCAGCATGGGAGGCGCCGCTCTATCCTATTTCCGTATGAATGTGATCGGGCCGCTCCCCATCGGGCCGGAATAGCTGCCGGACAGCGTCTGTCCGCCGGCAGGATGGGACTGCAGAGCGAGTGTGTACTTGAACTTGTCTTCACATGAATTGTTTAAATTTATAACAATATTATTTTTGGAGTATGTCGCTGTTGTTGAACATTTTGTTTTTTTGTTGTTCAGTGAGCTTGTTGTTGATATTGTCACTGACAGGTTGTTGTTTTTCTGGTAAATGGACAGCGTCGTCGTCACCAGCCCGGAGTCCCCCTCCGCTATCCAACTCCCGATAAGCTCCGCGAACGCCGGATTTACCGGTTCCACCGTCGGAGACACCGGTCGCGTCGGCAGCGGGGCCGGAGCCGGTGTCGGAGCCGGGGTCAGAGCCGGGGTCAGAGCCGGGGTCGGAGCCGGAGCCGGCACCGGAGCCGGGATCGGGATCGCAGGCGCCGCATCAGGTGTTCCGATCGGCGCGGCGTCCGGATCGGGCGCGGCCTCTGGCGCGTTGAAGTAGCCGCTGTATATCAGACCGCTGATCGGGATGCTCAGGAGCGCGAACACCGCGAGGGCGATCAGGATCTGATTCTCCCGCGAGGAGGGAGCGAAGTAGGCGGTGTTCTGGGGGGGGGCAGCCTCGGGGGCCTTCCTGAAGGTGGTGGCAGGCGCAGGCGGCTCCGCCTCGGGCAGCACGGTGGGGCTTTGCTGGTGTGCCGGGCTGGAGGGGGCGTAGACCGGGGCGGTCTGGAGGAAGTGGAGGCGCTCAGGGAGGCGCAGGTTCATCTCGCGCGCGACGCGCTTCAGATCCTCGGCCATCTCTGCGGCGCCAGGGTAGCGATCACCTGGGTTGAAGGCACATGCCCGGTGGATGACGCGGGCGAGCGGCGGGTCGATGCCGAGCCATCGCGGCGAGTGGAGCTCAGCGGTGAACAGATCGATGGGGTTCCCGGCGGTGAGCATGGCGTAGAGGGTGGCGCCGGTGGCGTAGAGGTCGGCGGTCGGGTTGACCTTGCGGGCGTCGAGCCGCTGCTCCGGCGGCATGTAGGCCATCGAGCCCATCGCGATGCTGCTCCGGGTCAGCGTGCTGTCCTCCCGGCGGGCGATGCCGAAGTCTGCCAGCCGCACCCGCCCCCGGAGGATCAGCAGGTTGTGCGGCTTTACATCCCGGTGGATAA
>JBEIQZ010000641.1:0-3079 GCA_040376255.1 Alphaproteobacteria bacterium
CAATATTATTAATAATATTTTTCCACCACAAATTTATTATCCAATCGTCATCCATCCAGACAACTCAAATAGATTCACGATCAACCGCCATCTTCGCTACTTCCTCCGCGCCAGAGCCGCCGAGCAGAACTTTCTGGATCGCCTCCCCGATATGCTGCTCTCCTTCCGTGCCAGCCCCTGCGATCCGATCGTCATCCCGGAGCTGCTGGGGGTCACCGACCCGGCGAACAGCGTCATCCAGCCGACGAGCCCCCTGTTTGGCGGCACGGCCTCCCCCATCCCGGTCGAACTCAACGATCCGAACGTCTATGTCGCGGAGGACGGCACCCTGGTCATGCTGGTGCATTGCGGCGCCCTCGGCGGCGTCATCCTCCTCACCGCCCCGCCCGACACCGGCAGCGCCCTCCCCGATCCCTGCTGAGCAGCTCCCCGGCTCCTACCGGATGATCGTCCGCACCAGCCGGAACCCCACATGGCTGTGGCGCTGCCCCGCCTCCAGCATCAGCCGCCGCGCCGGGTCGGCGCTCTCCATCGCGTCGGCCCAGCTCCCGCCCCGCCGCTGCCGATAAAAAGCGTCCCACCGATCGTAGACCGGGTTCAGCGCGCCCTCCGCGATGCCCACATAGGCGAAGCGCTCATAGCGGTCATAGACCCACTCATAGACGTTGCCCGCCGTATCGCACAGCCCGAGCGCGTTCAGCGGCTCCGGCGCGCTGCACACCGGGCGCGGCGTCCCGCCGGAGTTCTCGGCGTACCAGCCTGTCGCGCGGCGCACCGGCCCCTGCGCGAGGTACTCCCACTCCGCCTCAGTGGGGAGCCGCCAGCCCGCGCAGTCCACCGACGCCCCGCAGGGCGGCAGCCCCTCCCGCGCCGAGAGCAGATCGGCGAAGGCGACCGCCTCGTACCAGCTCACGTTCTCCACCGGGCAGTCCTCCCCGCAGCCCGCGAAGGAGGAGGGCCGCTTGCCGGTCAATGCCGCGTACTGCGCCTGCGTCACCTCGGCCCGCCCCGCCAGCAGATCGTGCTCGAACCAGACCGGGTGCGCCGGGCGCCCGCTCACCGGCCCCCGGTCGTCCCCGGCGCGGTACGGCGAACCGGCGCGCGGCAGCGACACCGGCACCGCCGGGTAGAGCGCCCCGTCCGTGAGGGAGCGCTCCTCAGCCCCTGCCATCCCCGGCCCGGCCAACAGGAACCAACCGAGCAGCATCGCGCCTCCCTGAGCGATGGTACGGCATCGCGCGTACCGGCGCAATACTCTTGCGGGGGTTACCCCCCGCATCGGCAGGGCGCGGCGTGCGCCGCTTATGCCTCCCCCCGCGCGCACTGGCGCGCGACGGCTGGCCCGTGCCGGGGGTGAACGCAGAGGACGGTCCTATTTGTCGCGACGGGCGCTTTTTTGGTATTACGTCCTCTGCGTCCACCGGGCCAGCCGGGACGAGTCAGGAAAATGGGTCGGGCAGAGAAGTTTGGAAAAAATATTTATTTTCCAATATTTTTTGCTTGATGAATGGCAAGCAAACAACAGAACACACTTTCCATACCTACTTTTATCCCATCTATGAATCTCATGAGAAGGGGAGCACTCGCATTGAGAAATTAAATATTTTTCCGAACCTCTTGCACGACCCTGTTCCCCGATACGCCCCGGCTGGCCCGGTGGATGGGGGGGACGTAAAACCGAAAGAGCGCCCGTCGCGACAAATATGACCGTCCCCCTCATTCACCAAGGGCTTGGGCCAGCCGAACGCGCCATCTTTGGCGCGGGGGGAGGGACAAGCGCCAGCGCCGTCCCGATGCGGGGGGTAACCCCCGCAGCATTGAGCATGTTAAGCGCCGTGCCGGAGCAGGAGGCCGGATGCGCGTCGACGGGAAGCAGGTACGGACGGTGTGGTGGGCGGGGGACGGGCTGGTGAAGATGATCGATCAGCCGATGCTGCCTCACCGGTTCCGCGTGGCGGACATGCACACCCACCACGCGACCGCCGACGCGATCCGCACGATGATCGTGCGCGGCGCGGGGGCCATCGGGGCGACCGGGGCGCTGGGGATGGCGCAGGCAGCGGTGGAGGCGCCGGAGATCGGGTTCCACGCCTTCATCGCCGCCGCCGCCGCCCGGCTCCGCGCCACGCGCCCGACCGCCCAGAACCTCTTCTATGGCATCGACACCGTCCTGAAGGCGATGGCGCGGGAGCTGTCCGGGGCTGACAACATACGCGCCGCCCGCGAGGCCGCGATCCACGCCGCCAACGCCGTCTGCGACGACGACGCCGCCTGCTGCGAGCGCATCGGGGAGCACGGGGCGCCGCTGCTCCAGGATCGCCGCCGGGTGAACACCCACTGCAACGCGGGCTGGCTGGCGTTCGTCGACTGGGGCAGCGCGCTCTCCCCGATCTACAAGGCGGCGCGGCAGGGCGTGGAGGTGTCTGTCTACGCCGACGAGACGCGCCCGCGCCAGCAGGGCAGCCAGCTCACCGCCTGGGAATTGGGGCAGGAGGGCATCCCGCACGCGGTCATCGCCGACAACGCGAGCGGCTGGCTGATGCACCGGGGGGAGATCGATATCGTGATCGTCGGCTCCGACCGGATCGCCGCCAACGGCGATGTCGCCAACAAGATCGGCACCTACACCTCCGCCCTCGCCGCCCGCGCCAACGGCGTCCCGTTCTACGTCGCCGCCCCCACCACCACCATCGCCCTCCACACCCCGACCGGCGCCGACATCCCGATAGAGGAGCGCTCCGACGAGGAGGTGCTGCACGCCTGGGGCTGGTCGGACGAGGGCCGGTTCCTGCGCGTCCGTACCGCCCCCGCTGCCAGCACCGGGCGAAACCCCGCCTTCGATGTGACACCCGCTGAGCTGATCACCGGCATCATCACTGAGAAAGGCATCGTCCCCGCCACCCCGGCGGGCATCGCCTCAGTGGCGCGGGGCTGACCGTGCGCCGGGCCGCCCTCTCCGCGCTGCTCTGGCTGTCCGCCTGCTTCAATAACGGGACGGGACAGGAAACAAACAGGATGCCGGAGGTGGTGACCGTCCCCCCGCCCCCGCAGGCGCCCCTCCCCGCCCCCGCGCCGCCCC
>JBEIQZ010000702.1:0-2536 GCA_040376255.1 Alphaproteobacteria bacterium
CCGGGCGCGGCGCGATATACAGCGCCCCCGGAGGACAACATGGACATCAGCCGCATCTCAGAGCTGCTCGGCAAGGACGCCGCATGGCTGCTCGATCACCGCTGCCAGGGCATCTCCCGCGACCGGCTCATGCTCCCCGGCGCGGACTTCGTGGATCGCGCCTTCGCGCTCTCAGACCGGAACCCGAACGTGCTGCGCAGCCTGCAGACGATGTACGACCACGGGCGGCTCGGCGGGACGGGCTACCTGTCGATCCTGCCGGTGGATCAGGGCATCGAGCACTCGGCGGGCGCGAGCTTCGCGAAGAATCCCGACTATTTTGCGCCGGAGAACATCGTCGAGCTGGCGATGGAGGGCGGCTGCTCGGCGGTGGCCTCGACGCTGGGGGTGCTGGGGTCGGTGTCGCGGCGCTACGCCCACCGCATCCCGTTCATCGTGAAGATCAACCACAACGAATTGCTGACCCTGCCCAACCGCTTCGATCAGGTGATGTTCGCCAGCGTCAAGCAGGCCCGCGACATGGGCGCGGTGGCGGTGGGGGCGACGATCTACTTCGGCGCGCCGGAGTCGACGCGGCAGATCGTGGAGGTGTCCCAGGCGTTCGCGATCGCGCATGAGATGGGGCTGGCGACGATCCTGTGGTGCTACCTGCGGAACCCGGCCTTCAAGACGGACAAAGACTACCATGTCTCCACCGATCTCAGCTCCCAGGCCAACCACCTCGGCGCCACGATCCAGGCCGACATCGTCAAGCAGAAGCTCCCCGAGAACAACGGCGGCTACATCGCGCTGAACATGGGCGGCAGCAGCTACGGCAAGATCGACAAGCGCGTCTACACCGACCTCTGCACCGACCACCCTGTCGATCTCGTCCGCTACATGGTGGCGAACAGCTACATGGGGCGCATCGGGCTGATCAACTCCGGCGGCGCATCCTCGGGCGACTCCGATCTCGCCGAGGCGGTGCGGACGGCGGTGATCAACAAGCGCGGCGGCGGGATGGGCCTGATCTCCGGGCGCAAGGCGTTCCAGCGGCCCCGCAAGGAAGGCGCGGCGCTGCTGCAGGCGATCCAGGACGTGTACCTGTGCGGGGACGTGACGGTCGCCTGATGGAGCGGGGCGGAGAGCCGCAGGGCGGACAGCGCGGCCGCCTGATCGCGCTGCTGCTCGCGGCGGTGCTGGGGCATCTGGTGTTCCAGACCGCCCCGGCGTGGAAGGTGATCCAGTCGGCGCTGAACGGGCGGGACTTCGCCAGCTATTACTACGCGCTGCAGGTGGCCTGGGACGGGGGCGATCCCTACGACGGGGCCGCGCTCACCGCCCGCGCCCACGCCGAGCACACGCGCCGCAGCGTGGTCCACCCGTACTTTTATCCGCCGCCCTTCCTGCTCGGCATGGTGTGGGCGCGCCCGCTGACGCTGGTGGCGGCCTACCGGCTGTCGCTGCTGTTCAATGAGCTGCTGCTGCTGGCGGGGTGCGCGCTGCTGCGGCGGTTCGGGGCGGGGTGGGGCTGGATCGCGGCGCTGGTGGTGGTGTACAGCCCGATCCCGGACAACATGTGGATGGGCCAGGCGAACCTGCTGGCGCTGATCCCGGCGCTCGCGGGGCTGTGGCTCTCCCGGACGCGCGGGCGCGAGGCGGCGGGCGGGGCGCTGATCGGGGTGGCCGGGATGCTGAAGATGAGCCCGGCGCTGTTCCTGGTGCCGATGGCGCGGTGGGGGCGGTGGCGGGCGGTGGGGGCGGGGGTGGCGACGGCCATCGCGCTGTCGGTGCTGGCGCTGCCGCTGGCGCCGTTCGCAGTGCAGTGGCGGTTCTACACGGAGATCCTGCCGGGGTTCGCGTCGGGGGACTACAACGGGCTCACCGTCCCGATCAGCCTCAACGCCAACCACTCCGTCCCCGATCTGCTCCACCGGGCCTTCCCCTCCGGGCGGGACACGCTCTCCGCGACGGCGCAGGTGCTGTCAAAGGCGGCGATGATCGGGGCGCTCGCGGGGTGGTGGTGGTGGTTCCGGGCGCCGGAGCCGGGAGCAGCGGAGCAGGGCGGGCGGCTGAGCGCGGAGCAGCGGGCGCTGGCCGAGGGGCTGGCGCTCGGGGCGCTGTCGGTGTGGATGGTGTGCCTGCCGGTCTACACCTATGAGCACCACCTCGTGTTTCTGCTGTTGGCGCTCGCGTCGGTCGGGACGGCGGCGCAAGCGCAGGCGCAGGCGCAGGCGCGAGCGCGGGGCGGGCGGGGCTGGCTCGCGGCGGCGGCGCTGCTGTTCGCGGTGCTGGCGCTGCCGCTGGAGTGGAGCCGGGCGGTGCAGGACGCGGCGGGCGGGCTGAGCCCGTGGCTGGGCGTGCTGGTGCGCGAGAGCAAGTTCATCGGGGAGGCGGCGCTGCTGGCGGGCTGCATGGCGGCGTACCGGCGGCTGGTGAGGGCTCCCGGGGCGGGATAACCTCCCTTCCAGCAGGGGGGGGACGCATGGCGGAGGATCTGGCGGAGGGCGGGCGCGTCGAGGTCAGCGGGCAGGGCGGCACGCGCTACACCCTGGAA
>JBEIQZ010000763.1:0-2086 GCA_040376255.1 Alphaproteobacteria bacterium
CGGCGGTAGTGGACGTGATCGTGGGGGACTACAACCACCTGTTCGACGCGGAGGCGCGGCTGCGGGATCTGGAGCTGGATCGGTGCGTGATCGTCGTGGACGAGGCGCACCAGCTCCCCGACCGCGCGATGGAGGCGGCCTCCCCGGCGCTGCTGCAGTCGATGGGGCTGGCGGTGCTGGCGCAGTACACCGCGCCGGACGCGCAGGTGTTCCGCGAGATCGCGCTCCAGATCGTCGAGGAGATCGAGGCGGCCCCGCTGCTCGCGGTGTCTGACCCCGGCGCGGCGCGGGGAGATATCTTTAAAGAGCAGGAGGTTCAGGTGGAGCTGAACCCGCGCCGGTGGCGGCGGCTGGCCGACCGGATGGACGAGGTGGGGCTGGAGCACCTGCGGTTCGGCGCGAGCCCGCTGCCCGGGGAGCAGCTGGTGGCGCCCGATCAGGACGCCTGGGTGGCGCTCGCGCGGGCGGTCCAGCGGTTCGTGCGGCGGCTGGAGCAGGCGGGCGAGGAGACGGTGGTGCTGGCGGGGGCGCTCCCCCCGGAGGGCTCCGGCGCGGGCGGGGAGCGGTGGCTGCGGCTCTGGTGCCGCGATCCCGCCCCGATCCTCGGGCCGATCTTCGCTGAGGCCGCCGCCGCGATCTGCATGAGCGCCACCCTCGCGCCGATCCCCTTCTTCCGCGACCGCTGCGGGCTGCCGCCGGATCGGGTGATCGCGCTGGGGCTGGGGTCGGTGTTCCCGCCGGAGAACCGGCTGGTGGTGACGGTGCCGGGGGTCTCGACGACCTGGAGCAGCCGGGAGAAGGAGCTGCCGAAGATCGCGGAGATCGTCCAGCGCTGCGTCCTCGCCGTGCCGGGGAACGTGGCGGTCTACACGCCCGGCTTCCAGCAGCTCAACGACATCCACGAGCGGCTCGCGCTGCCCGGCCGGGTGATCCTGCGGCAGACGCCGGGGATGGACGAGGCCGCGCGGCGGCGCATGGTGGAGGGGCTGGGCGCGCCGGGGGAGGGCGTCCCGACCGTCCTCATGGCGGTGATGGGCGGCATCTTCGCCGAGGGCGTCGACATGCCGGGGCGCCTCTCGGCGGTGCTGATCGTAAGCCCCGCGCTGCCGGTGCCGGGGCTGGGGCGGACGCTCCAGCAGGAGTGGTACGAGGGGCGCTACGGCGACGGCTTCTTCCACGCCTTCGTCCAGCCGGGGATGACCCGCGTGGTGCAGGCGGCGGGCCGCGTGATCCGGGGGCCGGAGGAGCGCGGCGCGGTCGTCCTGATCTGCCGCCGCTTCCAGCAGCATGCCTACCGGGCGCTGCTGCCCGATCACTGGGAGGTCCAGAAGAGCGCCCGGCCCTGGGAGCTGCTCCAGACGTTCTTTCATCCCGTCTGATGGCAGGCTACGTTCACCGGGATGACTCTCTCGAACACCGACGCTGCCGCCGTCCTCGAACACCGCCGCCCCTGGGAGGAGATGGAGCGGCTGGTCATCCAGCACAGCCTCCGCGATCCCGGCGACCCCGACGAGGCGGCGGTCGACGCGCTCCGCTATGTGCTGAGCTTCGCCAGGCTCCAGACGGTGCGGGCGAAGGACGGGCAGGACGTGGAGGTCGGGGACTCCCTCTCGGCGCATGCCTGGAAGGTGCGCGAGCGGCTCGCCGGGCCGCTCAAGGAGCGCACGCTCTGGCCCGCGATGCGCGTCCTGCCCGAGCTCGTCGCGCTCACCCGCGAGCGCCGCCGCCGCCTGCTGGAGCAATTGCCGCTCGACCGCGAGAGCCTCGACGCCGAGGTCTGTAACCGGCAGCTCGTCGTCGTCCTCGGCGGCGGCGGCGGCGCAGGCTACTCCTACGCCGGGGCGTGGACCCTGCTCCACCGCCGCAAGCTCCAGCCGGAGCTGATCGCCGGGACCTCCATCGGCTCGCTGATGGGCATCTTCCGCGCCCGCCGCCGCATCTTCGACGGCGCCCCGCTCGTCGAAGCGTCGCACCGGCTGGCCTGGGATCGCGTCTTCCGCGTGCTCCAGATGGAGAGCCGCTACGGCCTGCCCGCCACCCTCCGGCTCTACCTGCGCGCCGCCATCGGGAGCCTGTTCCTGAGCCC
>JBEIQZ010000093.1:0-14375 GCA_040376255.1 Alphaproteobacteria bacterium
CCATCGACTGGTGCCAGCGGCCCGGCGTCCGATCCAGCCGCTTCAGCAGGTCGCACAGCCGCTCCATGTGGCGCTTTTCCGTCACCAGCCCCGCCCGCAGCACGATGCGCTCCTCGTAATAGACCGTCCCGCCCTCCAGCCACCAAAGGTTCTTCGTGTAATTCTCGCGCTCGTAGGCGAAGGGCGCCGAGAGCGTGTCGGGCCGGATGCGCTTGACGTTCCACGCGTGGAAGTGCTCGTGCGCCGCGAGCGTCAGGAACTCCTCGTAGTCCTTCGGTGCCGCGAAGCTCCGCCGGGGGCGCAGCAGCACGGAGCTGTCGAGGTGCTCCAGCCCGCCGTGCCCGTCCTTCTGGAGCAGGGTGATGAAGGTGTAGGCCGGGTAGGGGAAGGCCCCGCCGAAGAGATCGGCCGCCGTCGCCACGATCTTCGCCAGATCCGCGATCATCTTCTGTCGGTCACCGTCGTGCCCCTGCTCGATGAAGTGGTGGTGCTGCACCCCGCGCACCTCCGCGCTGTCCGCGCTGAACCGCCCCGCCGCCACCGGGCTGTCATAGAGGACGTCGATGTCCTCACAGCCCCACTCCGCCCAGCCCGGCCCCGCGACCGGCGCGCCCAGCGGGCAGACGCCGGTGTGGCCCTCCGGCACCCACACCCGCAGCCGCACCGGCTCCTGACGGCGCTCCCGGTCGAAGACCAGCAGGTTCGTCGGGACAAAGAACAGCAGATCTTCGTCCAAAAACGGCGTGCGGACGCTCTTTTCGCGCGCATAGACATGGTAATGCAGCGCGTATGCGCCCGCCGTCTCCGCCCGCCACTCGTTGCGCGAGCGCCGCACGATCTCCACCGGCGTCCCGTCCGGGGCGTGCGCCCAGATGTCCCGCACGTTCCGGGCGAACTCCCGCTGGAGGTAGGAGCCGGGCGCCCAGGAGGGGAAGATCAGCTCAGCGCTGCCCGCAGGGAAGTCGATCCGGACGTCGATCCGGTGGGAGGCGCGGTGCGCGCTGGAGATGTGGCAGGTGATCATCAGTCGCTCCGTTCCGTGGATCTCGTGGGTTCTTTGGCGCTCAATGCCCGTTATCGTTCAATGCCCGCCGCCCTTCGACGGCTTCGCGTTCCACAGAGTGAGCGCCAGCAGCAGCCCGACCAGCGCCACGGGGATCATCGACGCGGGCCAGGCGATCCAGTTGGCGACGTCTGCGTCCAACGGCTTCTTGGGCAGCAGGCGGCCATAATAAAACGCCTGAGTCGCGCCGCCGAAGTAGACGAAGCCGTCGATGATGCCGGTCACCACGCCCGCGTTCTTTGACCCGCCGAAGTCCATGCTCGCCGTCCCCGAGAGCATCCCGTGGACGCCGATCACGCAGAGCGACAGGAAGATCATCGCCCAGCCGAGCATCGGCGTCCCCAGCGAGAACGCCGCCGCCACTGATCCCGCGAGCAGCCCGCCGTACAGCACCGAGGCCACCGGCCCGCGCCGCGACTGGAACAGGTGGTCGGAGATGAACCCCGCGAACACCCCGCCCAGGATGCCCGCCACGCAGAGGAGCATGCCCCAGTTGTCGTAGACGAAGTGGAGCATGCCGCCGTCCTGATGTTCGTTGATCGCCCGCGCGAAGGAGCGGAACCACTTCATCACCGCCTGCCGCATGAAGCCGGAGCAGAACTCGATCGCCACGATGATCCAGATGATGCGCTGGGAGAACATCCGCCGCACCACCTCTGCCAGCGGCATCTGGCCGGTCTGCCCGGAGGTCGCGTCGCCGGTGTCGAAGTCCTTGAAGCCCGCCGCCGAGGGCGTGTCCCGCACCAGCGCCGCCGCGATCGCGGTGAACAGCCCCAGCACCGCCGCCGGACCCCAGAAGGCCACCGGCACGCCGTACCGCTCCGCCAGCCCGAGGCTCCAGTCGTAGGCGAAGTACAGCCCGAGCGAGATCAGGATGCCGAACATCCCGCCCAGCACGCCGCGCTCCCGCACGTGGAACCACGGCGCGTTCACCTTGACGATGCTGACGGCCCCGAAACTCTGGAAGTACATGTTCAGCGCGTTCAGCACCAGCAGGGCGTTCCGCACCTGATCGGCGTCGAGCTGCTTGTCGATGCCCATCGTCATCGTGAGCGCCATCCCCACGTTCATCAGCGCCGACCCCGCCGCCGCGATCAGGATCGTGGTGCGCCCGCCCCACCGGTCGGTCAGCGGCCCGTTCAGCAGGAAGGCGATCCCGTAGGTCGCGGCCCCCACGCCGTCGATGTCGCCGAATTGCGTCTTCGTGAGCAGCCCCTGCTTGTCCAGCATGTCAGCGATGGCAGACAGGTTGTATCGACCGAAGTACAGGAACGCGTAGGTCAGGCCGAGCGGAACCCAGTTCATGATGCGGCGGCGCTTGTACGCCTCGCTGTGGCCGAGATCCACCTTCGGCAGCCGGGAGACGACGATGCCGATGGCGACCAGCAGCAGCAGGATCGGCAGGAACTTTTCGAGCCAGACAGGCATGGACACTCCGCGAGCGCCGAGCGTACCACACCGACCCGCATCCGTCCTGTGTCAGTCTCTGCGCGGCGGCGGACCTTGCGGCAGCTCAGAGAGCTTCGACACCCCCGGCTCATAGATGATCGAGGTGAACTGACGGTGGACGACCTTCTCCTCGCGGGCGGTCGGATCCTCGCCGGGGTGCCGGTCGAGGAAGGACAGCCGCGCCGCCTCCCGGAACGGCGTCAGCGGGACGCCGAGATCCCCCGCGAGCGCCTGACCGTCCACCGCCGAGTCCTCGCCGAACCAGTCCGCCAGCGACTGCAGCCGGTTCTGCCAGCGCCGCCCCAGCGGTCGCATCAGCGCGCCCGTCGCCTTCAGCGCCCACGGCGGCAGCGGCCAGGAGTGCGGCTCCACGCCCGACACCTCGCAGGCCGCCTGGAACGCCTCCGCCACCGTCATCGTCTCCGGCCCGCCCACCGGGATGATCCGCCCGCGCAGCGTCGGCGCCGCGAGCGCCGCCATGCAGATCAGCGCCATGTCGCGGACATGGATCGGCGCCACCTTCGCCTCCGGGCGCCCCGGCAGGAACACCGATCCGTTGATCTCGACCCGGCGGACCAGATCGGCGAAGTTCGCCGCGAACAGCCCCGGGCGCAGGATGGTGTAGCTGAGGCCCGACTGGATCAGGTGATCCTCCGCCGCCTTCATGCTCGCGAACAGCGGCGAGGCCGCCCGCTCCGCCCCCTGGCAGCTCACCAGGATCACCTGCTGTACGCCGCGCAGCTTCGCCGCCTCGAACAGCGAGATATGCCCGTCCCGCACAACGTTGCCGTGGTGGTTGTCCGTGCGATCCACCCGCACCCCGGAGGCAACAATCAGGTGCTTCACGTCCCGCATCGCCCGCTGGAGGCTCTGCGGATCGCGCAGATCGCCGAAGAAGTAGCTCGCGCCGGTGTCGTTGAGCCAGAAGTACTCGCTGCCCTTCCGGACGAGGCAGCGCACCTCCTGCCGCGCTGAGCGCAGCGCGCGCACCACCTGACTCCCCAGTCGTCCCGTCGCGCCCGTCACCAGAATCATCGCTGCGTCCTCTCCTGATCGCCCGCCGGGGCGTGGCAGCCCCTATAGACGATTCAAGGGAGGATGGGGAGGGAAAAAATACATCAGGCCGGATTTTTTATCCGGCCTGAAGGACTCTTTTACAGAGTTATCGGAGTGGAGCGAATGGGGATCGAACCCACGACCTCAAGAATGCCATTCTTGCGCTCTCCCAACTGAGCTATCGCCCCGAAGTCCACACCATTTAACCGATCAGGCGCCGCCTGCAACCCCGGCGGTGATGATCGTCGCTGATTTTTCAGCGCCGCTGTCGGCTCTGCTGTCGGCTCTGCCGCGCCGCGATCAGCTCCCTTGCGGCGTTTCCCCGGTCTCTCCGGCAGGTTCCTCCGACAACTTCGGCTCGGGCGCCCGCTCTCCCATCCGGGCCGCCTCCTCCGCCTCCCGGATGCGCTGCTCCATCTCCAGGATCGACTGCGCCGCGCGCTCCAGGCCGGGGTGCCGGATCTCGCCCGCCTCCAGCAGGTGCCGCGCCTCCTTGCCGAGCTTCTGGTACATCCGATCCCGATCCGTCCGCATCTGGCGCAGCGCGATGGTGTCGCGCCCCCAGCGGGCCGCCTTCTCCATCTCCACCTTGCTCCGCCCCCACAACCGCCCGAGGAGCAGCCCGAGCTCCGGCTCTTTTTTCCCGTCCAGCCTTTTCTCTTCCAGCTTTTTCTCTTCCATCGCTCACCCCTTTCTGCCCGCCGATATAACCCTCTACCGCTCCGGGATCGGGATCAATTGCTCCAACCGCTGGAGCGGGTTGTCGCGCACCTCCTCCCACGCCGCGCTCCACCGCGCCATCTCCGCCGGATCGCCGTCCAGCCGGGCGACGTACCAGCGGCTCGCCAGGATGTCCGGCTCGCTGCTGTCGGTATAGTCGGCCAGCAGCGCCTCCGCCGCCGCCCGATCCCCCTGATCCGCCCGCACCCGGATCAGGATCGCGTCTGAGTTGACCCCGACGCTGGGCCGCAGCCGCGCGTTGTCCAGCACATAGGCGGCGTCTGACGCCTGACCGAGCCGCCGGTAGGCCTCCGCGAAGGCGTACCGGCTCGGCATCCGGGTCATCGAGATCGCGGTCGTCAGGGAGAGGGCCGTCTCCGGATCGTCGAGATCCAGCCAGACCTGCGCCTCCATCGGCACCACGTCCCGCTCCTGCCAGCCCGCCCGCACCCAGAGGCTGCGGCAGATCGCGAACTCGTCGAGGTCGCCGCGCCGGATCGCGAGCGCCGTCCGCGCGTAGATCGCCGGATCTCCGCCCCTGCTCTGCGCCTCCAGCGCCTCCAGCGCCTCCGCCACCGCGACAGTGTCCCCCACCTTGTCCGCATGGAGCGCGAGCTGCGTCCAGCCGCGCACGCTGTCCGGCTCCTCGCGGAGGCCCATCCGGTCGAACATCAGCGCGTCCTCATTCAGCCCCACCCGGTTGCTGCACTGAGCCGCGATCAGCGCCTCCTTCGCCGTGAACTCCAGCGCGTCTATGTTGTTCCAGAGGAGATCCAGCGACTCGGTACACTTCCCCACCTTCGCCAGCGACACGGCGAGGTTGAGCTGCAGACGCGGGTTCTCCGGATCGCCTGACAATTCCTTCCGGGCGGCGATGGCCTGCGCGCGGGGCGTCCCGCCCTTGAGCATGCTCATCATACGCGGGTTTATTTTGCCGGGAGCTGCCCGCACGCTCCCGATCCCGGCACCCGCGACCCCCGCCAGCAGGATCCCTGCCAGCAGGAACTCCACCGCTCCTGGCATCCTCACTTCTTTTTCTCCTTAAGCTTCTCAGCCTCCAGCCGCGCAGCCTCCAGCCGCTCGGCCTCCACCTTCTTCGCCCGCTCAGTGTGGAGCGCGTCCGCCCGCATGAACACCGCGCGCCCCTCCTCGCGCTTGCCCTCCTTCGCCAGCAGGTTCGCATGCAGCAGCAGGACGTCCGGCGCGTCCGGCGACCGGGCGAGGAGCACATTCAACGTCTCCCGGCAGCCCCGGTAATCAGACGCGTTGAAGCGGGCCTGCGCGTAGTCCAGCACGGTCTCATCGTCGTCGGCGAACGAGGCTGCGAGGATCTTCAGCTGCTCCGTCTGCTCCATGTAGTCCCCGTCCTCCCCCAGCATCGTCGACAGCAGCCGGCGCGCCATCAGGTTGCCCGGGTACTCCTTCAGCTCCTCCCGCAGCAGCCGGTATGCGTCCGGGCGCACCGAAGCCGCCCGCGCCAGCAGCGCCAATTGCACCCGCGCCCCGCGCCGGGGGTTGGTCGCTGACACCGCCATCCGCAGGTAGCGCTCCGCCTCCGGCAGGTTGTTGCGGAGCAGGTACCAGCGCCCCAGCACCGCCGCGACCCCGTAGCTGCGCGGGTTCGCCTCCACGAAGGCCCGCCCGATCGCCACCGCCTCCTCCTCCCGCCCGAGGAGCATCAACGCCTGGATCTGGACCTCCTGCGCGGACACGTTCGCCGCGTCCACCGCCATCGCCCGCTCCGCGAAGTTCAGCGCCTGCGCGTACTCCTTCTCCTGCATCGCGTTCCCGGCCAGCGTCAGCCAGACGCGGGGCTGATCCGGGAACAGCGCCGTCATCTGATCGAGGATCCCGCGCGCCTGCTCCCGCTCCCCCTGCCGGGTCAGCAGCATGAACTGGCGGTTCTGGAGCTCGAACGACCTCGGCAGCCGCGCCACGAAGCTCCGCAGCAGCTCCATCGACTCCTTCGGCCCCGCGACCGACCCCGACTCCAGCCGCATCAGCCCGCTCAGCACGTCCTGATAGTCCTTCGGGTCAGGGAAGGTGTGCGGATCTTCGCCGGTGAACCCGCCCTCCGAGACGTAGCCGAGGCTCGCCAGCCGCGCGAGCGTGTCCGGGGTCATCGACTGATCCGCCTGCCCCGGCGGCTGGATCTTCCGATCCTTCAGCAGCGCCAGCATCCGCTGGACGCGCTCCGGCTCGCCCGAGGCCAGATCGGCGGTCTCGCCCGGATCGGCGACGATGTCATACAATTCCGGCTTCGGGTTCGCGACCAGCTTCCACCGCCCGTCCACCAGCGCCTGCTGCGGCGCCAGCCGGAACCGCTCCGCGAGCTGGTAGCTCTCCGAATACGGGAGCTGCGCCGACCCCGGCTGGATCTTCCCGTCCAGCCCCTCCGGCACCGCCAGCCCCAGCAGGTGCAGCAGCGTCGGCGTCAGATCCGCCGTGCTCACCGGCTCCTTCACCACCCCGCCCTGCACCCCCGCCCCGGAGAGGATCCACGGCACCCGCTGCGTCGCCTGGTAGACGTTGTTTCCATGTGTCAATTCGTTGTGCTCCCCGAGCGACTCGCCGTGGTCGCCGATCAGGCACCACACCGTCGACCGCCCCGCCTGGGCCGTCACCAGCCGCTGGATCTGGTCGTCCACGAAGGCCAACTCCGCGTCGTAGGGCCGGGACGGGCTCTGCTTCAGGTACTCTGCCGGCGGCGCATAAGGCAGGTGCGCGTCGTAGAGGTGAACCCAGAGGAACATCGGGCGCTTCGGGTCGCGGGTCTGGATGAGCGTCACCGCGTCGTCCACCACCTGATCCCCGGTGCGCTCCACATGCCAGAAATTGCGCTCGTTGTCCTCCGGAAGCGAGTCAAAATAGGCGTCGAAGCCTTGAGAAAAACCCCACTCCCGGCTGGTCACGAACGCCGCCACGCTCGCGCCGGTCTGGAAGCCCGCGCCCTTGAGCTGCTCCGCCAGCGTCGTGAAGTCCGGCCCCAGCACATTGTCGCCGTTGGAGCGGATGTTGTGGTGGTAAGGCAGCAGCCCGGTGAACATCGTCGCATGCGACGGGATCGTCAGCGGGAGCGGCGAGATCGCCTGCTCGAACCGGATGCCGGACGCGGCGAGGCCGTCGATGGTGTCCGTCCGCGCCTCCGCGTATCCGTATGCCCCCAGCCGATCCGCCCGCGTCGTGTCCAGCGTCACCAGGATCACGTCCGGGCGCGCCGCGTCCCCCTCAGCAGCAAAAGGGAGGATCGCCGGTGGAGGGGTCGAGCAGGCGAGCAGCAGGCTGAGCAAGGCTTCTCCAGGCGGCGCAGGAAGGGGGTGACTGTACCCCGATCTCGTCACAGCGGCACGCTGGCCGCGCTCCATGGCCCCGCTGCGCGACAGGCGCGTTTTCCTGTGGCGCAGAGGCCCCGCTCCGCTATACAGAAGCCGCTACTCAGAAGTTCTGACATGCTCTTGCCCGTCCTGCTCGCCCTGCTGCCCGCCGCCGCCGCCGCCCCGCTCTCCCCGGCGCTCACCACCACCCCCGCCGGCGGCTTCTCCATCTCCGCCCACGCGGGCAGCGGCGCCGATCACCTGCGCCACCGCGACTGCGACCCGTCGATCACCGGCAGCCAGTGCGCCGCCCTCGACCGGCACAACACCCTCGGCGGCGAGATCGAGTACCGCCCGCTCTCCGTGTTCAGCCTCTACGGCTCCTTCTGGCACGATCAGGAGTCCATCCGCGCCGCCCAGTACGCGGGGCAGGGCTGGGGCGCGGGAGGCGGCGTCAAGCTCGGCGTCCCGCTGAGCGATCTGTCCGGGGTCAGCGGCTGGATCGGCTACGGCAGCCAGCGGACGGCCAGCGTCCTCCTCGCCGACAGCCACGTCGCCCGCACCCTCGATCTCGGCGCGGTCATCCACGGCGGCTCCGACTATGACGGCATCGTCGGCTGGATGGGCGTCGGCGCCGCCGCCTCCTTCGGCGACACCATCGAGGCCCAGGACGCCACGCTGAGCCTCTCCATGGCCCGCGCCGTCCCCGTCGACGCCATCTTCGGCTTCCAGCTCTTCTCTGACACCTTCGGCGGCCCCTGGGTCGAGCGCGGGCGCCTGAGCTTCGGCTCCAGCCTCCTCGTCGGCGGCCATGTCTCGCTGACCGCCTGGTTCTCCGCCGTCTATTGATGTCGTCTGTTGATCGTGTGAACCCCGCTGCCCCGATTTTCCTCGCCAGCGCCGTCGAACCCTCCGCCGATCTGCTCCTCGCCGAGATCCTCACCGCCCTCCGCGCCGTCCGCCCCGATGTCGCCGTCCACGGCATCGGCGGCCCCCGCTCCGTCGCCGCCGGGCTCTCCCTGCTCCCCGGCGCCGAGCCGCCCCGCCCCGCGATGGGCGCCGCCGAATTGCTCGGTCACCTGCGCCATATCCGCCACAACCGCGCCTGTCTCCGCGCCGTCCTCGACGCCGGGATCGCCCGCGCAGACACCCTGCGCCGCCCCGCCCTGTTCCTCGCCGTCGACGCCCCCGACTTCCACCTCCCGCTCGGCGCCCACGCCCGCGCCCGCGCCGTCCCCAGCCTCGGGATCGTCGCCCCCCAGGTCTGGGCCTGGCGCCCCGGCCGCGCCCGCCACATCCACCGCAGCTACGACCGCCTCCTCTGCCTGTTCGCCTTCGAGCCGGAGCTGTTCACCCCCCACGGCCTCGACGCCCGCTTTGTCGGCCACCCCGCCCCCGGGCGCCTGCCCCCGCGCGCCCCCGAGCCCGGCAGCCTCGCCCTGATGCCCGGCTCCCGCGATGCCGAGATCCGGCGGCTCTGGCCCGACTTCCGCGCCGTCGGCCTGGCCCACCAGCAGCGCGGCGGCTCCGTCCTCGTCGGCCTCGCCCCCGGCGTCCGCCCTGATCAGCTCCCCGGCCTCCCCCCGGGCTGGGCCGCCGTCGACAGCCGCGCCGTCCTCGCCCGCGCCGAGCGCGCCCTCACCAAGTCCGGCACCGTCACCCTGGAGCTCGCCCTCGCCGGCGTCCCCGCCGTCGTCGCCCACCGCGTCAGCCCGCTCACGTACTGGATCGGGCGCCTCCTCATCCACGGCGTCCGCCACCTCGCCCTCCCCAACATCCTCCTGAAGCGCGCCGTCTACGAAGAGTACATCCAGCGCTTCACCCCCGCCGATCTCCTCGCCGCCCTCGACCGCGCCGCCCCGCCCCCGCAGCAGGAGCTCGCCCGCCTCACCGGCCCCCCCGGCATGCCCGCCCGCTGCGCCGCTGAAATCCAGGATATGCTCCCCCCGTGCTGACCCACCTCCGCCGCCGCCTCGCCGCCGCCATCTCCCCCGATGCCCCGGCCCCGCCTGTCCCCGCTGATCCCCCCGCCCGCCCCGCCCCCCCCGGCGAGCGCCCCGTCCCGCCCCCCGGCGCCCGCAGCCACGTCATCGTCATCCTCGACTCCTGCCGCTTCGACAGCTTCCTCGAAGCGAACCCCCGCAACATCCTCCGCCTCGGCCCCCTCCAGCGGCGCTATACCTACGCCACCTGGACCGCCCCCTCCCACTACAACCTCCTCATCGGCCTCCTGCCCCACCCCTCCCCGCAGCAGGTCTACGCCTCCGAGTACTACCGGGACGATTTTTTGAAGTTCCAGGAGCGCCTCCGCTTCGACATCGACTTCTCCCGCATGGTCCCCGGCCTCTGGCTCCCCAGCTACCTCCAGAGCCAGGGCTACCACACCCAGATGCTCGTCTCCATGCCCGTCCTCAACCCCGCCACTCCCATCAACCGGGGCTTCGACCGCTACCGCCTCATGCCGAAGCATAACGATCTCCGCCCCATGATCCGTGACCTCCGCTTCTATGAGGATCGCCCCGGCTTCTACGTCCTCAACACCGGCGAGACCCACTACCCCTACGCCACCCCCGACGAACACGAGAACGACTGGCCCCGCATCCACGGCGTCAACGGCGTGTTCAAACACCTCGATGACCACCTCCGCGCCGGTCAGCTCGTCAAGACCTCCGACCGCTGGTTCGATGACGCCAAGATGGAGGAGCTCCGCCAGCGGCAGATCAGCACCGTCCGCTGGGTCGACCGCACCATCGAGGAGCTGTTCGACACCGTCCCCCCCGGCACCTGGATCACCGTCACCGCTGACCACGGAGACCTGTTCGGAGAGGCTGGGTACTTTGGGCATGGGCCGATCAATCATGAGAAGGTGATTGAGGTTCCGTTTGTGGAGGGGGTTCTTTAGCGGCGGAGCCGCTGATACCGGGGGCTGGCCCCCGGCCCCCCATTTGGGGTTGTTTACGGGGATTCCCCGTAGCCCCTTGTTCCGGGGGCTGGCCCCCGGGCCCCCATCGGGAACCTCTGGTTCCCGAACCCTCCTGGGCAAAAGGGGGCTGTGCGCCCCCTCCTGCCGACCTCCCGCAGCCGGGCGGGGAAATTCCGGTCACGCGCCTGAGTCGCGTGACCTCCATGATTCCCCCCCGGCGCCCCCCCGCTGAGGCTCGTGGGGTTGGATACTGCGTTACTCTGAAAATACCGTAGAAGGTCTTAGGAGACGGTGCTAAGGCCGTTCTACGATTGGAGAAGGTCTTAGGAGACGGTGCTAAGGCCGTTCTACGACTGGAGAAGGTCTTAGGAGACGCTGATATAGAGGCAAAACGATTGGAGAAGGTCTTAGGAGACGCTGCTACAGAGGCAAAACGACTGTAGAGGGGGTGATGTACCTCTGCTACAGAGGCAAAACGACTGTAGAGGGGGCGATACACCGCTGATACAGAGGCAAACCGTTCGGTGCGGTACGGCCATGCCGACATGATCATCTCCCGAACATCTGCTGTTGACGCGGCGCGGAGAAAACGGCGCCGGGGGTGGCCGGACAGCCTTCAGGGATGGGGAGGGCAGGGGCGATGTCGGCGGCAGAGAGCAGCGGGCCGGTGCAGACGCGCTCCAACCGCGCAGCCTGCTCGGGTTTGATGAACCCGTCCCCCCTCCAATGCCCATTCATCAAGACTGTTCCCCGACCCGCCCCGGCTGGCCCGGTGGATGCAGCGGACGCAAAACCGACAAAGCGCCCGTCGCGACAGATACGACCGTCCGCTGCATTCACCCCCGGCACGGGCCAGCCGACGCGCGCCTGTGCGCGCGAGGGGGAGGGCAGGGTGAAACCCCTGCCCGGTGCGGGGGAGCATTCCCCCGCAAAACTAAGGCCCATCCGTCCCAAACGGGAGCGTCGACTCGTCGAAGGGGATCTGGCGGGGCAGCGGCCCGACCGGCGTGACGTGGCCGCGCCGGATGAGGTCGATGGGGTGGAGGGGGGTGGGGATCTGTTCGCCGGAGGGGAGGAAGCGGCCGGAGGAGACGATCTTGTCGTCGGCCCAGACGTTCTGGGGGGGCCATGCCCACCAGCCTCTGTGCATGGGGAGCCAGCCCCAGAGCATGAGCAGGGCGCTGCCGAGGAGGGTGGCGGCGAGGAGGGGGCGGAGGAGGCGGGGGAGGAGGAGCAGGCCGGTGGCGGCGAGGACGGCGAGGAGGGGGTGGAGGGCGACGCTGTAGCGGAATTCCTTGTTGGGGGAGAGGTTCATGAGGAGGAAGGCGGTGAGGAGGGAGGTGTAGACGGGCCAGAGGGCGCGGCGGAGGTCGCGGTCAGCGAGGGAGAGGGCGGCGCCGAGGAGGGCGGCGTGGAGGGTGGAGGGGGGGAGCATGCGGGTCATGGCGTAGGGGTAGTAGAGCCAGCCGGTGAGGGTGGCGGGGCCGGGGTCCTGCTCGCCGGAGCCGCCTGAGCCGGAGAAGCTGCGGACGCCGAAGACGGTGCCGTAGAGGTGGTCGCTGTACCAGAGGCCGCCGAGGGCGCAGCCGATGAGGGTGGCGGCGGCGAGGGAGAGGAGGCCGGTGAGGCCGCGCCAGCCGGGGGAGAGGTCGGCGTTGGAGGTGGGGGCGGCGGGAGCGGAGACGGCGCGGAGGGCGAGGTATTTTGTCAGGAGGGCGGCGGCGAGGGCGAGGAGGGAGAGGGGGAGCCAGATCTCAAGGAACATGGAGACCGGGGGCATCACGCGGTCGAACCACGCCTCGGCGACGGGGCGGTCGTCGAGATCGGGGAACCCGGCGCGCAGCCACCAGGCGCGGGCGAGCCACCCGGCGGCACCCAGGAGGGAGAGGGTGAGCAGCGGGCGGCGGCGCAGGCACTCGGAGAGGCGGAGCAGCGCGGGCAGGGCGAAGGGGCCGAGCAGGTAGACCCCGGCGGTGAACTTGGCCAGGATGGCGAGCCCGGCCATGACCCCGGCGATCCAGGTCCAGCCGGGGTTGAGCAGCCGGTCGCTGCGGATCAGCGCGTAGAGGCAGGCGGTGCAGCAGGCGGCGAGGGTGAGATCGAGCAGGAACTTGTGCGAGAGGCAGACGACGATGGGCATCCCGGCGACGGTGAGCGCGGCGAGGGCGGGGAGCAGGGCGGGGAAGAGGTCGGCGGGGCGTTGGTCGGCGGGGCGGTGAGCGGCGTGCTGACGGACGGCCTCATGGGCGATGGCGCCGGTGGCGAGCATGAGGAGCGCGAGCGAGGGGATCAGCGACAGCTCGGCGGTGTGAAGGGAGAAGCCGCCTGCAGCGACGTACCAGGGGAGCGCGAGGACGTGGGCGAGGGGCGGGTAGGTGGTGCGGGCCTTGTCGCAGGCGTCAAAAAAGCCCTGGAGGCCCCCCTGATACCAGCCGTGGAGCAGCGCCTCTGATTTTGTGAGGTGGTGCCACTCATCGGACTCGGGCGGCCCGTAGTCGGCCACGAGCCACGCATACTGCGCCGATACGCCGATCAGCACAGCGATCAGCAGCGCGATCCAGGGGAGCCGGTTCTGGAGCAGGGGCGGGATCATCTGCGTCATCCGAGGCGGGCGGTATCCCACTCCGGCGGCGGCGGCTCCCCGCTGAGCAGGGCGGCGGCAGCGATGCGGCCGGTGATGGGCGCGAGGAGGATGCCGTTGCGGTAGTGGCCGGAGACGACGAAGACGCCGGTCTCGGGGGAGGCTCCGCCGATCCAGCCGATCAGCGGCTCCCCGTCGTGGGTGGCCGGGCGGAAATTGCACCACGCCTGCAGGAAGGTGGCGGCGGCCAGCGCGGGCAGGGCGGAGGTGGCGGCGTCGAGAAGGGCGGCGATCCCGCCTGCGGTGACGGCGCGCGCGAAGCCGACCTCCTCGACGGTGGCGCCGACGATGATCCGGCCATCGGGGCGGGGGACGAGGTAGCCGCCCCGGCAGAACAGCACGCGGTCGAGCAGCCCGGGCGCTGCCTGAAGCGCGATCACCTGCCCGCGCACCGGGCGCACCGGGAGGCGGGCCAGCCGCTCCAGCCCGGGCAGCTGCCCGCTCCACGCGCCCGCGCACAGGACGACGGTGCCACAGACGGCGCGCCCGTCGGCCAGCCTGACCTGTCCCGGCGCGATGTCGGTGACCGGGATCCCGCTCAGGAAGCGCGCCCCGGCCTGCTCAGCGGCGGCGCGGACAGCGGCGACGAGCAGTGGCGGGTTGACTGATCCCTCATCCGGTAATTCCCAGGCGCCTGCCGCGTGAGCGAAGGGCGCGGGCAGATCGGCGCGCCAGATCGCCGCCGGGTCGGGCCGGCAGGCCGCCGCGTCCTCACCCGCCAGCACCAGCCGCCAGAGCCCTGAGCGCCAGAGGCCGGTCGGGAGGCCGCTCATCGCCGTGATCTTCGCGCACCACGCCGGGTAGAGGTCGAGGCTCGCCAGGGCGAGGCGGCGGAAGGGTTCGCGCCCGTGGGCCTCCATCCGAGGGCCGAGGATCCCGGCGGCGGCGCTCGACGCCTCCGCGCCGGGAACCGCGCGCTCCAGCACCTCCACCTCCACGCCGAGCTGAGCCAATTCCAGGGCCAGCGTGCAGCCCATCAGGCCGCCGCCGATGATGACGATCCTCTCCGCGCTCTCCGCGCTCTCTGTCTGCGATCCGGGCATCAAGCGCCTATCCCCCCCTTTCATGAGATTCATAGACAAGATAGAAGCAGGAAGCAAGTATGGGATCATCCCAAACTTTTCCGAACCTCTCTGCCCGACCGTGTTCCCTGACCCGCCCCGGCTGGCCCGGTGGATGTGGCGGGCAAAACCCCGAAAAAGAGTCGTC
>JBEIQZ010000046.1:0-19019 GCA_040376255.1 Alphaproteobacteria bacterium
AACGATCAGGTTTTATTTTCCCGGTTCTGTCACGGCCCGCGCTCAGCGCTGAGCGCGCAGCGGCAGGTGCAGCGCCAGCCCCGCTGTCAGCCCCACCGGCACGATGCCGACGTCCAGCTCGCCCTGAGTGAGCCGCCCCGGCGTCAGGTCGAGCCGCGCGCCCAGCCAGGGCCGCGCCACCACACCCGGCCACAGCTCCAGGTACGCCGCCGCCATCCCCCCGATCTGGGCGACCGGCCACGTGCCGAGCGCCTGCCCCCGCCAGGAGAACGTCCGCCACGCGCACCCGCCCTCCAGCCCCAGCCGCAGCGGATCTGCCGCCCACCAGACCTGCCCCATCACCCCGATCTGGCCCATGCGGGCCTCCGGATCGACCGTGAGCGCCGAGGAGGGCTGCCCCTCCACCCCGATCCCGACGAGCAGCGGCGCCACGGGACGCCAGCCGACGCTCCCGCCCAGCCCCGCCGTCGGCCTGAACCCCGGCTGCCAGATCGCCCGCTGATCCAGCACCAGCCACGGGCGATCCTCGCGGAACACCTCCACCCGCGACGGCTCCCCGCCCAGCCGCCCGGCGCGGATCGGCAGCGGCAGCCCCGGATCGGGCGGCGCCACCGGCTGCGGCGCGAATTCCTGCGCCGCCAGCAGCGCCTCCAGATCGGGCGGCGGCGGCAGCGGGCGCGGGCGCGGCTCCGGCGGGTCCGGCGCGATCACCGGCAGCACCGGCAGGCCCCAGCCCGCCCCCGGCCCCAGCGGCCGCAGCAGGCTCGACGCCAGCAGCGCCACGTCCTCCCGCGCCTGCGCCGTCTGCGGCTCGTCCACCGTCGCCGTCCGCACCACCCCCGCCCCGTCCCGCACCTGGATCTCCCACTGCGCGCCGCGATCCACGATCAACACATCGCCCGGCACCGAAAAATCCCCCATCTGCAGCGCCAGCGACCACCGGGCCGGATCCTCACCCGCCGGGAGCTGGATGGACGCCGCCTGCGCCCTGCCGGAGAGCGCGCACAGCAGCCAGAGCGGCCCGCACAGCAGCCCGCGCCTCAGGGCTCCTCCGCTGCCCACCCCAACCCCGCGCCCGCCGGGATCAGCCGATCCTCCGGCACGTACCCCGGCAGGAACCGGCAGCAGATCCACTGCGCGACCCCGCCCCCGTCGACGACCCCCTTCACCAGCCCCGCCCCCTCCACCCAGCCGCCCACCGGGCTCCCCTCCCCGCCCGGCTCGCCCGCAGGCTCCCCCGGCGCCAATTCCACCTCCGCCCGCACCGGTACCGCGCTGTTGGCCGGGTGCGTCCACGCCGCCGTCCAGGTCCGCCCGCCCTCGATCCGCACCTGAGAGCCGCGCTCCAGCCGCCCGTAGGAGCTGTCCGCCGCGATCAGCTCGAAGCCGCCGCGCCGCAGCACCGCCGGGCTGTCGCCGGAGGGCGTGTGGCCGACGATCATCCGGTGGACCCCGTCCGCCTGGAGCCGCTCCCGCACCCGCTGCGCCGGGAGCCGGGGGTTGCCCTCAGGCGTCGCCATCCGCCCGTAGACCACGCTGCGCGCGTTCACCCGCGTCCCCGGCAGCGGCGCCTGGTAGGCGACCAATTCCCGGTGTCCGTCGCCCTGCGGATCGCGCCGGAACGCGGCCCACTGCTCCCGCATGAAGGCGTTGAGGCCCGCGACCCAGCCGTCCACCCCCGCCGCCGCGCCCTGCATCGGCACGGCGAACAGGTTCTCCGCCGTTATCGCCCCGTGGACGAACAACGTCTCTCCCGCCCGGTACGCCAATTGCGCGCGGTCGAGGTACGCCCACAGCGCGCCGCCCGGCGCCAGATCGTCGAGCATGCTCTCCGACACCTCCGCCTCCGACACCTCCTCCGCCCGCGCCAGCCCGCGCTCCCGCCGCAATTCCTCGCGCCGCATCGCGAAGGCGTCCGCCGCCCCCATCGTCCTCAGCAGCGTCCAGCGAAGGATCTCCTCCCGGCTCCCCGCCGGGGCCTCAGGCCGGGGCCGCCCGCGCAATTCCTGGGCCAGCCGCAGCTTGTTGATGTCCCGGTTCCCCGACAGCAGCACCACCCGGTCGCCGTACCGATCCTTCGCCGCCGCCATCGCCCGCAAAAACCGCCGCCCGTGCGGCCCCCGGTCGATGGAGTCCCCGCCGAACAGGAAGGTCACCCCGTCCGCGAGCCGGAGCGCGTCGCCCTCCAGCCCCACCCACGGGTTCCCCTGACAAAAACCCTCCAGCTTCTCCCAGCGCCCCTCGACGTCCGACAGACAGGCCAGCCGCATCCTGCTCCCTCACCGCCGAAGGATAGCGCAGATCAGACCCCGGCGCGTGTCAGCCAGTCCACCAGATCCAGCTTCGTCAGGATGCCGAGCAGCTTCTTGTCCTCGTCCACCACCACCGCCGCCAGCCCCTCAGCGAACAGTTTGGGCAGCCCGCCCAGATCATCGCCCGGCAGCACCGTCCGCACGTTGCGGAACATCGCCTCCGCCACCGTCGACGTCAGCGAGGCCCGCCCGTCCACCAGCTTCCCGAGGACGTCCGACTCAGTGAGGATGCCGAGCAGGTGATCCGCGCCGTCTGCGCCGCGCTCCACCACCGGCACCTGGCTGATCCCGCTGTCCTTCATCCGGCGCACCACCGCGCCGACGCTCTCGTGGCTCGCGGCGGTGTGGAGCGGGCGGTTGCCGAGCGTGCGCAGCAGATCCGCCACGCTCGCGCTCTCCCAGCCGCTCTCCATGAAGCCGTTTGCGCGCAGCCAGCCGTCGTCGAGGAACTTTGTCATGTAGTTCCGCACCGAGTCCGGCAGGATCGTCACGATGCGCTTGCCCGGCCCGTACTTCTTCGCGATCTGCAGGCAGGCCCACACCGCCGAGCCCGACGACCCGCCCACCAGCAGCCCCTCCTTCCGGATCAGCCGCCGCGCCGTCGAGAACGACTCCCGATCCTCCGTCCGCACCCACTCGTCCACCAGCCCGCGATCCAGCACGTCCGGAATGAAGTCGTAGCCGATGCCCTCCACCTTGTAGGATTGGATCGGCCCCGGCCCCGCCAGGATCGACCCCACCGGGTCAACGCCCACCACCCGCACGCCGGGGATCTCCTCCTTCAGCCGCTTCGCGATGCCCGTCAGCGTGCCGCCCGTCCCGGCGGTGAGCACGATGAAGTCGATCTTCCCGCCGGTCTGTTCGAGGATCTCCTGCGCCGTGCCTTCGTAGTGGGCCATCGGGTTGTCGGGGTTGGCGTACTGATCGAGGATGTGCGCGTTCGGCAGGATGCGCTGCATCTGCTTCGCCACGCCGATGTGGCTCTCCGGCGCGTCCCAGGCCGCCTCGGTCGGGGTGCGGATGATCTCCGCGCCCAGCGCCTCAAGCACCACCTGCTTCTCCCGGCTCATCTTCTCCGGCATCGTGATGATCATCCGGTAGCCCTTCACCGCCGCCGCGAGCGCCATCCCGATGCCGGTGTTGCCGCTCGTCGGCTCGATCAGCGTGTCGCCCGGCTTGATCCGGCCCGACTCCTCCGCCTTCTCGATCATCCGCCGACCGATGCGATCCTTCACGGAACCGCCCGCGTTCAGGTACTCACACTTGACCAGGATCTCACACCCCGTCTCCCGGCCGACGGTGCGGAGGCGGACCATGGGGGTGTTGCCGATGGCTTCGAGGATGCTGTCATAGATGCGAGGCACTGGATCTCCGTAAGGGCGGTCACGTTAACCGGTCGGGGGGGTTATGACAGGGCGGGAGGTGAGATGCTGTTCCTCATCGGGCTTGGCGCGGCGGCGACGGTGACGTGGTCGGTGGCGGAGGGGGCGGAGTACCCGAAGCCCGTGGCGATGGTGGACGGGAAGACCGTGCAGGGCGGGGAGAAGCCGCTGCTGCAGATCCTCCACACCGGGGACTTCAACGGGGACGGCACGGCGGACGTACTGATCGCGTGGAGCGCCTCCGGGGGCGGGAATTGCTGCCCGCCGGACTACAGCTTTCTGACGGTGAAGGATGGGAAGATGGTCGAGGCGCAGATCCCCGTCTACGCCTGGGAACACCCGTCGGCGCTGCCGGACAGCAGCGGGACGCGCTTCTCGTTCACCGAGGAGGAGAAGTACACGGTCGTCCGATTCACCGGGAGCGCGGCGGAGGTCGTGAAGTCCTCGCCGCGCGCGACCCTCACCGCTGTCGCCGAGGTCAAGGGCGCCACGCCCGGATCGACCGGGAGCCGGACGATGAGCGCCGACATCAACGGCGACGGCAAGAAGGAGACCATCACCTGCGAGATCTGGGAGCGGTGGGGATCGCTGCTGTGTACGCTGCCCCTGCCCGCCGGGCCGCAGACGCTCTCTACCGGCTGCGACCGGTTCGGGGTGCTGGCGACGAAGACCAACGGCTATAACGACATGGTCTGTAACCAGGACATCCTGCTGAAGTACAATGGAAAGGAGTACGCCGAGGTAAAGTGAGCGGCTGAGGCGGGCGATGGAGACAGGCTGTGATGTCGCGGTGATCGGTGCGGGGTTCGGCGGGCTGGCGGCGGGGCTGGCGCTGGCGGAGGGCGGGGCGCGGGTCACGGTGCTGGAGGCGCTCGGCTATCCGGGCGGCTGCGCGTCGACGTTTGTCAAGGCGGGGGCGCGGTTCGAGGCGGGGGCGACGCTGTTCGCGGGGCTGGACGACGATCCGGTCTCTGGGCAGTTGCTGGGGCGCTGGATAAAAAAGCACCGGATGGCGGTGGAGATCGACCGGCCTGACCCGATCCTGTCGTTCCGCACGCCGGGGCTGACGCTGACGGTGGGGCGCGACCGGGCGGCGCTCGTGGAGCAGCTCTGCGGGCTGCCGGGGGCGCCGCAGCGGGAATTGCGCGATTTCTTCGTCTGGCAGCGCGCGGCGGCGGACACGCTCTGGTCGACGCTCGGCGCGCCGGAGCTGCTCCCCTCCGGGGCGGGCTGGGCGGCGGGCTGGAGCGCGGGCCTCGCGGGGCGCCACCTGCTGAGATCGCCCCGGTACCTGCCGCTGCTCCGCTGGGCCGGGCGCCCGCTCTCGGCCGTGCTGGCCGCCTTCGGGCTGGATCGCTTCGCGCCGCTGATGGATTACCTGCGCGGCCTCTGCCAGATCACGCTCCAGTGCGCGCCGGAGGAGGCGGAGGCGCCGTTCGCGCTGGGGGCGATGGACTACTACTGGCGCGGCTGCGGCCACATCCGGGGCGGGATCGGGCGGCTGGCCGAGGCGTTCGTCGCGGCGATCCGGCAGTCCGGCGGCGCCGTCCACCTCGCCTGCCGCGCGAAGTCCCTCCGGCCTGACGGGCAGGGCGGCTGGATCGTCGAGGCGCGCGACCGCACGATCCGCTGCCGCCGGGTCGTCGCCAACCTGCTGCCGGGGGATCTGGAGCGGCTGATGCAGACGCCGGAGGCGCAGCCCCCCGCACCCCCCGCCCTCACCACCCTCCAGCAGGAGGTCGAAGGCGGCTGGAGCGCCGTCATGCTCTACCGGCTCTACCGCCCTGCGCCTGCTCAGACGCTCCCTCCGCTCGCCGCCCACCACACCGAGATCATCCAGGACCCGTCACAGCCCTGCACCGGGGGCAACCACCTGTTCCTCTCCGCCACCGATCACGCCGATCCCGCCGATCCCGCCGCGTACCGCACCCTCACCGCCTCCACCCACATCGACGCCCTCGCCCTCTCACAGCAGACGCCGGAGCAGCGCGCCGTGACCGTCCAGCGCATCCAGGACAGGATGCGGGCGGGCATCGCCGCCTTCGCGCCCGAATTCTCCACGCCCCTCACCGAGTTCCCCGGCTCCCCCCGCACCTTCGCCCGCTTCACCCGCCGACACCTCGGCCTCGTCGGCGGCATCCCGCGCCGCCACGGCCTCCACAACTACCGCCCGCTGCTGCCGGGGCCGCTGGCGGATCGCCGCGCCCGCCCGCTGCCGGGGCTGTACCTCGTCGGAGACTCGGTGTTCCCGGGCCAGAGCGTGCTGTCGGTCGCCATCGGCGGCGCGCAGACAGCGGCGGAGATCCTCGGAGAGACGGGATCTTCCCCTTAATCGCCCGTTTGAGCGCTCTCATCCTGCCACCCAAACAACAACACCCCGTGAAAACAGATACCCGAACCATCAGAGATGTCCATTCTTCGAGACTGCCCTCTGACCCGCCCCGGCTGGCCCGGTGGATGCAGAGGACGTAACCCTGAAAAAGCCCCCCTCGCGACAGATATTACCGTCCTCTGCATTCACCAAGGGCAAGGGCCAGCCGTCGCGCGCCAGTGCGCGCGGGGGGAGGCACCAGCGCCAGCGCAGTGCCGATGCGGGGGTAACCCCCGCAAAACTACTGACAGATGCTGTCGAGCCGGTCGATGCGGTTGTTTGTCTCATCGCACTCAAAGACCGTCCCGGCCCCGGAGCCGTCGTCGTCGATGCTGAGCGAGAAGCCCTCGGAGATCATGGCGGGGTCGGTGACGAACTCCATGGACTCCAGCCAGGTGCCTGCCGGGAGGGCCGGGAGGGTGGTGGTGTAGAGGGGGATGTCGACCCCGGCGACGGGCGCGTAGATGGTGAACGGGGTCCCGGCGTCGAGATCCATCGCGCCCCGGTTGCCGACGCGGTAGGAGATCTTGGCCGGGCCTGAGAAGCAGGTGCCGATGCAGAAGTCGATGAGCTCGACGGTGAGGTCGGCGCCTGCGGGGTCATCGACCGAGGGGCGGGCGCGGAAGACGTTGTAGCGCAGCCAGGAGGCCTCGGGCGGGCTGGGGACCGAGCCGTCGGGGTTGACGTTCGTGACGCCGAAGTCGTGGGTGGCCCAGGTGGTGCCGGACTTGGGCCAGCCGTCGCCGGCGTGGCCGAAGACGGTGATGCCGCGCCAGGTGGTGCCGTTCGACGCGATGACGATCTCGGCGGAGCCGTCGTTGTCGATGTCGGCGATGACCGGGTACTCCCAGACGGTGCCGGAGCTGTGGGAGCCGTTGACATAGTTCACAGCGCCGCTGGCGCCGTCGTAGATGAACAGGTCCTCCTGATCGGCGTAGAGCACCTCATAGGCGCCGTCCCCGTCGACGTCATAGCCGGAGCAGCCCGCCAGCCCGGAGCTGTCGACGATGTTGGAGCGCCAGAGCTCGGTGCCGTCCATGTCCCAGACCGAGATGAAGTTGTTGGCCGGGACGGCCACCTCCGGCTCGCCGTCCCCGTCGAAGTCGGCCACGCAGATCGGGCCGGGGTTGGTGCCGGGGATCGTCCACGAGGTCAGCAGCGCGCCGTCGTCGTCGTGGATGTAGAGCATGGAGCCGGAGGCGAACAGCACCTCGCCTCCGTTGTCCCCGTCGATCTCGGCGACCGCCGAGAAGTTGCCCGCGCCGTTGCCGGCGTTCTGCCAGAGCAGCGCGCCCCGGCTGTCATAGACGTTGTTGGCGAGGATGATCTCCTGCTCGCCGTCCTGATCGATGTCGGCGGCGATGGGGGTGCGCCAGGAGTTCGACGGGGAGGTGAGCGTGGCGATGGTGTTGCCGGTGGCGCCGTCGACGACGCCGACGTCCCCCCTCACCGCGACGTCGCCGGCGTTGTCGAGGTCAGCGATGGTGGGCTGCGGGTACATCATCAGGGGGAAGGTGGCGGACTCCCACTCGATGTTGCCGCTGCCGTCCACCGCCGCGATCTTGCCGCCCGTGCGGAAGGCCACGATCTCCGGCTCCCCGTCCGAGTCGACGTCGGCGATGCTGACCCCGCCCTGCCCGTCGAAGCCGCTGATCTCGAAGATGGTGCCGGAGCCGTCCCCGTGGAGCGCGACGAGCGTGTTGGAGGTCCAGGTGCTGAACGCCACGTCCGGGGTGTCGTTCTCGTCCACGCGCCCGTCGCCGTTGTCGTCGGTCAGGTTCCCCACGGCGGGCATCACGATCACGCCCGAGCCGCTGGTGACGGTGTACTGCCACTCGATGGCGGCGTTCCACGGATCGGTGACCGGCCCCACCCCGCCCGATCCCTCGCACTCGGCGGCGATGGTCTGCGCCCCGGCGGCGGTCGCGCTCACCTGGCAGTCCTGCTCGATGCAGTCGGCGTAGCCGTCGCCGTCGGAGTCGGGGAAGCCCTCGTCCACCTCGCCGTCGCCGTCGTCGTCGGTGCCGTTGCACTCCTCCGGCGGCACCCCGGTGTCCTCCTCAGAGTCGATGGGCGGGATCACCGGGTTCCCGGTGTCGAAGACGCCTGGGATCTCGCTGTTCTTCGTAACGTCGTATTCGGAACAGCCTGCCAGGAGGCTCGCTGGAGCGCCGAGCAACAAGAGGAGGGATGCGCGGTTCATGGAGGCTCCTGAGGAATGCAGAGGATAGATTCTATAGTATACGCCTGATCCCGGCGGACAGCGCCCTGCACCTGCGACGATGTGGTGACAGCGGGTGATGCCGGAGAGGGAGGGACAGGTTAAATGGCCGGATGTCTGCGCGTGAACTCGTCGTCCTCGGGACTGCCAGTCAGGTCCCCACCCGCTACCGGAACCATAACGGCTACTTCCTGCGCTGGGACGCAGACGGCCTGTTGTTTGATCCGGGCGAAGGGACGCAGCGCCAGATGACGATGGCGGGGCTGTCCGCCTCGCAGATCCACCGGATCTTCGTGACGCACTTCCACGGCGATCACGCGCTCGGCCTCGCCGGGGTCATCCAGCGCATCTCGCTCGACCGGGTCGGCCACACCGTCCACATCTACTACCCGGCCTCGGGGCAGGTGTACTTCGACCGGCTCCGGTACTCGACGATCTACATGGACATGGCGAACATCCAGCCCCACCCGATCAAGCAGCCCGGCGTGATCGCCGAGACCGCCGGGTACACCATCGAGGCTCAGCGGCTCGATCACGGCGTCGAGACCTTCGGCTACACCGTCCGCGAGCGCGACGCCTTCCGGATGCTGCCTGAGAAGCTGGCAGAATTCGGCATCCAGGGTCCGGCCATCGGTCGGCTCAACCGCGAGGGGTCGCTGCAGGTGGGGGAGCGGACGGTGCTGCTCTCTGAGGTCAGCGAGCCGAAGCCGGGCCAGCGGTTCGCCTTCATCATGGACACCCGCCCCTGCGCCGGGGCCACCCGCCTCGCGGATCGCGCCGATCTGCTGGTCTGCGAGTCCACCTACCTGCACAGCGAGCAGGAGGAGGCCTGGGATCACCACCACATGACCGCGCGGCAGGCGGCAGAGCTGGCGGTGGAGTCCTCGGCGCGGCGGCTGGTGCTGGGCCACTTCTCCCAGCGCTACGCCGACATCAAGGCGTTCCATGAGGAGGCCGCCCCGATCTTCCCGGACGTGCATGTCGCGGCGGATCTCGACCGGATCGCGATGCCTGCGCGCCGCGCGATATAGGCCGCGCATCGCTCTGGAGCGTTGATGCCCCCTGCCCTCTCCCGCCTGCTCCCTCTCGCCGGTCTCCTGCTCACCGGCTGCGCGGTGGTGACGCTCGCGACCCCGCGCGCCTCGTGGCCGCAGACGGATGGGCAGATCACCGTGACCGGCCTCACTGCCCCGGTGGCGATCCGCCGGGACGAGTGGGGCGTCCCGCACATCCGGGCGCAGAGCGAGGCGGACGCGCTCTACGGGCAGGGTTTTGTCCACGCGCAGGATCGGATGTTCCAGGCCGATCTGGCGCGGCGGCTGGCGTTCGGGCGGCTGGCGGAGTGGCGCGGGGCGTCGGCGGGGCGGCTCGACCCGTTCATGCGCGGGCGGGCATTGGAGCGGCGCGCGAAGGAGATCTACGAGGCGACGCCCGCCGGGATGCGCGCCGGGATCGACGCCTACACGGCGGGCTTCAACGCCGGGATGAAGACCGCGAAGGCGCCGCCCGTCGAGCACCGCCTGATCAAACATGCGCCGGAGGCGTGGCGTCCGTGGGACTGCATGGCGCTCGTCTGGCTGAACGCCTGGAACCTCGCGGAAAACTACCCCGCCGAGATCGCCGCCTTCGGGCTGCGCGACCTGAGCGCCGATGAGATGGACGCGCTGTTCCGCTTCGACCCGACCGAGCCCCCCGCCGATCCCCGCTGGGATCAGACCCGCAAGCACCGCACCGGCGCGTGGACGCCCGAATTCGAGGACTTCGACGCGGTGCTGGGGCTGGGGGACGTCCTGGCGCAGCGCCCCGCCGGCGCGGTCGCGGCGGGCAGCGCGCTTCTTCAGGGCGGGCCGCTGGCCGATCTGGCGGTGCTGGGGCGGCGCCACTACCCCGGCCTCGGCTCCAACAACTGGATCATCGGCGGGGCGCGATCCGCGAGCGGCAAGCCCATCGTCGCCAACGACCCGCACCTGCACCAGATGGCCCCGAGCCTCTGGTACGCGGTGGACATCGGCGCCCCCGACCTGCACGCCGCCGGGTTCAGCCTGCCGGGCGCGCCGTTCGTGACGCTCGGCCACAACGGAGAGATCGCCTGGGGCTTCACCAACGTCATGGCCGATACGGTGGACTTCGCCGTACTGCAGCGCGACGGGGACGGCTACCTCTGGAAGGGCGAGCGCCGCGCCTTCCGCGCCGTCGACGCCCCGGTGACGCTCGACGACGGGACGGTCTCCGCCGGGAGCGTGCTGTGGACAGAGGTCGGCCCGGTGGTGAGCGCGATGGACGCGCCCTGGGTGGTGGCGATGAAGTGGCATGCGCTGGACGTGGCGGACGAGACCACGCGCCTGATCCGCACGCTCAACGTCGCGCACACGGTCGATGACGCGCTCCAGACGCGGGACATCCCCTCGATGGTCGCCCAGAACCTCGTCGTGGCCGACAGCAGCGGGGACTATGCCTGGCAGCCCTTCGGGAGCCTCCCGGTGCGCGAGGGCTGGGAGGGCCGCCTCCCCTGGCCTGCCGGAGAAGAGGGCTACGCCGTCCTCGGCCAGCAGACCGGCCTGATCCCCGGCGAGCGCCGTCCGGCGCGGGGCTATGTCGCCTCGGCCAACGCCCGCCCCCCCGGCATGACCACCGATGCCGCCGCAGGCTTCCCGGCCTGGAAGGTCAGCACCCGCTTCTTCTCCTCGCACCGCCACCGCCGCATCCAGCAGCTCATCGAGGCCACCCAGCTCCACACCCCGGAGACCGTCGCCGCCATGCAGCGCGACCGCTTCGATCTGCAGGCAGCCGAATTGCTCCCGATCCTGCTCCCCCAGACCGGATCGCTGGTGAGCCGGGAGCCCGGCGACACCTGCGAGCGCCTGCTGCGGGCGTGGGATCGGCGGCAGGAGCCGGACTCCATCGGCGCGACGGTGTGGAACCTGTTCCAGCTCGAATTGCTCCGGGTGGCCCTCCAGCCTCGACTCGGCGCCTCGCTCACCCACTACCTCTCCGCCGTCGGCCCCGGCACCTCCCTGCTCGACGGGCGCCGCGAGCGCTTCCTGCCCGACCTCCCCGCCGCCGCCTCCGTCGCCCTCGACCGCACCTGCGACCGCCTGATCGCCGAGCGCGGCGCAGACGTCCAGGGCTGGGCGTGGGGCGGGCTGCACCCGCTCTCCATCCAGCACCCCTTCTCCTCAGCGTCGCCGCTGCTGCAGGGGTGGAGCCGCCCGACCGTGCCGTACGGCGGCTCGATCAACACCCTCAACGTCGGGACGTTCGACTGGCGCGATCGGGGGGAGTACCCGGTCGGGAGCGTCCCCTCGATGCGGATGATCATGCCAATCGGCGCGCTGAGCATGAGCCGCTTCTCCCACCCCGGCGGCGCCTCCGGCCACGCGCGCAACCCGCACGCAGAGGACATGTTCCGGCTGTGGCTCGCGGGGGACAGCGCGCCGCTCCGGTTCGAGGACAGCGCCGTGCGGGCAGGGATGCAGGCTGAGCTGACGCTGGTGCCGGCGGCGCCCCGGTAGCGCCCTGCTCCGGCTCTGCCGCGATATAGAGGCTCCAGACAACAGGAGCGGCAGGCACGATGGCACAATTCGAGGAAGGCACCACCCTGGATCGGTTCTTGATGGAGACCCTGCGGAGCCACCCCGGGGCGAGCGGGCAGTTCGTCACGATGCTGAAGCAGGCGGCGCTCGCCGGGAAGCTCGTCAGCGCGCGCGTGAACCGGGCCGGGCTGGCCGGGATGTTCGGGGCGACCGGCCAGATGAACATCCAGGGAGAGTACGTCCAGAAGATGGACATCTACGCAAATGAGACGTTCAAGGGGGCGCTGGAGCATGCCGGGGTGCTGTGCCTGATCATCTCCGAGGAGGAAGAGGCCCCCATCCACATCCCCGAACACTTCCCGCTCGGCCATTATATTTTCTGCATGGACCCGCTCGACGGCTCCTCCAACATCGACACCAACGCCTCCATCGGCACGATCTTCTGCGCCTTCCGCCGCAAGACCGAGGCCGGCCCCGGCCAGCCGGAGGACGTCCTGCGCTCCGGGCGCGACATCGAGCTGGCGGGCTACATCGTCTACGGCGCCGGGACCGTCCTCGTCCTCTCCACCGGCGACGGGGTCCACGGCTTCACCCTCGACCCCACCGTCGGCGAGTTCTTCCTCTCCCACCACGACATCCAGCTCAGCCCCTCGACCCGGACCTACTCCTGCAACGAGGCCTACTCCGCCGCCTGGCCCGCCCCCCTCCAGGGCTGGCTCCAGGCCCGCAAGGACCCGGCGCTCGGCTGGTCCGCCCGCTACATCGGCAGCCTCGTCGGCGACTTCCACCGCAACCTCGTCAAAGGCGGCGTCTTCCTCTACCCGCCCACCGCCAAGGCCCCGCGCGGCAAGCTGCGCCTCCTCTATGAAGCCTTCCCCCTCGCCTTCCTCACCGAAGCCGCCGGAGGTCGCGCCACCGACGGCGCGCAGGACATCCTCGACAAGATCCCCGCCAGCATCCACGAGCGCACCCCGCTCTACATCGGCAACCGCGAGGAGGTCACCTCCATCACAGAGTCCCTGACTGAGTCCCCAGTGTCCACCGCCGCATGAGCCAGCCGCGCCCTGCCCCAGCGCTCTCTGTCACCGACGAAGGCGCCGCCAGCGTCCGCATCCACGGCGACCAGCGCGTCCAGATCCGCTCGCAGCGCTGGGCGCTCCCCGGCGGGCTCGTCGCCACCCGCTCCACCATCGACACCGGCCGCCCCGACGCCCCCGCCGCAGGCCCGCCGGTCGTCCTCGTCCACGGCTTCGGCCAGAACCGCTACACCTGGCACACCTCGCACCGCTCCCTCTCCGCCTTCCTCGCCGCTGAGGGCTGCGAGGTCTTCAACCTTGAGCTGCGCGGCCACGGCCTCTCCCACGCCGCAGGCGCCCCCTCCAGCTTCCAGGACTACGTCGAGGACGTCGCCACCTTCGCCCGCGTCCTCGGCCAGCCCGCCTTCTGGATGGGCCACTCCCTCGGCGGCGCCGTCGTCTATGCCGCCGCCACCCGCACCCCCATGCTCGGCATCATCGGCCTCGCCGCCCTGTTCCGCTTCGCCCAGGCCAACCGCCTGCTGAAGCTCCTCTGCCAGATCTCCCGCGTCGCCGCAGACGGCCCCGCCGCCTCCGTCAAGCTCCGTCTCGCCGGTCGCCTCCTCGCCCGCCTCTACAGCCTCTCAGACATCGCAGGCTACGCCTTCCCCATCTCCGGCTGGGCGCCCGGCTCCATCGAAGAAGACCTCCTCCATGAGCGCCTCGAACACGGGTTCGACAAGATCTCCCTCCCCATCTGGTCCGATATGAGCCGCTGGGGGGCCGAGGGACGCTTCGACTATGAGGAGGAGTGGGCGGCGGTCAAAACACCGCTGCTCGTGCTGGCAGGAGATCTCGATCACCTCGTGCTGCCAGCGGACGCGAAGATGGCGTATGACTTAGAAGGGGGGACGGATAAGACATTTCATTCTTTTGATGTTTATAACACCGGGTATCATTGGGGGCATCTGGATCTGGTGATCGGGCATCAGGCGCGGCGGTTTGTGTGGAAGATGATCGGGGAGTGGATCGGGAGGATCGCGGAGAAGTAGGGTGTCGCCGTGATCCCCCTGCCTTTTTCCCCTGAACCGGATATTCCCTGCGGATGGCCAACCTCACCCCCACCCATATCCAGGTCATCGCCCCCCGCACCGGCACCCCTGCTGGCGAGGTCGCATGCACCCCTGTCTCTGAGATCCCCGCCCTGGTGGCTGCTGCGCGCGCCGCTCAGCGTCTGTGGGCCCGCGAGCCGCTGGAGCGCCGGATGGATCTGCTGCTGGCGTTCAAGAACGCGCTCCTGGCGAGAGCGCCGGAGGTGGCGGAGCTGCTGTGCCTGGAGATCGGGAAGCCTGCGGCGGAGGCGTGGTCCTCGGAGATCGTGACGGCGGGGGAGCTGTTTGACGGGTGGCTGGCGAACATCGAGGATCTGCTGGTCCCGCAGCCGGTGGAATTGTCGGCGATCAACTATCCGGGGAAGGAGGTGGTGGTGCGTCCGGTTCCGCTGGGGGTGATCGCGATGATCATGCCGTGGAATTATCCGTTCCACCTGCCGCTGCGGACGATGGTGCCGGCGCTGCTGGCGGGGAACGCGGTGGTGTGGAAGCCGTCGGAGCATGCGGCGCGGGTGGGAGAATTACTCGGGAAGATCGCGGCGGGGGTGTTCCCGGCGGGGCTTGTGCAGACGGTGCAGGGCGGGGGGGCGCAGGGGGAGGCGCTGGCGCGGGCGGGGTGCGAGCGGATCGTGTTCACGGGGAGCGTAGCGACGGGGCGGCGGGTGGCGGCGATCGCGGCGGAGGTCGGGGCGGGCTGCGCGCTGGAGCTGGGGAGCAAGGACGCGGCGATCGTGCTGGCGGACGCGCCGATGCCGAGGACAGTGCACGGGCTGGTGTGGGGGGCGTTCCACAACGCGGGGCAGGACTGCGCGGCGGTGGAGCGGGTGTATGTGGAGCGGCCGCTGTACGAGCGGTTCGTGGCCGAGGTCGTCGCGGAGACGAAGAAGCTGCGGGCGGGGGTGGACATCGGGCCGCTGATCACGGGGGCGCAGCGGGATCGGGTGGAGGCGCGGATCGGGGCGGCGGTGGCGGCGGGCGCGGTGCTGAAGTGCGGGGGGGAGCGCTGGGGCGGGGATCTCGCGGGCGGGTCGGGGCTGACGCCTGCGGTGCTGACCGGGGTGCCGCTGGACAGCGCGCTGATGCGGGAGGAGACGTTCGGGCCGGTGATGCCGATCCTGCCGTTCGACCGGATGGAGGAGGTGATCGAGGCGGTGAACGGTTCGCCGTACGGGCTGTGCGCGTCGGTGTGGAGCCGGGATCAGAAGAAGGCGCGGGCGCTGATGGATCAGCTCGACGTGGGGACGGTGTTCTGGAACAACTGCTGCTTCACCGGGCCGATGGCGATGGCGGCGTGGAGCGGGCGGCGGGAGAGCGGCGGCGGGGTGACCGGGTCGCGCTACGGGCTGGAGGGGCTCGTCCAGCCCCGGACGGAGGTGCTGGACAGCTCGGGCGGGGCGAAGGAGATGTGGTGGCACCCGTACACGGACGCCTTCACCGGGATGGCGCAGGGGCTGGTGGAGCTGGGGCGGAAGGGCGGCGCGAAGATAGGAGGGGCGCAGCAGGTGGTGAGGGGGTTACTAGGTCGCTGGAGGATAGCTTGAGCGTGAACCGGTTTCTGGGGCTGGATCTGGGGCGTACGCCCCGTGATGAGAGCGGCGGCATCGTGCTGGAGGCGGTGGGCGATCCGTCAGGTCCGCAGGGCGTGCGGGTCTGCTCGGCGGACACGCTTCGCACCCACGAGGACACGCTGCGCTGGATCACGCGCAACCGTGGGCGGGCAGGGGCGGTGCTGGCGATCAACGCGCCGCTGATCGTCGAGAACGCGGGCGGCTCGCGCCCCTGCGATCGGGCGCTGCAGGAGCACTTCGCGCGCTACCGCGTCGACGAATACTCCAACAACATCGCCTCGGCCTCGCACCCGCGAACGATGGGCAAGGCGCTGTTCCGCATGGGCTTCGACCCCGATCCGCTGGCGGGCGGCGACCGGATGGTCGAGACGCACACGCAGGCCGCGCAGGTGATGCTGTTCGGCGTGGATCGGCCGGTGCGGCTCAAGAGCGGGCTGATCGGCAGCCGGAAGGACGCGGCGGCCCGGCTGCGCGACCTGATCCGCGAGCGGCTGACGCGGGCGTCGCCGGAGCTGGTGCGCTCGCCGGAATTGGATCAGATGATGAACGCCCACCTCCCCGACCTGAACGGGACGCGGCTGGGCGAGCTGGAGGGCAAGCTGGAGGCGCTGGTCTGCGCCTATGTGGCGGCGTTCCTGGAGATGCGCGGCCCCGAGTCCTGCGCGATGCTCGGGGATCTGAAGTACGGCTACATCCTGCTGCCCGATCCCTCGCGGGCGGGCGCAGGCGGCTGAGGGCGGGCTGAGCGGGCTGAGCGGGCTAAGGGCGCTCAGCCGGCTGCGGGCGGGTGGGCCGTGCTCATCGTGTTGTCGCTCATCAGGAAGATGCGCGGCTTGACGTCCTCCTCAGGCGTCCACGCCCAGTAGCGCAGCAGGATCTGGTAGACCAGCACGCCGGTCTCCCCCTCGCCCCAGAGCAGGTAGCGGAGCGCCTGGGACATGGGGTTGCCCTGGGTGAGCCCGAGGAACAGCGAGATCGGGTCGATCTGCTCGGAGATCCAGGCGATGCTGTTGGCGACGGCGACGGCGTTCTGCACGCTGATGCGGTAGTCGTCCTCGCCGACGCGCCCGACCTTGAGGCGGAGGGCGCTGTCGAAGCGGCTGGTGTCCTCGGTCAGGTCGATGTGGAGGAAGCAGATCGGTCCTTCGATGCGGTAGTGCTCCTGGATGCGCTTCTTCTGGCTGTAGTAGGACTGATCGACGTGCTTGACGGTGACGATGTGGACCTTGCGCCCGCGCAGCGCCTGGAACAGCGCCTCGTCGGCGGGAGAGGCGAAGGCGACGGTCTCGACGCGGAACTCGGTGGCGCGGTAGTAGCGGGAGATCGCGCCGAGCAGCAGGATGGCGGCGATGAAGATCGAGGAGATGATCAGGCCGTCGGGGCGCTCGATGATGTTGTCGATGAGGGTATAGGCGAAGACCACGGTGATCAGGCCGAACAGCATCGCCCGCGCCGGGAACCGCCGCTCGTGGCGGGCCTCGTCGTACACCGCGAGCGTGACCGCCACCGCCGCCGACACGATCAGCGCCAGCACGCCCGTCGCGTAGGCGCCGCCCTGCGCCTCGACGTCGGCGTTGAACGCCACCGTCACGATCACGTCGATGCTGAACAGGATCAGGATCAGCGGGCGCGGGTGGGCGACCCACTGCGGGGCCATCCCGAAGCGCGGCAGGTAGCGCGGGATGAGGTTGAGCATCGCCGCCATCGCGGACGCTCCGGCGAACCAGAGGATCAGGATGGTGAACACGTCGTAGACCGTCGCGAAGCCGGGGCCGAGCAGGTGCTCCGCCAGCCACGCCAGCGCGCGCCCGGAGGCGTCCCCGCCCTCGCGCCACGCCTGCTCAGGGATGAGGGTGGTGGTGACGATGGAGGAGGTGATCAGGAAGAAGCTCATGATGAGCGCCGCCGCCGTGAGCAGCCGCTTCGTGCTGCGGATGCGCCCCACCGGGGTCGGCAGCGCCGCGTCCCCCGCGTCGCCCTTGATCAGCGGCATGACCGTCACCCCGGTCTCGAACCCCGACAGGCCGAGCGCCAGCTTCGGGAAGGTCAGGATCGACGCCAGCAGCAGCGCGCCGTAGCCGCCCTTGTGGCTCAGATCGAGCTGCCACTCCGCCAGCCGCTCCGGGTGCTGCGCCAGCTCCACCAGCCCCGCCCCGACCACCACCAGCGACAGCGCCATGTACGGCACCGCGATCCCCACCGCCACCCCGATGGCCTCGCGGAAGCCGCGCAGGAACACCGCCGCCAGCATCGCCAGCAGGAAGATCGTGATTCCGAGCTGGTGGCCCTCCAGCCAGTGCTCCATATAGTGGTTCTTCGCCGCATGCTCGGCGGCGTCGGCGGCGGAGAGGGTCATGGTGATGATGAAGTCGGTCGTCGCGAACCCGATCATCGACAGCACGAACATCTTGCCCTTCCAGCCCGGCAGCAGCCGCTCCAGCATCGAGATCGAGCCCTGCCCCTGGAAGGAGCGCTTCGCCACCTCGCTGTAGATCGGCAGCGCCCCGAACAGCGTCACCAGCAGCAGCACCCCCGTCGCCAGCGGCGCCATCGCCCCCGCCGCCAGCAGCGCCAGCCCCGGCTGGTAGCCGAGCGTCGAGAAGTAGTCGACGCCCGTCAGCCACAACACCTGGTACCAGGGCCACTGCGGGTGGGCGTGTCCGTCTGAGGCGCCAGGATCTTTTTTGAGCCAGCGGCTGAGCTGGTTCCGCCCCTGGATGTCAGTCGGGATCGGGGTCTGTGAGGTGTCCATGGGGCAGGCGACTATCCGGTTTTCATTCTCCCTGCGCTGCGCTATCCCCCACCTGCCCCGCACAATCATTCCACCCCGACTCCGTCACCAGCGCATGCATCGGCTGATCGTGCGGCTCCAGCGGCAGCGCCGCCACCACCTGAAAATCCCAGCACAGCCCCGCCCGACCCCGCGTCCCCGCCAGCACCCGGTCGTAATGTCCCTTCCCGTGGCCGAGCCGCCCGCCCGCCCGATCGAACGCCACCCCCGGCACCAGCCACAGATCCACCTCCCCCGGCCCCACCTCCGGCCACGCCGGATCCGCCTCCAGCACCCCGAAGCCGCCCCGCCCCGGCGCCGCCCCCGCCGCCCACAGGCCCAGCCGCAGCCCCGCCCCCTCCACGCGCGGCAACACCAGCCGCTTCCCCGCCGCCCGCGCCGCCAGGATGATCGCCTCCGTCGGCGCCTCCCCCCGGAGCGGCAGGTACACCGCGATCGTCCCCGCCGCCCGGAACTCAGGCCGCGCGATCAGGTGCCCCTGCAGCCGCAGCCCCGCCTCCGCACAGAACGCCGGATCGAGCGCGGAGCGCCGCTGCCGCATCGTCCGGCGCAGCTCATCCTTCATCCCCCGCCTCCCTTCATCCCCCCGCCCCCCTCCCACCCTCATCCCTGCCCCCTGCCCAGCGGCCAGATCCCCCCGCAGGTCTCGTGTCTGAAGATCAAACGGATATCTCCGGGGCCTGAAACGGAAGATGGCAGCGATGCGCAAAATG
>JBEIQZ010000114.1:0-12960 GCA_040376255.1 Alphaproteobacteria bacterium
GAGGCCGAAGGGCCAGCGGCCCCACTGGTAGAACCCGGCGGGAAGGGGCAGCGATCCGGCCCCGGCGGCGAAGGCGATGGCGACGATCGTGGGGGGCCAGAGGCGACGGACGAGATCCTCGGCCAGATCGTCCCAGGGGCTCAGGGTCTGCTTCGCCTCGCGCATCGCCCACAGCAGCAGCGAGCGGGTCAGCCAGAGGGCGGCGCCCACCAGCAGCGCCAGCGCGATCGCCCAGAGCAGCGCGCCCGCCGATCCGGCCCAGGCGAGCGGCGTGGTGAGCCAGCCCTTCAGCAGCTCAGGGTTCATCCGTTGTCGTCGTCCGGATCTGCGTCGGTGTCGGAGTCGCTGTCTGCGCCGGTGTCGGTGTCGCTGCCGGGCTCCCAGCGGCGGACGGCGGGCGCGAGGAGGAACATCTTGGGGACCTCCATCTCGGCGGCGTCGGCCAGCAATTCGTCGACGCAGGCGTAGAGCATCTGCGTGTCGTAGCGGGGGTAGGTGGAGACAGCGCGCTGGCAGGCGTCGAGGTCGCCGAGGAATTCCGCGATGGCGTCCTCCGAGAAGTCCAGCACCATCTTCCCGTAGCCGAGCTGTTCGAGGTACCGGGCGTTGAGGACCTGCTCGTACTGGGCGCGGATCGGGACGGAGAGCATCGGCTTGTGGAGGTGGACGGCCTCGCCCATGAGCGAGAAGCCGCCGCCCGCGATGACGGCTTTTGCGGTGCGGAGATCCTCGACGAAGCCGCCCTCGGAGAAGGGGCGCAGCTCCACGTTCTGCTCGGTGCGGCCGGGCTGGCCCATGGGGATCATGCCGTAGAGGCGGAACCGGCCCGGGAGGCGCTGGAGCATGGGGAGCAGGCCGGTGTTGACGCCGGAGGTCTGGTAGACGAGGGTGTGGTCGCCGATCTCAGGGGTGGCGGCGAGGATCTCGGGGCGCAGGATGGGCGGGATGAGGGTGGTGCGGGGGCGGGAGGGCGGCGGGAAGAAGAAGCTGGTGATCAGGTAGTGCCAGGCGCCGGGGAGCTTGGCCTTGACGGCGAGCTTCGCGAGGTGCCAGTCGAGGCCGCGCCGGACACTTCTGGGGTGGCGGCAGCGGTTGATGATCTGCATGTTGTCGATGGAGATCACCGGCAGCCCCTCGCTGCGGCCGAAGAAGTAGGCCCAGGACTCAAAGTCGGAGATCACGACCTCGGCGCGGAAGGAGGAGAGGATCTCCTTGCGGACGTCGAGGTTGTACGGGAGGCTCGCGGGGACCTGCTTCAGGTTCGACCACAGCGAGGCGCTCTTATCGACGGCGTTCTCTTCATAGACGAGGTGCAAGCCTTTGATCTCATGGATCCGGATGTGCTCCCGCCCGCTGAACCGCTCCACAAGGAACCGGTGCGCCCGCCCGGAAACCACGACGCAGACCTCGTGCCCCGCGCCGAGCAGGTGCTCCAGCACCACCCGGCTCCGCGTCGCATGCCCCATCCCCTCGCCGACCACCCCGTACAGAACCCGCATCGCTGGCCGCTCCCTGCTGGCGGGAGTCTATCCGCTTTGCCGCAGGAAGTCCGTCCGTCCGGAGTAGGTGGTCTCCTCGCTGGCGTCGCTCTCGCTGGCGAGGATGTCGACGACGAGGGCGGTGGCGTCGTCCATGCCCTCGGCGGCGTGGACGGCCTGGATGATCGCGTTGGCTGCGCGCCGGGGGGAGCCGCCGGTCGTCCACCAGGAGTCGAGGAGATCGTCGGGGTCGAGGACGTCGGTCACGCCGTCGGTGACGAGCAGGAACAGATCGCCGACGAGGAACGGCTCGCGCCAGATCTGCATGATGTCGGAGATCGCCGGGCCCATCCCGACGTAGGCGCCGAGCGCCCGCCCGCCCCGGTGGGAGCGGGTGATGCGGACGACCTCCCCGTGGCGCACCCGGTAGACCTGCGAGTCCCCGACATGGACGATGGTGGCCATGCCGGAGGCCAGCCAGAGCATCGAGAGGGTGCAGGCGGCGCGGCCCGGCCCCTCGGCGCGCAATTCCCAATCCACCTCGGAGATGATCTGAGTGAGGCTCTCGACGCGGGGCGGGAAGGAGTGATCGAAGAAGTTCTCGATCCGCGTGCAGGTGAGCGCCGCCGCCTCCCGCCCGCGCGGCACCGAGCTCACCCCGTCGGCCACCGCGTAGAGCGTCCCGCGCGCCTGCGCCGCGATCGCCGGGTGGGAGCTGTCGAGGATCCGGTACTGATCCTCGTTTACCGCGTGGCGCGGGCTGGTGCGGGTGGCTGCCGCCCCGTTGGAGAGGGGCAGCGTCGGCGGGTAGCGGGTGTTCGACACCGGTCGCTCAGGCGCGCCGGCGCCCGACCAGCAGCCCGGCCCCCAGCAGCGCCGGTAGGAGCGCCAGCCCGCCCGCCGGGGCCTGATCCGAGGCGGAGCAGCCGCAGGTGTCGACGGAGGCCTTGATCTCCTCCTCCTCAGTGTTCTGGCCCTCATCGACCTCCTCCTCGATCCCGTTGCCCTGGAGCGCGATGACCATCTCAGGGATGTTCGGGTCGTTGGAGGTGAGGATCAGGTTGGCCGTCTGCGCCCCGGCGGCGACCGGTGAGAAGGTGACGATCACGCCGTCCTCAGTGCCGGGCAGGGCGTTGAACGAGGTGGGGAAGACGCTGAACGTGCCGCTGCCGTCCACGGTGGCGTCGCCGTAGAGCGAGAGGTTGCCGATGTTCCGGATGGGGATGTTGTAGGTGGCGGAGCTGCCGGGCTCCACGCCGCCGAAGTCCGCGAGCGTCACGTCCGGATCGAACACCGGGAGCGGGAAGTTGATCGTCTGGGTCGGGAACGCCTGCTCGAACTGATCGGTGAGCAGCTCGATGGGGAATTCGAATTCAGCGATCGTGATGCAGCCGAGGATGACGGCGCAGGCCTGGATGGAGGGCGTGAACACCAGCGCGAAGTTCGCGTCCCAGGCGGCGTTGAACGTCGAGTCCACCGGGTAGTCGGCCAGCGGCTCCGGCTCCAGATCCATCGCCTGCCCCTCGGTGGTGGCGAAGCCCTCGTTGTTCACCCAGGACACGCCCTCGAACCCGGCGGTGAAGGTCGGGGTCATGTCGGCGGTGAACGTGAGCTGGAGGCCGGTGATGATCTCGAAGGAGTAGTTGATGAGCTGCGCGGAGTCGGTGGTGTCGACGATCTCGACCCGGTCGGTGGCCGCGCCGTCCATGACGAACGGATCGAAGAAGGCGAGGCCGTCGAAGCTGATCTCGCGCCGGTCGATCTCAAAGACGCCCTCATAGCCGTAGTCGGAGAGGTCGATCATGATCTGAGTCACCGCCGCGAGGCTGCCGTCCAGCCGCAAAATACCGGTGCCGGGCTCGCCGGTGAACGCCAGCGTGAGCGCGTCCGGCCAGGTGAGGTCGCCGCTGCCCTCCATGTGGGCCGTCGCGCCGCCGTTGGCCTCGATGTGGAATTCCACGCCCACCGGCGAGCCGCCGGGGATGATGCCGGTAGAATACTCGATGTTTGTAAATAGATCGGCATGATCTTCCAGCGTGACATCGGCTTCTTCCGATTCGAACGCGGCAGCAGGAGCGATCAGGAGGGGCAGGGCGGAGAGGAAGGAGAGGGGGAGGCTGATCATATGGCGAGCGTAGCACAGGATGCGACAGGGCGGATCGCCGTTCTCAACGCAGAGCGGTTGCATTGCGGTGACAGCCGCATGCTGCTATAGGATCGGCCCATGTGGATGCTCCTGTTCATTGCATGCTCCGGGGGTGTTGACACCTCAGAGACCGCCGCGACCGATGCCTGCAACAACGGCTTCAGCTGGCCCGGCCCCAACCTCGCCGGGAGCTGGACGTCCAGCTTCGGTCAGAATTTTTATGACAGCACCTGCAATCTGTCCGGGTTCGGCCAGAGCACGGAGGGCTGGATCGGCGCGCTGACGGTCAACGGCAGCCTGCCCTCCAATTTCTACATGTACTTCGGCTCTGAGATCGCGGACGATACAGAGCTGTTCGTGGGCGGGGCCGACGAGATGGGCGGCGTCACCTTCACCGGTACGCACGCACACGCAGAAGGGACCATCTACGCGCAATTCAGCGGTTTCGCCCACCATGACCAGTACCTTGACAAGGACGTGGTCTACGGTTCCGCCTTCCTCGGCATGGACGTGGATGGCGATGCTGCCATCGACTGCTACGCGCGCGGGAGCTGGACCGCCTTCAAGAGCGGGTTCTAAGCACCTGACCTCCCCATCAATTAACATCCCCCGCCTCATCTCCAGTTACGCCCCTGAGGCGCGCGCCGCGCTCCGGCTGTCACCCGCCGAGGCGGACGACCCGGCCCGCATCTGCGCCCTCGCGGATCTCTTCACCGGCGACCCTGAATCGGCGACAGATCGCGCGGCAGCGGCCTTGCTGGTGAGCCTCTGGGCGGCGACGCCGCCCGGCGAGAAGCTCCCGCGCCGCCTGCTGTCCTCGATCGAGCGCCACGGGCGCCCGCTCTGGGAGGCCTGCCTGCTGCTCCCTGAGAGCCAGAGCACCGGGATCCAGCCGTGGCACTACGCCGGGGCCTGCCGGCTGAGCCCGCGCCTCCACCGCTGGCGCCCCGCGACGCTGCGCCCGGAGGCGCTGTCTGCCGGGCTGCCTGATCTGCCCTTCTCGCTCCCGCCAACCGACGCCCGCTGGGACGCGCGCATCCTCGCCGAACGGCTGGAGCGCGACCCGCTGCCGCTCAACCGCGAGGGGGCGCTGTGGAAGGACGCGGAGCGCCGCCTGCTCAACATGCTCGGCGCGCCGGTCTCCGAGTCAGGGCGCTGGATGCTGGCGCTGAAGGTCGCCCGGATCGGCGGGCTGCTGCGCCCGGTCAGCGAGCGGCTCTGCGGACAGCCCGACGCGCGCTGGCGCGGGATCCCCGACCCGACCGAATTGTTCACCGAGGAATTGGAGCGCGCCGCCTGCCGCCTGCTGCTCCGCTGCATCGGCCGGGAGCGGATCGGCGTCGAGCCGCTGCTCGCGGCGCTCGCGCAGGCGCCTGAGTGCCTGAGATCGCCCGGCGACGGGAGCGCGGGGAGCTGGGAGGAGGCCGAATTGCCCGCGCTGCGGCTCGTCCTCTCGACGCTGCTGCGGATCGGCGCCATCGAGGGCTCCCTCCAGGGAGATCTGCTGCTGAGCGCGCGCCTGCCGGGATCAGAGGCAAAATCTGAGCCGGGGGCAGAGGCCGGAGCAGAGGCCGGATCAGAGGCCGGATCAGAGGCCGGATCAGAGGCCGGATCAGAGGCCGGATCAGAGGCCGGATCAGAGGCCGCCGGAACATCCCGCGAGCGCGGCGCGTGGATCACCCCCGATCTGGAGCTGATGCTGCCCGTCGATGGCATCACCGCCGCTGAGCATGCGCGCCTCTGCCGCCTCGCCCCGTTCGTCGGCGGCGACCGCGTGCAGCGCTACCGCCTCTGCCGCGCCGGGATGGACGCCGATCTGCGCGCCGGTCACCGGGACGCGGTGCGCTTCCTCGCCTCCATCGCCCGCCACCCGCTGCCGCCCTCGGTGCGCGAGACCGTTCAGGAGTGGGAGCGCCAGTACAGCCGGATCCGCATCTGGACCGGCCTCACCCTCATCGAGGAGGACGGCAGGCTGCGCCGCAGCGGCGGTGAGGTACAGCCGCAGGGCGCGGTGCTGGACTACGTCGCCGACCCCGGCCGGGTGGTGATCCTCGCCGGGCCGGACGGGGACGTGCTGGCCGTGCCGGGCGGGCAGCTCCCCGCGCGCGCCGCCGCCCGCGCCGTCGCCGACCCGCTCCCCGACGCGCCGCTCCACTTCCGCCCCGCGCCGCGCCGCAACGCCGGGCTCCACCTGCTCCGCCTCAGCCGCTATCTCGCCGGTCCGCTCCCCGGCGCCATCGAGGCCCGGATCCGCTCCGGCGACCCGGTGCAGGCCGGGGTACACCCCGCGTGGCTGCTGAAGCTCGATCCGGACATGCTCGCCGCCCTCCAGCGCGATCCCGACGCCGGGCGCATCCTCCGGCGCAGCATCGCCCCCGGCGAGGTGCTGGTCGAGGAGAGCGACCGCGCCGAATTGAGCGGCCTGCTCGCGGGCTGGGGCATCCCGCTCAGCTGGGGCTGAGGGCGCGGGGGCGGTTCCGGCGGGCTATACTGGCTCATGCACCTCCCCCCGCTGGACGGGGCGCTGCTCCGGGCGCTCCCCAAGACCGATCTCCACGTCCACCTCGACGGCTCCCTCCGGCTGAGCTCCCTCATTGAGCTGGCTAAGGAGCGCGACGTCGCGCTGCCCTCCTTCACCGAGGAGGGGATGCGGGCGCTGGTGTTCAAGCCCGCCTACGCCTCGCTGGTCGAGTACCTCGTCGGCTTCGGCTGGACCTGCGCCGTCATGCAGGATCCGGAGGCCATCGAGCGCATCAGCTACGAGTTCGCCCAGGACAACCAGGCGGAGGGCGTCCGCTACGTCGAGGTGCGGTTCGCCCCGCAGCTCCACCAGCGCGAAGGCTTCGACGCGCTCGCCGTGCTGAAGGCCGTGCAGCGCGGGATGGATCGCGCGAAGCAGGAGTTCAACGCCCGCCTCGCCCCGGACGAGCCCGCTTTTCATTACGGCATCATCGTCTGCGCCATGCGGATGTTCAACGAGTACTTCTCGCCGTACTACCGCCAATTGCTCGGCGCCCTGCCGGAGACCCGCCGCAAGAACCTGTTCGCCATCGCCTCGATGGAGCTCGCCAAGACCGCGATCAAGGCCCGCGACGACCACGGCATCCCCGTCGTCGGCTTCGACCTCGCCGGTCAGGAGGACGGCTACCCCGCGATGGATCACCAGGACGCCTACAGCTACTGCCACGCCCGCTTCCTCCACAAGACCGTCCACGCCGGGGAGGCCTACGGCCCGGAGAGCATCTTTCAGGCGCTGACCTACCTCCACGCCGACCGCATCGGCCACGGCCTGCTGCTGTTCTCGCCGGAGAGCATCCAGGACCCGTCCATCGACGACCGCGCCGCCTTCTGCGAGCGCCTCGCCGACTACATGGCCGACATCCGCACAACCCTGGAGGTCTGCATCACCTCCAACCTCCAGACCACCCCGCGCCTCCACCGCCCCGAAGACCACCCGCTCAGAAAGATGCTCGACCACCGGATGTCCGTCACCCTCTGCACCGACAACCGGCTCGTCTCCGACACCACCGTCACCCGCGAGATCGGCATCGCCGTCGAGCACCTCGGCGTCCAGCACCGCGAGCTGCGGAATATTCTGATCCACGGCTTCAAGCGCAGCTTTTTTCATGGGAGCTACGTCGAGAAGCGCGCATGGGTGCGCCAGGTCATCGACTACTACGACGCGACGATGCTCCGGTTCGCCGAAGCGGACGCGCAGGCTGCAAAACAGGCGGGCGCGTGAGCGGCAGGCGCAGAGAGGACGGCGACGCCGGGGAGGGGGCAGATCCTGGCCGATCCGAATTCAGCGCCGGCGCCGAGGCGCTCAGCCGCATGGCCACCGGCATCGCCGCCCGCCTCCTCGGCCCCCGCGCCGTCCGCCGCGACACGATGCCGGAGACCCCCGCCATCTCCCCGGAGATCGATCAGGCCATCGGGGAGGCCGGGGACGCGCTCGGTCGGCTGCTCCACGCCACCGGCGAGGCGATGAAGCACCACCCCGCCGATCCCGCCGGGGTCGCCCGCGAGGCGCAGGCCCACCTGAACGATCCAGTCGAGGTGCCGGAGGGCTGGTCGCCGCTCTCGGTCGGCGTCCGCAGCATGGGCGGCGGGCTCCTCAAGGTGACAGAGCGCGTGCTGGACGTGGTGGCGCCGCGCAGGCCGAAGCCGGAGGGACAGCCGGAGGAGCCGCCGGAGGAGCAGGAGCAGGGCTGATACGGGGCTGCTTTCAGCGTTCCCGAATCACTTCGCCTCTGCTGCTGCCCCCTCCGCGCCCGGCACGCTGCTGCCCGACACACTGTTGCCCGGCACGATGTTGATCGGCTCGTGCTTCGCCCAGCGCCGCGCCTCCTCCCAGGTCATCGTCTTCATGCGCTTCGGGAGCGCTGTCATCTTCGCCGTCTCGAAGAAGCCTTCGAGCGTGCGGAACATGAAGCTCGTGTCGATCCAGCAGGCGCGCATGCAGCCCTCGCAGCCGGCGGCCTCCAGCTTGCGGTGGTGCTCGTACTCGGGGGACTGGAAGTAGGCTTCGAATTCCGGATCGAGGAAGTGGAGGTGCTGCTGCTGGGTGCGGTGGCAGATCGTGAACTGGCCGCTGGGGGCGATGCTGAAGTAGAGGCGGCCCGCGTCGCAGCCCTCGGCGGGGAAGCGCCCGGTCTTCAGGTACATGCGGCTGGCGTCGAGGTAGGGGGTGCTGTTGAGGATGGCGCCGCCCGCCTTCTTCATCTTGATGAGCGCGTCGTAGGCGCCGTCGATGCGGGCGCGGACGGCGGCGGCCCCGTCGTTGCTGTGGGCCTCGCCGGTGTTCAGGCCCATCTCGGGGCGGTAGCGGATGAACCGGGCCTCCCAGTTGCGCGCCCCGGCCTTCTCGTCGGCCAGCAGCTCGACCGGCAGGAAGCTGACGTGGAAGCCGATGGCCTCGCCGAAGCGCACCATGTCGGGCAATTCTTCGAGGTTGAGGTTCGACACCACGCAGTTGATGGAGGGCAGCCCGCCCCCGCCGCGCGGGTTCTCCTTCAGCAATTGGCCGATCAGCGTCATCGTGCGGACGGCCTGCTCCCAGGAGCCCTCGCGCTCGCAGATGTAGTCGAACCGCGCCGGGTAGAGCGAGTCGAGCGAGATGGAGAAGTTTTTCACGCCGTACTCGACGCAGCGCCGGATGCGCTCCTCCGGCACGCCGACGCCGTTGGTCAGCACGCGGACGTTGAGGCCCGCATCGACGAAGGCTTTTGCGGCGTCCTCCAGGACCTCGCTCGAAAAAGGTTCGCCGCCGCCGATGGAGACCTGGACGACGCCCAGCCGCGCCATCTTCGCCGCCATCTGCTGGATCTCCTGGACGGACAATTCCTCCTTCTTGTTTCCGTAGCGCCAGATGCCGCACATCTTGCAGGTGAGGTTGCAGCGGTGCGTGATGCCGAAGTGCGCGTAGACCGGGACTCTCCGGCTGACGAACGCCTCTGCGATGCGGGTGTAGCCGCGCGGGTTGAGGATCATGGCTGGCTCCGGGGCGTTCTCTGCTGGGGCAGATTCGCTGTGGCGTACTCGAACAGGGCGGGCAGGTTCAGATTGTACAGGTAATTGCGCTCGCTGAGCGCGCTCTCAGTGCAGGCGCGGCAGGTGTTGCGGCGCAGGACATCGAAGGCGGCCTCCAGACCGACCTCCCGGATGTTGCGGCGCTCCAGATCCTTCGCCCCGACCCGCAGGCTGCACGGGTAGACGGTGCCGTCGGCGTCGATGGCGCAGTACAGGTAGCCCGCGAGGCAGTGGAGATCCTCGTGGACCTCCTCCTGCATCGGCTTGCGGTAGTCGCCCCAGGTGAGCAGGTAGCGGAGCGTCTTCTCCTGCATCCCCACCGGCCGCCCCGCCAGCTTCGCCTCCAGCACCTCGCGCAGCGCCCGCTGGATCTGCGGCGCCTCCGGGGTGAGCCTCGCGCCCTCCCGCCCGGAGGGCGCGCCCTCCCGGTGGTAGAGCTGGAACGACACCTGGAAGCCGCCCTCCTCGGCCATCTGCAGCACCGGCCCGATCTGGTCGAGGTTCAGCGCCGTCAGCACCGTCCGCGCCCGCGCCGGGACGCCCGCCGCCCGCGCCGCCGCGAGCGCCCGCTGCACCGTCACGAACGACCCCGGCTCGCGCAGCCGGTCGTGGATCGCCCGCCCGCCCTCCAGCGGCAGCACCACCCCCGCCGGGCGGTGGCCCGCCTCCAGAAACGCCGGGAGCCGGCTGCCGTCCGTCTCCAGCCGCACCTCCATCCCGTGCGCCTGCGCCCGCCCCAGCAGCGCCCCCATGTCGGCCCGCACCAGCGGCTCGCCGCCGGTGATGTCGAGGCGGCTGCAGCCCCGCGCGGCGAGCTGGTCGAGCATGTCGGCGGCCTCCTCCGTGCTCATCTCCTGCTCATACAGGGTCGCAGGCGCAGGGTGGGGGCGGTGGCCCGTCTGGAGCGGCATCGCGCAGTAGCCGCAGAGCGCGTCGCAGCGCCGCGTCGCCACCCAGCAGGCATGCAGCGGCGCCCGCCAGCCGGTCAGCCGGTAGCGCGCCGTCCCGACGGCCAGCTTCAGGAGGCTCATGCGGGGCTCATGCGGGGCTCATGCGGGGATCATGCGGGGAATCATCGTCGCATCACGCGATCTCCCGGAGGGCCGATCGCAGCGACTCCGCGAGGTGCTTCAGGTCGCGCTCCTCCATCCGGGGGTGGACGGGCAGGTGGAGCTGCTCGGCCTTTATGCGCGCGGCGTTGGGCTTCGGGTCGCGGTGCTCGGGGAACAGCGGGTGATCGGAGCAGTCGTTCATGTAGCCGGTGGTCGTGTCCACCCCGCGCCGCCGGAGCGCCGACATCAGCCGGTCGCGCTGCGGGTGGTGGATGACGAAGCTCATGTAGATCGGCTCGGCGCCGTCGGGGTATTCCGGCAGGCCCGTCCCGCCGCCGATGTCCTTGAGGTGCTCGTCGAGCCAGCGCCCGTTCCGGATGCGCGCGCCGTTGAGCGCCTCGATCCGGTCGAGCTGGCAGGCGCCGGTGAGCGCCTGGATCGCGCGCGGGCGGCTGCGCTGGAAGCTGGCGGGGAGCGCTTCATAGCGCACCTCCGGCTCTCCGAACGGCTCGTGGATCGGGTCCTTCCCCATCCGGTTGCCGAGGCGGATCACCGGGTGCAGCGTCCAGGGGTAGATGTACGGGTGGGTGGCGAACATCATCGCCGTCCCGACCATCGCTTCTTTGTAATTGCGCTGCATATCCGCGAACGCCGTCGCCTCGACGGTGCGGCGCACCTGATCGGCCACCGCCGCGTCGTCGGTGGTGATCATCGCCCCGCTCAGCGTTGTGATGTTCTTGGTCAGGCCGAACGTGTAGTAGGCAGCGTCGCCCAGCGACCCCGCCCGGCGGCCCCGGTAGCGCGCGCCCGTGCTCTGCGCGCAGTCCTCGATCACCTTGACGCCGTGCTTCGCCGCGATGGCGCGGATCGCGTCCATGTCGCAGGGCGTCCCGTAGAGGTGCGTCGGCACCACCGCCCGCGTGCGCGGCGTGATCGCCGCCTCGAAGGCCGCCGGATCGATGACATGGCTGTGCAGCCCCACATCGGCGAACACCGGCCTGATCCCGCGCACCAGCCCGATGGACGGGATCGCGAAGTAGGTCAGCGCCGGGAAGATCACCTCGTCGCCCGCCCCGATCCCCAGCGCCTCCAGCAGCAGATAGAAGCCGTAGCGCGCCGACGGCACCATCACCGCGTGCGCCGATCCGATGAAGGCGGCGAATTTCTCCTCGAAGGCGTGGACCGCCCCGGCGTCGTCGGCGGGCCGGATCGGCTGGAGCGCGGCCTGGCGGAGCGCGATCAGCGCCTCCCTGGGGGAGAAGCTGGGGCTGAAGCGGGGGATGCGACCGGAATACATGGTGGACCCGTATCTGTACCCTGCAGGTGTACCATGCTAAGGGGCCGCGCTCTACGCCTGATCTGCGCCCGCGCCCCGGATAGCGGGGACTCGGCCAGATCGGATACATCCTGCGACCCGCTGGAGCGCGCATGGCCATCCGGACCGTCACCGACACTGTGATCCCCGTCACCGCCCCGCCGCCTGACCTGGCAGACCTGGAGGCGCGGCTCGTCGCGCTCCGGGCGCGGTTCCCCGGCGCGATCTGGGCGCGCTACCTCGGCCACGTGCCGACCGTCGCGGCGGAGGTGTTCGTCGCCCCCGGCGCGGCGCTGATCGGGGACGTGCGGCTGGCGGAGGGGGCCAGCGTGTGGTTCGGCTGCGTCCTGCGGGCCGACCTGAGCCGGATCGAGGTGGGGGCGCGCAGCAACATCCAGGACGGGACGGTGATCCACCTCGGCGACAACGACCCCGTGATCATCGGGGAGGACGTCGTCGTCGGCCACCGCGCGGTGCTGCACGGCTGCACCATCGGGGATGGCTGCCTGATCGGCATCCAGGCGACGGTGCTGGACGGCGCGCAGATCGGCGCGGGATCGATCATCGGGGCGGGCGCGGTGGTCCCGGCGGGGACGGTGGTGCCGCCCCGCTCGCTGGTGCTGGGGATGCCGGGGAAGGTCGTGAAGGAGCTGCCGGAGGAGAGCGCGGCGTTCAACCGGTCGCTCGCCGCCAAGTACCTGCGGCTCCAGGGCAACCACCGCCGGGGCTGAGCCTCTTCGGGCGGCTACCGGTACAGGCTCCAGCGCGCCGGGTTTTTACACCCCGACATGTCCTTCTCCCAGCCGCCGTCCTCCACGACGAGGAAGCCGCCCCCCGGCGCCGCCGCCAGCCCCTCGGCGTCCGCTGAGAGCGCCGCCAGCGCCCCCGTCCCCTCGGCCCACAGCACAGACGGCTGCTTCTGCTTCTCCTCCCCGACCGGCTCCGGCGACAGGATCGCCACCCACCGATCCGTCCAGATCAGATCCCGCACCGATCCCGCCTGCCCGAGCGCCCGGATCGCCCCGTCCGGCCCGACCAGCCCGGCGGCCGGCGCGCGCAGCCCCAGCCAGAGCTGCCCGTCTCGCAGCGCCGCGCCCTCGATGTTGATCCCGCTGTCGCCGCTGCCCCCGGCGTTGATCCCGGACAGCGGCGGCGGCGGCTGGAGTCCCGCCCCGATCTTCAGCACGCGCGCCCGCTCCGGGGCGGCCTCGCCGCTCTTCTTCCGGCTGTGCGATCCGATCACCCACAGCGCGCCCCCCTCCGTCGCGAGCGCCTCGATGTCGTCCACCGGCACCTCCAGCATCAGCGTCCCGGCGGGCTGCATCTGCGCGTCGTAGCGGAACAGCCGATCCTTGATCTCGTTGTCGGCCACGATCCAGTGATCCTGGTACCAGGCCAGCCCAGAGGCTTCGCAGACCCCGGCGAAGATCCCGGTCTGGA
>JBEIQZ010000028.1:0-23706 GCA_040376255.1 Alphaproteobacteria bacterium
AGCAGCGTCTCGGCGCTGCTGAGCCGCATCGTCACCCTCCTCGGCGCCGCGACCGTCAGCGGCACCGACAGCGGCTGCTGAGCCGGGAGGGCCGGGAGGGCCGGGACAGGATCAGCGGCGGTTCTGGATCGCCGCCGCTGTCCGCCACCCGCTCCAGAGGATCGCGGCGCTGGATCCGTCGAAGCCCCAGAGGCCGCCCATCCCCGGCTGGCCCATCCCCGCCGCCTCCCCGACGGCGTACAGCCCGCCGACGCCGGGAACCGCGCCCTCGCTGTCCACCAGCAGCCCGCCGAAGTTCTTGGACGCCTCGTAGCCGATCTGGAAGGCGCAGGGCGTCCCGGCGAGATCGGGCAGCGTCCCCGGCTGGCGGCCGAAGGGGTCGGGGTCGCCGCCGAGGCGGAGCGCCGCGACCTCCTCCCAGGTGGCGGCGAGGCCCGCCGCGTCCACCCCCAGCCCGGCAGCGACCGCCTCGCGGGAGGAGAAGCACTGGAAGTACGAAGGGGAGGCGGCGAGCGCGGCGAGCTGATCGGCGGAGAGGACCCCGGAGAGCAATTCCTGCGTGCTGATCGCCCAGACATCGCTGCGCTGCGAGATCGCGCCGTGCAGGCCGAGCGTGCCGCCCGCCGTCTCATCGGCGAAGCGCCGCCCTGTGGCGTCGATGGCGACCCAGCGCGGATCGCTCAGGGTGCCGACCGGGGTCGGGACGGGGAGGGCGGTCGAGCCGATGATGCGGCGGTAGTGGCCGACGGCGTCGAGCGCGGCGGCCTGGAGGCCGTGTTGCTGCGCCATGTCGATGTGGAAGCCGCCGGCTCCGTGGGTGTCCCGGTACATCACCCCCTCCGGCAGCCCGTAGATCCCGTGGAGCAGATCGAACCGGCCGACGAAGCCCCCGGTGGCGATGATCACGGTGTTGGCCGGGATCGTGCCGTCCGCCGTCACCACCCCGGTCACCCGCCCGCCGGTGATCTCCAGATCGAGCGCCGGGGTCTCCAGCCGCAATTCTGCGTCCGCCGGGAGCGCCGCCAGCAGCCGCGCCACCACCTCCGCCCCGCCCGCCGCCGTGTGGAGGTGGTCGCCGAGGTACTGGAACTGCAGCCCCAGCCCGGTCAGCCGGTCGTGTACGCCGTCGCTGGCCTGCAGGAAGTCTGCGGTCGCCCCGGTGCCGGCGCCGCCCGTCCGCACGCTCCAGCCGCTCAGCACCTCCGCCGCCGTCTCAGTCTCCCCGGCGGCCTGCTCCTCCTCCGTCCCGGTGAAGAACATCTGCCCGCCCGCCCACAGGTACCGCCCGCCCGCCGCCGTCCCCGCCTCCAGGATCGTGCAGGGCGCCAGATCCATCGCCGCCGCCAGCCCGGCGATCCCCGCGCCGATGATCACCACCGGCTCCACCGGCGCGGTGCCGGTGTCGGTGCGCCCCGTGTCTCTGCCGGCGCGCCCCGTGTCTCTGCCGGCGCCGGTGTCAGGGGTGCTGTCGGCGCGCCCCGTGTCTCTGCCGGTGCGGCTGTCCCCGCCGGTGTGGCCGCTGTCAGGCGCGCGCGCTTCCTCTCCGGTGCGGCTGTCCGCGTCCGGGGCATGGCACCCGGAGAGCGACAATTCTGCGGCAAGGATGAGATGCAGCATGCCACCAGTTTGACCTGCCCCGGACAGTCCTGCCAGCGCCGGTGAAGAGATCGTAAACTTTTACTCGCGGCTCCTACTCGACGTAGACCACCAGCTCTCCCCGGAGCTGGCTGTGGCGGAGGGTCGGCCCGTCGATGGTCTCGCCGTCCAGCTCGGCGCGGAGGAAGTGCGTCGCATCAGCGGGGCCCTCGCGCCGGACGGTGAAGGTGCCGCCGGGCAGGTCGATGTCCATCTGCGCGAACAGCGGCATGCTGACAACATAGCGATCCGTCCCGGCGATGGGGAACAGGCCCATCGCCGAGAAGATGTACCAGGCGGAGAGCGTGCCGCCGTCATCGTTCCCGGCCAGCCCGTCCGGGGCGGCGTGGTAGAGGTTCTGCTGGATCCAGCGCACCCAGCGGATCGTGCTGTCGGGGTCGCCCCAGAGGGCGAACAGGTAAGCTGCGTGGATGTCGGGCTCGTTGCCGTGCCAGTAATACGCCTGCGGGAAGGCGAGGACGCCCTCATCGACGAGCCCCTGGAAGAAGAACTCCAGCCGCTCCAGCGCCGCTGTCCGCCCGCCCAGCACCTCCGCCAGCCCCTCAGGGTCGTGGGGCGCGAGCCAGAGGTACTGCCAGGCGTCGCCCTCGGTGTACTCGGGGAGCCACGCCAATTCGGTGAAGTCGGGGCTGAAGCTGCCGTCGGAGAGCCGGGCGTGGAAGAAGCCGACCGCCGGGTCGTAGACGTTCTTCCAGGCGGCGGCGCGGTGGGCGAAGAAGGCGGCGTCCTCGTGCGCGCCGAGGTCGGCGGCCATGTTGCCGAGCGCGGCGTCCGCCCAGGCCATCTCCATCAGCCACGCGACGCTCCCGCCGTAGAGATCGGCGGGGATCCACCCGTAGCGGTCGATCCAGGGCAGGCCGGGGCGGGCGTTGTAGGGGAACTCCCGCGCCCCGCGCGCCTGATCCACCATCCGGGGCCACGCCGACTCCACGCCCCAGCCCCGGATGCCCTTGATCCAGGTCTCGGCCAGCACGATGTCGGCGGGCGCCCCCAGCATGCTGCCGCCCTCCCCGGCGGCGGCGGGCCAGCGGGGGAAGGCGCCGCCCTGCTCGGCCATCCGCACCAGCGAGGCGGCGAAGTCGCGCGCCTTGTCGGGGTAGATCAGGTTGTAGAGCGGGTGCGCGGTGCGGTACGTGTCCCAGAGCGACATGTCCGAGTGATACACAAAGTCCCAGGCGGGGTGGATCTGATCGTCGAACCCCCGGTACTGCCCGTCCACGTCGCCCAATTCCGTCGGCATCTGGAGCGCGTGGTAGAGGGCGGTCCAGAAGATGGTCTCCTGCTCTGAAGTACTGCCTTCGCCGGCGTGAAAGCGGACGGGGCTGAGCGCCTCTGTCCACGCGGCCTCTGCGGCGGCGCGGGTGGTCCCGATGTCCTGCACGGGCAATTCCGCGTTGAGGTTGCGGCGGGCGCCCTCGATCCCGGTGCGCGACAGGGCGAGCCGCAGGGTGGCGGGCTGCTGGCGCGGGCGGAACCACGCCCCGACGGAGATCCCGGAGGCGGCGCCGGGGCCGGTCTGCTCCGCCGAGATCGCCCCGTCGCTCCAGGTCCCCCAGGCGGAGGCGCCCCCGTCGAGGACGCCGTAGAAGAAGATCTTCAGCCCGCCGCCGGTGAACGAGCCCTGCGTCCATGTCCAGCCCTCCAGCGCGCCGGTCTCAGGATCGAAGGAGACCTCGCCGCCGAGCGCGTTCCCGAACAGCACCCAGCCCAGATCGAGCAGCAGCACCGGGTCCTGTCCCTCAGGCCAGGCGTAGCGGTGGTGGGCGGCGTGGCGGGTGGCGGACAATTCGGCGCGGATGCCGTTGTCGAGGGTGACCGCGTACCAGCCGGGGGACGCCTCCTCGTTGTCGTGGGAGAAGGTCTGCCGGTGGCCGTCCGGGTGGATGCGGTCGGGGGTGAAGCCGTCGACGGGGGCGACGAGGACGTTGCCGTAGTCGGGGACGCCGGTGCCGTGGAGGTGGAAGTGGGAGAGGCCGATGATCTCGTTGTCGTCGTAGTAGTAGCCGCTGCAGTGGTAGGCGGAGATCGCGCCCCCGTCGTCGGAGGTGTCAGGGCCGATCTTGACCATCCCGAAGGGGAGGGTGGCGGCAGGCGTGGAGGCGCCGACGCGGTAGCCGGGGCCGCCGGTGGCGATGAGCGGGTCGATCTGCGAGACGGAGAGCAGCGAGGGGGCGTCAGCGCCCGGGCCGCAGCCTGTCAGGGCGCAGACCGGCAGGGCGCAGAGGACAGGGAGCAGCGCGCGGAGAGGAGACATCGGGGGACAGTATACAGCACAGGAGATACATTCCTGCCTCAGCGGTGCAGGATGTTGTCGTTCTGGTTGAGTCCGGTTTGGCTGGTGGCGGACGTGATGACGCTTGCCCCGGCGCAGGCCGCGCAGCCGCCTGGAGAATTCATCACCCGCAGCTTCGGCGCGGCTGACGGGCTCAACGCCAGCACGCTGTACGCGGTGGCCGCCGGGCCGCCGGACGGGCCGGGCGGGCTGTACCTCGGTACAGGGGACGGGCTGTACCACTTCGACGGGCAGCACTTCATCGAGATCCAGCGCCCGGAGGGAACGGCCCGCCAGCCGGTGCTGGCGCTCGCGGTCTACGGCGCGCAGGGCAAGGCGGACGACACCCTGTGGGCGTTCTCCGGGGAGTGGCTGCTCCGGATGGAGGCGGGGCGGCTGGTGAAGGTGGCGGAGATCGGGCCGCAGAAGGGGGTGGTGGCCGGGATGTCCCGGGGGCCGGAGGGCGATCTGTGGCTCGCCGCAGAGAGCGGGCTGTGGCGGCTGCGCGGCGAGGGCCCGGATCAGGGGCGGGTGATCGCGGTCGTGCGGAAGGAGGGTTGGGAGCCGCGCGCGGTGCTGGCCGACGCGAACGGGGCGTGGGTCGGGACGAAGGAGGGGCTGTACCGGGTGGAGGACGGCAATGTGCGGCGCGTCCGGGACGGCGCGGTGCGGGTGCTGGCAGCGGAGCCGGAGGGGGTGCTGGTCGGGCAGGAGGACGGGGTGTTCGACATCCCGGGGGCGCCGCTCGCGGAGGGGGCGGCCTGCTTCGTCACCGCGATGGCGCGGCTGCCGGACGGGCGGCGCGTGCTGGGGTGCGGGTCGGGGGTGCGGATCGCGGATCGGGAGGGCGGCTGGGAGTCCCTCACCGATAAGAATGGCCTCCCCGGCCAGATCGTGCGCGGGGTGGCGGTGGATCGGGACGGGCTGCTCTGGGTGGCGGTGTGGCGCGGCGGGCTGGTGCGGGTGGCCGATCCGGACATCCGCCTCTGGCGCGGGCCGGATCTGGCGATCGCCCCGGTCTCCGATGTGCAGGCGGCGGGCGCGCCGGGCCGGGCGGGGCCGTGGCTCACCGTGGCGGGCTGGGAGGGCGCGTGGCGGATCGGGCCGGACATGCGGCGGCGCCGGATGCCGGAGCCGACCGGCGGGGATCACCGGCGGCTCCGCTACAGCCCGGACGGCAGCTTCTGGGCCGGGGCGCCCTCCGGGATCTGGCGGCTGGCCCCCGGCGCCGCCGCCTATGTCCGCGTGGATGACCGCGATCCGCTGATGGGGCTGGAGGTGCTGCCGGACGGGACGGTGTGGGCCGCCGGGCCGGACGGGCTGTTCCACCCCGGCGGCCCCGCGATCCCGCTCCCGCCGGACACCGTGGACATGTCGATGGCCGCCGACGCCGCCGGCGCCCTGCGGATCCTCGGCATCCGGCGCTGGTGGAGCGTCGAGCCCGATGAAGGCGCGCCGGGCGGGAGCCGGATCGTGGATCGCGGCCCCGCCCCCTGCGAAGGCGTCGGCAGCGCGCGGATGGCCGGGAGCTACGTCCTGTGCGAAGACAGCGTCATGCGCTGGGACGGGGAGCAGTGGGCGCGCATCTTTGAAATGGAGCCCGATGAATTGCCCCGCGCGATCTCCGCCGCCCCCAACGGCTCGCAGATCTGGGTCAGCACCTCCCGCCGCCTGCTCCGCCTCGCGCCCGGCTGGGCCGCCTTCGACGCCGGGGAGGGGCTGCCCGGCGTCAACTTCGGCGCGGGCGCCACCCTCGCGGTGTTCGGCGGCTGGGTCGCGGCAGGGGTGGCCGACGGGCTGCTCTGGATCCGGCCCTCCGTGCTGGAGCGGGAGCCGGAGGTGCCGGAGGCGATCATCCGGGGTCTGGAATTGCGCGGCCAGCTCGTCGACCCTTCGCTGCTCGGCCCGGAGGACGACTTCCTCCGCCTCCGCTTCGGCACCGGCTGGATGGGCGATCCCGCCCAGGTGCGCTACCGCCTCCGGATCGATGACAGCCTGTGGTCCGAGCCCCAGCGCGAGGACGGCGTCCACCTCCCCGGCCTCGAACCCGGCGCCCACACCGCCGAAGTGCAGGCCCGCGTCGCCGGCGGGCCGTGGTCAGCCCCCGCCGGGATCCGCTTCACCCTGCCGCCCCGCTGGTGGGAGCGCGACAGCGTGCGCCTCGGCGGGCTGATGTCGCTGATCATCGCGATCATCCTCTGGTACCGCGCCCGCGACCTCCGCCTGCGCCAGCTGCTCCAGAGCGCGCAGGAGCTGGAGCGCGTCCGCCAGACCTTCGGGCGCTTCGTCACCCCCGTCGTCGCCGAGGCCGCCCTCGCCGGTCGCCTCCGCGCCGAGGGCGAGCGCCGGGAGGTCACCGTCCTGTTCGTCGATATCCAGGGCTTCACCCCGCTCACCGCCCGCACCGAACCCCACCGGCTCGTCGAGCTGCTCAACCTCTGGCTCTCCAGCATGATCGCCGCCATCGAGGCCGAGGGCGGCGTGGTCAACAAGTTCCTCGGGGACGCGATGGTCGCCGTCTTCGGCGCCCCCCACGACCAGCCCGATCACCCCGACGCCGCCGTCCGCGCCGCTGTCCGCATGATCCAGGCCGCCGGGCCGCTCAACCGCACCCTCCAGGTGCGCTTCGGCTGCGAGCTCGGCTTCGGCATCGGGATCAACACCGGCTCCGTCATCGCCGGGCCGGTCGGGGCCGCTTCGCGCATGGAGTACACCGTCATCGGAGAGCCGGTCAATATCGCCGCGCGGGTCGAGGCGCTCACCCGGACGCTCGGGAGCCGCATCCTGCTGACAGAGGCCACCCGCGCCTGCCTCAGGCAGCCCTTCGACCTCCAGCCCCGGGGGACGCACCGCCTCAAAGGCGTCGAGGGCGAGGTGAAGGTTTGGGAGGCCCTGTCATGATAGATATATCGGACGGATGCGGTCGTTGGCGCGGGAGGGGCGATGAGGGTGGCGCGGGCGGGAGGGTGGGTGATGGGGATGGCGGGGATGGTGTGGGTGGGGCTCGCGGGGTGCGGGGGGCCGGAGGTGCGGTATGGGTTGGCGGAGACCGGGGGGCCGGGGGGGGATGGGGAGGCGGATGCGGACGGGGATGTGGATGCCGATGCGGATGCCGATGCGGACGGGGATGCGGATGCCGATGCTGACAGCGGGGGCGGTGACAGCGGCGGGTTGTCGGAGCCGCTGCGGATCGCGGTGATCTCGGATCTGAACGGGTCGTACGGCTCGACCAGCTACCGGGATGAGGTGCATGACGCGGTGGACGCGATCCTTGCCGATCCGCCCGATCTGGTGATCTCGACCGGTGACATGGTGGCCGGGCAGCAGGCGGGGCTGGACTATGCCGGGATGTGGGCGGCGTTCCATGCGGCGGTCTCGGATCGGCTGGAGGGGGCCGGGCTGCCGTTCGCTGTCACGCCGGGGAACCACGACGCCTCCGGCTACTCCGGCTACGCCGCCGAGCGCGACGCCTACGCCGACGCCTGGGAGGGCCGCCGCCTCGATCCCTTCTCCCAGATCCGCATCGTGGACGACCAGGGCTGGCCCTTCCGCTACGCCTTCCTGTGGGGCGACGTGCTGCTGGTCGGCCTCGACGACACCATCGTCGGCGATCTCGGCGCCGAGCAGGTCGCGTGGCTCGATCAGATCCTCGACACCCCCGCCTCCGCCCGCATCGTCTTCGGACACGTCCCGCTCTACCCCTTCGCCCAGGGCCGCGAGTCCGAGGCGCTGTTCGACGCCGACCTGGAGGCCATGCTCGCCGATCACCGGGTCACCGCCTTCATCAGCGGCCACCACCATGCCTACTACCCGGGGCGGCGCGGCGATCTCCGCCTCGTCGGCACCGCATGCCTCGGTGACAGCCCCCGCGCCCTCATCGGCGATGACGCCACCTCCGCCCGCAGCGTCCTCCGCCTCACCGTCGAGGGCGGCGCCATCACCTCCCTCGACGCCCTCAGCGGCGCCGCCTTCGACACCCCCGTCCCCCGCTCCACCCTGCCTGCCTCCGTCGGAGCGGGCGGCGACGTGATCGGGCGCGACGACCTGTAGCCGCAGCGATCATCACGGGCACGGCTCGCCGTACTCGCAGATGGGGAGCTGATCCCCGGTGAGGAAGCAGCCGCTGTAGGCGCGCCCCTCCGCGTCCACCTCCTCGCACAGCACCTCGCAGCCCGCCGCAGGCGTCCAGCCCGGCATCCCCTCCGGCTCCGTCGTGGCGTAGCGATCCGGGTCGCAGGCGCTGTCCCCGGCGCTGTCCCCGGCGGACTCCTTTTCGCCGCTGCAGGCGGCAAGGCAGGCGGTCAGGCAGGCGATCAGCAGGCGGGGCGACAGGGGGAAGGGGCGCATGGGTTCCTCATGGGGAGCGCGGGGAACATATCCGGATCGCTCACTCCAGCGCAAGGACTGCCTGGATCGTCAGCTCCAGCGGCACCGTTCCGGGCGCAGCAGGGCCGCCCTCCGCCGGTTCGTCCCGCGCCTCGTTCTGGACAGCGTTCCCCGCGCCGGAGTACATCCCGTACCGGCCCGTGTTGTTGTCCTCCGAGATCCGCAGCACCGGCCCCAGCCGCGCGCCCATCCCCACCGCGAGCTGCTCCGCCTTCGCCTTCGCCGCCGAGATCGCCATCTCCCGCGCCTCCTTCTTGCGCTCCGGCAAGTTTGTCGAGCGGTAGCTCACCCGGATGTCCGTCGCGCCGCTCCCCACCGCCAGATCCACCACCTCCGCCACCCGCTCGAAGTCGGCGAGGTGGACGGCGAGGGCGGTGGTGCTGCTGTAGCTGATGATCCGCTCAGAGCCGTCCCAGCGCCGGTTCGCTGTGTCGGTCGTCCCGCCCAATTCCAGAGACTTCTCAGGCAGATCGAGCGCGCGGATCGCGGCGGTGAACGTGTCGGTGGCCTGCTTCGATGCGTCGTGCGCCCGGCGCATCCCGGCGGCGGTCGCGGCGAAGTCCAGATCGATCAGCGCCTCGTCCGGCGCCACGTTGAGGCGGGCGGTGGCCGAGATGCTGACCTCGCGGGCAGTCGCGGCGCCGACGACCGCAGGCTCCGGCGCGGAGAGGGCAGGGGAGGGGGCGCAGGCGATGAGCAGCAGCAGCATCCCCCGATTGTACCACCGTCCCGGGCGCCCGGATCGACGGGATCACCCGACCTTGAGCAGCTCCACATCGAAGATCAGCGTCGCCTTCGGCGGGATCAGCCCCGGATACCCGGCGGTGCCGTAGGCAAGATCGGAGGGGATGGTGAGCTTCCGCTTGCCGCCGACCCGCATGCCCTTGATCCCCAGCTCCCAGCCACGGATCACCATGCGCTTGCCGATCCGGAACTGGAACGGCTCCCCCCGGTCGACCGAGGAGTCGAACTTCTTCCCGTCCGTCAGCCAGCCCGTGTAATGCACCGTGACGCTGCTGCCGTCCTTCGCCTCATCGCCGTTGCCGACGACGAGATCCTCCATCTTCAATGACATCCGATCCCCGTGGTGTGCTGCGCGTGGTTGCGCGCCGCCCCTCTATCCGACTCCCGATCCGTCCGGCACATCCCCATGCTCAGCCTCCATCCGGGCGCAGCTTGATGGGCAGGAACCCATGGGAACGGCTATACAAGGATCGTCTTTACAGGATCTATCCCGATCTGCGCTGAAGGCTGGAGCCATGATGGGGACGGAAGATGGTAAGCGTATGCGAGACATTGATGATCGGGTCTGGGATGTGGCGATGGCGCTGCTGACCAAGACCAGCTACTTCCGCGTCGAGGACGCCCTCCAGGAGGCGCTGCGGCAGTGCGTGAACCTCGACCACACGCTGCGGCTCGGGAAGGCGGGGATCGCAGAGGATCTGTTGAAGGGGGGAGCGTACAAGCCCTGAGCGGAAGGAGGCAGACATGCTGACAGCGATGCTCGCCTGCCGGTTGATGGAGGGCGGCGGGAAGCCGGACGGGATCTCCCCGCAGGACTCCGCCGCTGTCGAGACCGGCGCAGAGACCGGCGCAGAGACCGGCGCAGAGACCGGCGTGCTCCCCGATCTCTCCGATGCGCGGGTCGCGGCGGCGGAGGCGGCGATGGCGCTGATCCCGGGCGGTACGTTCGCGATGGGATGCACGCCGGGACAGTCGGACTGCCAGCCGGACGAGGTCGTACACGATGTGACGCTGACTCGCGACCTCCGCCTGATGCGCGTCGAGGTCACCCAGGAGATGTTTGAGGAGACGGCGGGGTATCAGCCGTCCGCCTTCGCCGGCTGCCCGGACTGCCCGGCAGAGCAGGTGACATGGCATGAGGCCGCCTCGTTCGCCAACAGCCTGTCGGCGCTCGCCGGGCTGGAGGGCTGCTACGCCTGCAGCGGCTCAGGGCCGGACGTGGAGTGTGAAGACACGACCTTCCCGTACCTCTGCGGCGGATACCGCCTGCCGACCGAGGCCGAGTGGGAGTACGCCGCCCGCTGCGGAGAGGATTTCCTGTATGCGGGGGCAGATGACGTCGATGCGGTCGCCTGGTACGCCGCGAACAGCGGGCGTGAGACGCACCCGGCGGGCGCGAAGGCGCCGAACGCCTGCGGGCTCTATGACATGAGCGGCAACGTCTGGGAGTGGGTGCAGGATCGATCCGGCGACTATCCCGGCGACACCACCGATTATGTGAATGACAGCCCCGACGGCGACCGGGTGCGCCGGGGCGGGGGGTGGAACTACGACCCGGTGTATCAGCGCGTCTCAAACCGCGACAGGCGCGAGCCGGGGTACCGATATTATAATCTCGGCTTCCGGCTCGCCAGATCGGAGTGAGCGGTCACTCTGCAGGCGGCGTCACCGGGGGGGCCGTCCGGCGGCTCATGGCGCGCACCGGCTCCGACCAGACCGCCATCACGTCGTCGCTCAGGTAGACCTCCGCGATGTTCTCCAGCCGTCTCAGGCTCCAGCGCAGCGCCGTCACCGCCGCCACCGCCTCGCGCGCCGCCGACTTCCACTGGCGCTGGAGCTGCTCCTTGGCGAGCAGAACCGCCGTGAAGCTGTCGATCCCGGCGGCGATGCGGGCCGGTTCAGCGGCGAGGCCCGCAGGCAGCGGGATTGCCTCCAGGCGGAGGCGGAACACGGAATAGGCGGTGAGCTGAACCCGCCCGCTGAGCTTGGTGAGTGTCGACGCCCCGTGTGGGAACAGCGTCCGCATCGCCGCATCCGCGATGGTATCGCCGCCCGTCAGCTCGCCCTTCAGCCGTTGAGAGAACGCCATCACCTGCCGATCCAGCGTCCGCTCGCTCTCCAGCGCCAGGACGACCTGTGCGTCGAACCGATCCTTTGCCACCGTGGCAGCGCCATGGCGATCCTCCAACAGTGCGAGCGCCAGCTCCACCTCCTCCAGCCAGAGGCGCAGCGCCGGGATGTCGCGGGCCTCGTCGGCGCGCTGGAGCAGGGCGCGGGTGGTGGAGATCAGGGTGGGGCGGGATATGCGGTCGGGGGTAAGCATGGAGCCTCCTTTGTGGTCTGTGAAGCGCCGGAGGGTGTCCCCGGACGACAGGGACATTGCAGCGCCTGTGCCAGCAGGGGAGCCCGCAACAATCGGCGTTTCAGCGTCAACCGGGGTGTCGGAAATCCGACAGGGATGTCAGGTTTCCGACAGGGGTGTCAGGTTTCCGACAGCCCCGGCGCGGCGCTTCGAAGCGCGACAGTGCAATCGAAGCGCGACAGCGCAGCGCGCGAGCCGCGCACCGGGTTTCGGAGCGCGACAGGGCAATGCGCGAGCCGCGCACCGGGTTTCGGAGCGCGACAGCGCAGCGCGCGAGCCGCGCACCGGGTTTCGGAGCGCGACAGGGCAATGCGCGAGCCGCGCACCGGGTTTCGGAGCGCGACAGGGCAACGCGCGGGCCGCGCAGAGGCTCAGAGGATCAGGCGGTTGTGGAGCCGCCGGTGGGGGCGCTCCGGGGCGGCGTTCACGGGCTCGCTACCACCACGCCCTCACCGCCAGGCTGCCGAGCATCCAGGCGATGATTCCATAGCAGGGGAAGGTCACAAAGGCGACGCGTCGCGGCTGCACCTGCCCGATGCGCGCGCCGAGCAGGAAGGGATAGGCGGCGCGCAACGCGACGTAGGCGCCGCCGAGGGCTGCGGCACCCTCCGGCGAGATGAAGAGCGCATACATCCACATCGACGCCAGAAACGGCCCCATCTGCTCCAGCGTGTTCTGCACCGCGCGGTCGGCCCGGAGCATCTCAGGATCGCCCGAGCGGTAGCGGTCGAAGGCCTGATCGCGCGCGGCATACTCGCGCAGCAGCCGGTATTTGGTGCGGGTCTGGAGGCCGAACAGCATGGCGTACCAGAGCATAAAGTATACGACGGTGACGGTGATGGGGCCGCGCAGGGCAGTGATGTCGACGCAGGAAATACCAGCCTCCTGTCGTGATGAGGGGGAATCGTATATCGACTGCTCAGGAATTGCCAGCAACAACGTCCGCCGATGTACTAAAACTCCGCCTCGATCATCGTATAGCCGCGAAACTGAAGGTCGGCGGTCCCCGCCGCCTCTTTCACAAGCGCCCCCGGCTGCATCGCCGCGAAGTCGATCCGCCACCGCACCTCCCGCGTGACCGGCACGGCCAGCCAGAGATCGCCCCCCGACCCGAGCGCGCGGGAGGCGCCTGCGTCGGGGACGGTGCCGTCCTGAAAGACTGAGGCGTTCGGGTCGCCGGGTTCGAGGACTGAGAGGGTGAAGGCGTCCCCGCCGAGCCGGGAGGGGAGGTCGCCCGGTGCGAGCCTGATCTCTGCCGCCAGGATCCCGGCCTGGATGTTGCTTCCCGTGTACCGGTCGAGGTTGCCGAAGCGCCCGTGCGGGTTCTGCCACATGGTGTTGTAGCTCTTCACCTCTCCGTCCGAGATGTCATCGTCGCCGCTGGCGCGGTAATATCCGAGCCCCAGGTGAACCGGCCCGAAGGCGGCGCCCACGCGCGGCTCCACGGCGTATGCGCTGATCGTGGCGCGGTCGCGCTCATCGGCGAGTCCCTTTCCCGTGCCGGTCTGCCAGTTGCCCTCGACGCTGTAGTCGATGGGTACGGGGCCGCCGCTCCGGCCGTACATGCGCGCCCCGAGGGTGACGGTCTGCGTCTTCCAGCCCATGAAGGGCCTGGCCACCATCCACCAGACATAGGACTCGACCGACAGCGCCGGAAGGAGCCGGACGGCGCCGTCCGTGCCGAAGAGCACCGGGTTCCGCCAGAACGCCGCATCCTCCCCGCCCGTGGTGTCGAAGGCGTAGAGCTGACTCCACATCAAATCGATCTTCACACGCTCTGTGTCGTACCGGAGCCGGACACCCTCCAGGCTGAAGCCGTCGTAGAAGCGGTCGTTCGATATGACCATGCCCGTGCCGTAGGGTTCCTCCTCGAAGCGGCCAACCCGGAGATTCAGCGGGGTGTCGCCCATGTCGAGGAAATCAATGTAGCCCTGGTAGAGCTTGATCGACGGGTCGAGCGGCCCCGCGTTGAGCGCGTAGGTGCCGTAGGACTGCAGGTCGGTGACGACGTGGATGTCGCGCGGCAATTCCACGTCGATGCCGGTGTTCGTGCGCAGCGTGAAGATGAAGTCGGTGTCTCTCGCGTTCCAGTCGAAGTCGTGCATGTTGAGCCCGAGCTCAGGCCGGAAGAAGATCCGCCCGAAGGGGCGGGCTGACACGATGGACGAGCCTTCGGCGGCGATAGCGGGTGCGTTCAACAGCGCGAGAGAAAGCAATATCGTGTCTCCAGGGCGCACTGTAGCATGCCTCCAGCACCGATCGGCGCCGCTGTTCCCGCTGGCCGCCTGCCCATCGTGAGGATAGTCAAGCCGGATCGCGAATCCCAACATTCACAGCCCACCCCTGTCATCCCCATCAATGCCAAAATTCCTGGAACCTTTCAAATCATGAACGATCAACTTTCAATGAACTGCCGCCGCCTGTTTTTGCGCGGCCTCACCATACAAGCGCACATCGGCATTCATGCGCATGAGCTGCAGGCAGCGCAGCGCATCGTCATCGATGTGGACTTGTACGTCCCGTTCGAGGGCACGCACCCGCGCAATGACCGCATCGACGAAGTGGTGGACTACGACTTTGTGCGTACCGTGGTGTATGGCCGCGTGGCGCAAGGCCACATCAACCTGCAGGAAACCTTGTGCGATGACATCCTCATGCGCCTGCTGGAGCACACCGGTGTGACAGCTGCGCGCGTGTCCACCCGCAAGCCTGATGTTTACCCCGACTGTGAAGCGGTGGGTGTCGAAGTGTTCCGCTTCCGCCAGTCAGGCCGGATCGGATAACGCCGGACAACTTTAAGGAACGGTCTGTGTCATCCCGGTGAGCTGCAGCAGCAGCGTTCCGGCATCGTCTTGCATCGCAAAGGTGTGCGGGTAGGCGGCGATGTCCATCATGGGGAAGGTTTCGGGGAGCTGGTCGTCCTGGAAGGCGGCGCCGCTGTTGTCGGTGACTGCGAAGCTCAAAGTCAAATCGGGGTGATCGATGCCATCCAACTGCATAAACTCGGCGCCAAAGGCGCCGTTGATCCCCTGATCCTCAAAGCGGAAGGTGTCGGGATCCAGGTTCTCGATCTCCACAGTGGGCGAGCTGGTTCCGGTCACCGTATGCTCAACGAGGTTGAGTGTAAACGCACCGTTGTGATAATGACGATAGATACCACGCACGATGTCGCCAGATGTATCATCTGTCGTCAGGTCATAGGTGAAGGAGCCGCTCACCGGACTTTCCCGCCAGGTCTCGTCCAACCCGAGGGGGGCATCGGCAATGGTGGCAATCGTCCCCACAAAGGACAGGGCGAACGGCTGCGGTTCCACATCGTCGTGATAATAGGGGATCACCGTCACATCCTGCTTTTCCACCGGTTCCGCATCACAGGCCACCAGGAACAGGAGCATGGACTGCCCTCCTGTCCCCGTTATAACGCCTGGGGCGGCAGGGCGGCAGGATGAGGAAGCGAGGAGATGATGCAGTTATCTTAAAAAACAGTTCTGCTGGTGCCAGCGCAGGTACGCCTCCTTCGGGCCGGGTTGTCCGTCCGGGATGAGCAGGCAGTCACGCAGCGTCGGCGTCTGCAGATAGCCTGGATCAGCAGCGACCCCGCTTAGCCGCGCGGCCCGGTGGATGCGGAGGCCGCCGTTGACAGTGAGCAGCCCCGTGTCGAACGCGGCGTCGTGGATCGCGCAGGCCGCGATCCCGTTCCGTGCGTCGAGCCGCTCTGCCGGCGTGGCGTCGCGCCAGGGCTTGATGTGGGAGGCGATGAGCAGGCGGTGCCGACGCAGCGCACCCGCGTCGAAGCCGCAGAACCCGCAGCGGTGCATGTAGTTTTGAAGCACGCGGGCAGCGAACCGGTGCTGTCCCAGCCGGACCCTCGTCAGCGCAATCCGCTCTGTCTCGCGCGAGGAGAATCCCTGTTCACCCAGGAGTATCTGCTCAGCCCGCGTTTCAGCGAGCGCCTGCGCCATCTCACAGTGGCCGAATTTCTCCTGACCGAGCAGCTCACCCGCGTCTACGCCCTGCTCAGCCAGGACGTCCGGCACCGCCATGCCGAGGTCTTCAGCCGCGCGCAGGATGAGGGCGTAGAGGTTCGCGAAGTGTTCAGGGTGCTCATGGAGATACAGGAAAAGCTCCGGCTCCAGCCGCCCGCCGTTCGCACGCATCCCGTCGAGGTTGAGCATCTTGTTCGTCAGCGATCCCGGAGATCGGCAGAAGATCGCAGCCAATGCTCTGACCGGCTCCGGCAGGAGGTGGATGTTCCCCCCGCCGAACCTGTGCGGGTCGATCACCTGGAACAGCGCATGACACAGCAGAATCTCTATGGGCAGGTAGGCCACCTGCCGCCTGCCTTCACCGGGCGGCGTCCGCGACCGGATCTGTTCCCATTGGCTTCGGACCCCGCTCGCGGTCAGATCCAGGAAGCTGTGAAGGGGATGTGTCATCGGGATGTTTTATCGGCCTTTGGGTCTGTCAGCAACCGATCTCCCGCCTGGATGTCGATGAATAAGCGGACACCGGGAGTTGAACCCGGTCGGGATAGACCCGTCACCTGGCTGGCAGCCAGGAGCCTTACCGTCCGGCACTGTCCGCAGGACTGAAACTTGTCTGTCTATGTGTCTGACATATACGGGCTGGGCAGGACTTGCACCTGCGAGTCTCCGACTTAACAGGACGGCGCTACCACTCTTTGAGCTTCCAGCCCAGGAAGCGCGACCCGGATGTCCAAGCCGCGTATTGCCCACAGCAGGAATCGGACCTGCGATCTCCTCCTTACCAAGGAGGCGTCTTACCACCTGACCCTGCGGGCATATCTCTGTCTCTATCCAATCCACACATGAACCGGGTGGGAGTCGAACCCACGATCGTCTGGTTAAAAGCCAGATGCCGTCACCGCTTGGCTACCGATCCATCTGACCTGTACACAACACTGCAACCTTGGAAATGCGGACATCGGGAGTCGAACCCGATCAGGACACGCCTGCCCTATCGGAGGAGGGAACCGGGGCATCGATAGCCAGGAGGGGCTGAAGCCGCCTCCTGTCCATCGATATACCGGTTCCCTCCTCCGATATCCTGCTTGTCGATGATATCAGCACGCATTTCATGCGCGCCGATATCATCCGGCTGGGAACCGGGAGCCTTTCCGTCCGGCCCTGTCCGCGAGAAGCTGTCAGAGAACCCTGAAGAAGACGACCACCGGAGTCGCACCGGTCTGACCGGGGTCAACCGGTCGTTACAGATTTGCAATCTGTTGCCTCGCTGCTCGGCCAGATCGTCGCAGCACACAGAAACCCCGCCCCCTCCGAACAGGCACCGGGCGATCAGCCGGGGAGGGGGCATCCCGGCTGAAAACACAAACATGACATATGGACCGGGTGGGATTTGAACCCACGATCTTCTGATTAAGAGTCAGACGCCTTGAACCACTTGGCTACCGATCCAGACACAGCACACTTTTTACAACGCTTTTTACAAAGCGGACACCGGGAGTCGAACCCGGTCGGGATACCCGTCGCCTGGGTGGAAACCAGGAGCCTTGCCGTCCGGCACTGTCCGCGATTCACTGATGATACCATCCGTCCCGGAACCGTTGCTGCCTCTGTTGCGTCGCCGCCGTCAGCTGCACCGTCTGTTCCGTTCTTGATGTCCTGAATATACAGCCTCACCGGGGTCGCGTCAACAAGAATTATGAAGTATTTTAGGCATTATTCCTTGGCAATATAGAACACACGACCCCATCCACGAGGACAGTCGCAAGCGACAATCCTCCCGCATCCCTGCCAGACACAGCGCGCACCTCCGCACGCTGTCATCCGACAGACATCTATGTTGTGTCTGATCATAAATCGACAGTCCCCCATCCCCGCGCCCTTGTCGGCGCAGGGGGAGTATCAGAGATTGTGGCCCGGAACGCAGAGACCCCGGCACCCGTCCTCGGTTGAGGTGGGTGCCGGGGTCTCCGGGCCGGGCACAGGGTGTGTGCTCAGCGCATCGATCCTCCAGCCACCCACGAACCGGTGGTATTCCCGTTGGTTTTGCACTTTCGCCCGGTTCCTCCGGCGGTACCGCAGCCGGTACAACCGCCGGTACCGCAGGTACACGCGCGCCCTCCGGTACACAGACCGGCGGCGGGAGCGAGTGCGGGCAGCAAGGGTATCATCTCTTTCCATCCTATCTGATGCATTCGAAACTGTCAACCGTGGTAGAAGGGTGCGATGCGCGTGATCCGATGAAGCGGCGTACCTCCCTGTCCCCGGTCACCCGGCTCACCCTCGGCCTGGTCGGGTCATCGCTGCTGGCATGCGGCGGGGAGGCGCCGCTGCTGCATGCGGAGTGCGGCCCGGCGGCGCGTCCGGCGTCGGTGGTGCAGCCGCTTCAGGCGCACACGGGGGCCATCCCTGACTGGACGGCGACGTGGGGGGCTGACAGCCTGCACGTGGGAAAATCTGCGGTGAAGCTGCCGCAGATCGGGGACATCCCAGGTTGGATCAGCCGTCTGCCGCCGCTCCCGGCGGCAGACGGGGGGCCGCTGCTGTGCGCGATCGGGTTCGCGGGCGGGGAGGGGATGCAGACGGCGGCGATCACGATGCCGGGGAGCCCGATGCTGCGGATCGACGACACCTGGCCTGCGATGTCGCAGTTCGCGGTGAGCCTGCCCGGGGCGGTGATCCCGGCGGGCGGGCGCGTGCAGGTCGCGGCGGCGCGCGTCCGGAGCAGCTGCAAGCCGAACACCTTCCTGCTGCTGACGACGGGCATCCCGATTCCGGAGTGCCAGGATCGTCAGACGGGGGTGATCGATCAGGCGGCGATCTGGAGCGGAGAATTGCGGGTGGAGCAGCGGGGGAGCACCCTCCGCTGCCGCGCCGCTGACTTCGCCACTGCCGCCGCGCAGGCGGCGGAGGCGCTCAGCGGCTTCGATCACACGATCCAGTCTCTCTGTCGGCAGCCTGAGTGGAGCACGATGTCTGAGCAGACCGCCCAGGGCTTTATCTGGGAGGCTGCCGCCTGGGTCGGGTGGGCCGATCCGGCGGTGCGGGCGGCGCGGGCGCAGCTCGACCGGGTCCGGGCGGCCTACCCGTGAAGCGGCAGGCGCCTGCCTGCAGCGCCTGCTACAGCTCCGTCGCGATCGCCTGCAGCAGGTTGAGCGCCCCGATCACCGAGTCCCGCCGCAGGCACACCTCGTCCCCCAGCATCACCGTCCGGTAGCCGATGGCGTGGGCGTAGGCGACATCGCTGATGTCAGCGCAGTCCGGCGAGGGCTGGCGCGCCAGCGATCCCAGCACCCGGCTCGCCAGGATCGCGTCCGGATCGGCCCCGATCAGCCAGCGCATCGCGGTCAGGATGCGGTGCGGCTGCCCGACCTCCACGAACAGATCCCCCCGCGCGGCCATCAGCCGCCCCCCTGCGCCCGCCGCTGCCCCTGCGTCCGCCCCGTACGCCCCCGCCAGCCCCTGCCGCCGCGCGTACTCCAGCCCCCGCACCGACTCTATCTTCTCCACCACCGCCGCCCCCGGCAGCAGCGCGCGCACCTCCGCCGCGTCCTCCGCCCGCTCCACGAAGGAGAGCATCACCCGCCGCCCCCCCGTCCCGGCGGCGGCGTCCGGCGCAGGCTCGGGAAAAACCTCCCGCATCGCCGCGAGCCACGCCCGATCCCCGGCGGTCAGCCCCCCGTCGATCTTCAGCCGGGGGTGCAGGATGTTGATCGACTCGCCCGGCCCGATGAACCGGCGCGGCCCGTCCTCGAAGATCAGCGCGCAGCCCGCCCCCGGCGGCAGCGGGTGATCCGTGTCCCCCGCGTCACCCCCGGCCTCCCCGGTGAGGATCCCGACGATCCGCGCCTGCTCCCGCCCGTCCGAGAGGAAGGCGTCCGCCGGGCAGGGCACGCTGATCCGGTGCGAGATCGGCACCGGCCCGTAGGGCGGCACCGCCCCGCCGACCACCCGGAGCTGACGCCCCTTCAGATCCACCCAGAGCGGCTGGCCGAGCGCCGAGAGCCGCCGCAGCAATTCCGCCCGCCCCTCGCGCAGCGGCATCACCGTGTTCAGCCGGAGCCCCGCGCACATCGGGTGCGCCGCCACCTCCGCCGCGAAGGGCGCGTACGGCGGCATCGTCACGATGGCGCGCAATGTGGGGCGCGACGTGGCGCGCAGCCCGGCATCAAAAGCCTTCATCTCCGGATCATCCGGCCGCCCGCTGGAACACCGCGTTCACCTCAGCGATCACCGCGTTTACCTTGTCCGCGTCCTGCCGCGCCAGCATGTTCGCCCGCACGTCGTCCATGCGGCCCCAGCGGTGCCCGATGATGCACAGCGCGTAGTCGATGGCCCGCTGCTCATCGCGGATATGGATGTAATTGTTGCCGACCGCCGCCCGCCACTGCTTCTCGATGTGGTCGCCGATCCGGCCGGTGGGGCGCCGGATGAACCAGACCTCCCACTTTTTGCACAGCGTGTTCCACTCCTCGATGGCGTCGAAGTCCCCGCTGATCGTCTCGCCGAGCAGCTTTGAGAGCTGCGCCCCCGGCACCTTCGGGTGCATGTCCGCGTCGCCGTAGACGATCAGGAACGGACGCCCGGTCTCAGAGCCGGACTGCCCCGCCTTCGGGATGTCGCAGCGGCGGTTCATCCACCACGCGAAGACGCCGTAGCTCTCCGGGAAGTCGCCGCCGCCGCCCTCGCCGAAGATGGCCTTCAGCGCGCCGTCGAGAGAGAAGCTCTGGGCGAAGTCGGTCACCTGCAGCGGCCACTTGTCGCAGCCCGCGTCTCCGATCGCGGAGAAGGCGATGTCCGCGTCAGGACGGTACTGGGAGAGCGTCTGGTAGAGCAGCGGGAGCCGGTCGAAGATCTCGGCGGGCCAGGTCGCCATCGAGCCGGTAACGTCCACCGCCACCACCACCGGGTTCGGCGAGTCCGTGTCGATCCGCTTCTGCGGCGTCACCATCTGCTCCACCGGCCCCGACCCCTTCACATAGGTGCGCGGACCCTCCAGCTCAGACTTCGCTTTTGCCTCTGCGCGGGCGCTCGCGGTCTTCGCGTCGAACTTGTAGGTACCCGGCTTGGCCCAGTCATCGGTCTCGTCGCCCCAGGAGTACATCGTTGTCCCGTTGTGGACGCGATCCTTAACCGGTTCCTGCCTGAACAGGCTACCGGCCATCGCCCTCACCGGTGCTGCGGCTCCATCACCACATAGAACCCGCCCTGATCGGCATGGACCGCCGCCGATCCGGTCGCCACATAGCGCCCCGCCGGGACCCGGATGCCGTCCGGCATCCAGCAGGGGATCTTGACGTTGGTCACGTAGCGGCTGCAGGCGGCGGCCCAGGCGAAGCTCAGGTTGTTACTGCACTCAGGCAGCATATGGATGGCGAGCTGCATGATCAGCGGGAATTCGGTGTGGTGGATCGGGATCACCTGTTCGGCGGGGAAGTCTTCGCGCGTCGTCATGTCGCCCTCTGTGTCTGGCTGTATCCGGCGAACGTAACCGTATCGCCGATGCCGTCGATCTGGCATGATCTGGAATGGATCTGTTGCAGAGATACGGCGGGAAGATAAGAGGGCATGTCGTATGTCATCCACCGGAGGTCTGATGGTTCTGTCTGTGTTGCCCCTTCTGATGTTCGCCGCCTGCTCCGGTGACGAGGACAACGGCAAGTACTCCACTCCGGTCGATCCGACGATCAACCGCCCGCAGGACACCAGCGCCGTCGACGACACCGCTGTCGATGACACCGCTGTCGATGACACTGCTGTCGATGACACTGCGCCGCCGGAGGCCGACTGGGACGCGCTCGGCGGCGATGCGGCGGTAGACGCGCTGCTCGATGCCTTCCTCGCCAACGTCGGCGGCGACAGCGAGATCAACTGGATGTTCGCCAACACCGATCTCGGCGCGCTGAAGCAGCTCCTCAAGGAGCTGATCTCCAGCGCCACCGGCGGCCCGTTGTCCTACACCGGTCGGGACATGCTGACCGCCCACGCCGGGATGGCGATCACCGACGCGCAGTTCAACGCGCTGGTCGGCGATCTCCTCGCGGCGATGGACAGCCTCGGCGTCCCCTACACCGCTGACTTCTCTGGCGATCTGCCTGCGGATCGGCTGATCCTCGCGCTGGCCGGGATGCACGATGACATCGTGACTGACCCTGCCGGGGACACCGTGCTGTTCAACCAGCTCGGCGGCTACGCGGCGGTCAGCGCGGTCGTTGATGGCTTCATCGGCCACGTCGCGGCGGACAATGAGATCAACTGGATGTTCGCCAACGCTGACCTCGTGCGGCTGGACGCCCTGCTGGTCGAGCAGATCTGCGAGGCCACCGGCGGCTACTGCGTCTACTCAGGCGGCGACATGGCCACCGTCCACGCCAATATGGCGATCACTGAGACTCAGTGGAACGCCCTCGTCGGCGATCTGCTCGCCTCCCTCGACGACCTCGGCGTACCGTACACGGCGGACTTCAGCGGCGGCCTCCCGGCGGACACCCTGATCCTCGCGCTGGCCGGGATGCACGATGACATCGTCACCGACCCTGCCGGGGACACTGTGCTGTTCAACCAGCTCGGCGGCCACGCGGCGGTCAGCGCGGTCGTCGACAACTTCATCGCCAACGTCGCAGCGGACGGGACGATCAACTGGATGTTCGCCAACGCCGACCTCGTGCGGCTGGACGGGATGCTGGTCGATCAGATCTGCGCCGCCACCGGCGGCTACTGCGTCTACTCGGGCGGCGACATGGCCACCGTCCACGCCAATATGGCGATCACCGACGATCAGTGGAACGCCCTGGTCGGCGATCTGCTGGAGGCCTTCGATCAGCTCGGCGTGCCGTACACGGCGGACTTCAGCGGCGGCCTCCCGGCGGACACCCTCGTCCTCGCGCTGGCCGGGATGTACGGCGACATCGTGACCGACCCCGCCGGGGACACCGTGCTGTTCAACCAGCTCGGCGGCCATGCGGCGGTCAGCGCGGTCGTCGACGACCTGCTCCTCAACGTCGCGGCGGACGCGCGGATCAACGGCTACTTCGCCAGCACCGATCTGGCGCGGCTGGACGCCCTGCTGGTCGAACAGATCTGCGAGGCCACTGGCGGCTACTGCGTCTACTCAGGCCGGGACATGCTCACGGCCCACACCGGGATGAACCTGACCGACGCGGACTTCGACGCGCTGGTCGAGGATCTCGTGCTCGCCTACGATCACCTCGGGGTTCCCTACACCGCCGACTTCTCCGGCGGTCTCCCGGCCGATACGCTGACGCTGGCCCTTGCGGGGATGCGCGGGGACATTGTCGGACACTGAAGCGTCGGACACTGAAGCGCCGGGTACAGACGTGTCGGGCGGCGGGCTGCCTGACAGCCGGGACATCGGCATCTCGCTCAGCTTCTCCCTGCTGATGCAGGGGGCAGGGGCGGCGAGTCTCGGTGTGCGCAGGCTCAGCGCCTTCCTGCCCCGCATCGCCGCGATGGGCTGGCCGGAGCTGATCCCGGCGGCGCCGCGCCCGCTCGCATGGCTGGCTGAGGTGGCGGCGGCGCTGCGCGCGCGCGGGCCGCTGCTCTGGGTGGCGGGATCTCCGGCGGATGTCCGCGCGTTGCGGGCGCTCAACGGGGAGCCTGCGGGCCTGTGCTGGGTGTGCTGTCCGGCGGACGTACCTGCGGGGCCGCTCACGGCGCAGACCACGCTGCTGCTGCTGGAGGGGCCGGGCTGGGCGGATCGGCTGGCCGAGGCGGTGGAGGCGGCGGGCGGTGCGGTCGCGGTGGCCTCCGGTCGGGCGGACGCGCCGCCGGGGGGCTGGTGGGTGAAGGACAGGACGGTCGGGACGCCGGAGGCGGCGCTCGGGCCGGCCTCGCTGCTGGTCGCGGCATGGGCGGGCGCGGATCTGGAGGAGGTGTGCGCGGCGGCGGCCTCGGTGGACGCGCGCTGCCAGCGGGTCGCGCTGTACGAGAACCCCGCGCTGCTGTGGGGGGCGACGCTGGCGGCCTGGGTGCAGGGCGGGGGCGGGCAGCCGTCGCGCCCGCTGCTCTGCCACCTGTGGACGCTGCCGGATGCCGCGCCGCTCGCGGAATTGGCGGCGGCGATGCAGGCGCGGTCGCTGCGCCGCCCGGCGACGGCGGAGCGTCCGGCGCTGGAGGTGGTGGGGGAGTGCGGGGTGGCCGGTGATCCTGACCGGCTGGAGGCGCTCCACGTCGAAGCGCGCGCGGTCACGCTCTGGGCCGCCCGCCATGCGGCGCCGGTGGATCCGGCGGGGGTCTCCGGGCCGGTGATCGGCGATCCGCTGGAGCAGGATCTGCAGCAGCAC
>JBEIQZ010000757.1:0-2147 GCA_040376255.1 Alphaproteobacteria bacterium
GCTGCTGGCGGCGCGGCGGCTGGGGCTGGACGGGGGGCGGGAATTGCTGCTGGATCTGCCGGGGCTGGCGGCGCTGGGGCTGGGGGTGACGGGGGCGGGCGGGGCGTGGGGGAATCGGGGCGGGCTGGCTGTGGCGGCTGTGGCGGTGGCGGGCGCAGGTCGGGCTGGCGGCGGAGAAGAACCCGCAGGCCGGGGTGGACGGGCTGGTGCTGCTGCTGTTCCTGCTGCCGCTGTGCGGGGAGGTGATGGCGCGGAGCGGGCCGCTGGACGCGATCTGGGACGCAGGGCGGCTGTCCGGAGAGGGGGACGACTCGTGGCGGCGCCCGGCCCCGGCGTGGGAGGGGGCGTGCGGAGCGGGCGGCGGGGCTGGCGGGCGGACGCTGGTGTTCGCGGGCGGGTCGTCGACGGGCGGGGCGTACCAGTTCCGCAATGAGCCGGATGCGTTCTTCCCGGCGCAGGCGCTCCGTGTGCTGTGCAGCAGCATGGGCGCAGGGGGCGCGGCGCTCCGGGGCCGCAGCTACGGGCGGAGCGGCGCGGACAGCTTTACAATATCGCGCACGCTCGATCAGATGCTCCAGGGCGCAGACCGGCCGATCCTCGTGCTGTACCTCGGCGTCAACGACCTGTTCACGCGCAGCAACCGGCAGACGCGGGCGGAGCGGGAGGGCGCGGGCGGGTCGGGGATCGCGGCGTGGGCGGCGCACTCCCGGCTGCTGACCGGCCTCGCGCTGTGGATGCGTCCGACAGCGGCGCAGGATGCGCTGTCGTTGGCCCAGGAGGTGCCGATCCCCGATGCGCTGGAGAACCACCGGCGGATGATCGCTGCGGTGCAGCAATTGGGCGGGTCGGTGCTGCTGGCGACTGAGTACGTCCAGGTGGAGTCCCGCCCGCTGATCGCGCCCTATGCTGCGATGCAGCGCGGCCTCGCGGCGCCGGGATCCGGCGTGCAATTCATGGACGTGGATCAGGAATTGAGCGGGATGTCTCCGGCGGAGCTGCTGGTCGACCAGAACCACCTCTCCCGCGCCGGGAACCGGATACTGGGGGAGCGCATGGCGGTGCGGCTGCAGGCGATGCTGGAGGGGCGATGAGCGGGAGCGGCGGGAGCGGCGGGATCGTGGAGATGCTGCGGCGCAGCGGGCGGTTGTGGCTGGTGCCGGTGATCCTGGCGGCGGCGGCGGCGGTGGTGGTGGCGGCGGCGACGCTCGGCGGGCGCGGGTTCCTGGGGTGGGGGTACGCGCCGCTGTGAGTTACGGAGCGGGGGAGGTGCGGGATGTTGCTTGCGGCGTGGCTGGGGTGCTGGGTGACGGCGGAGGAGAAGCGGGTCGTGCCGGGGGGCGGCACAGACATCGACACCGATGCGGACACCGACGCAGATACGGACACTGGCACGACCCTGCCGCCTCTGGAGTGGGAACTGATCGACGCCGGGACGTTTGAGATGGGGTGTACGGCGGGGCAGTCAGATTGCGATGAGGACGAGTCCCCAACGGTGACGAGGACGCTGACACATGATTTTTACGCCGGGAAGTATGAAGTGACACAGGCGCAGTTTTCAGCGCGCATGGGCTATGCCCCGTCTGCCTTTGCCGGTTGTGGGGATTGCCCGGTAGAGACAGTGAACTGGCATGAGGCGGTAGCATTTGCCAATGCGTTGTCGATGGAGGAGGGCTATGAGCCTTGCTATTCCTGTACGGGAGTAGAGGCAAGAACAGAATGTGAAGTTGTCGGCGACCCCTACCAGTGCGAAGGATACCGGCTGCTGACTGAGGTGGAGTGGGAGTTTGCCGCTCGGTGTGGCACGGATCTGCTCTACGCAGGTTCCGATGAAATCGACGAGGTTGCTTGGTACAGCGATAACAGCGATGAGACACACCCGGTGGGAGAGAAGATACCAAACGCCTGTGGCCTGTACGATATGAGCGGCAACGTCTGGGAGTGGGTGCAGGACTGGTATGATGACTATCCTGGCGATACAAGTGATTATTTGAATACTGTTTCAGGAAACTACCGGGTGCTTCGTGGTGGGAGCTGGCTCTACGACCCGTCGAGCGCCCGCGTGGCGAATCGCTACGGGAATTCGCCCGGCGCCCGCTACAACGACCTCGGCTTTCGCCTCGCCAGATTGCAGTAATCTACTGATCTAC
>JBEIQZ010000085.1:0-14802 GCA_040376255.1 Alphaproteobacteria bacterium
CCACGCCGCCGCCTCGTACTGCTCCAGCTCCAGCGGCGAGATCGACAATTCGCCGCTCCCCACGTTGGTATAGCCGTAGAGCGTGTAGTCCCCCGGCAATTCCCCCGCGTATGACACCCCCAGCAGCCCCGCGACCGCCCGCCGGTACTGCGCGTCGGTCAGGCGGTGCAGGCGCGAGGGCGCGACAGCGGGCGCGGTGGCCTCTGGGGCGGGCTCCACCGCCTCCGGCCGGCACGAGAGCAGCAGCGGGATCATCCACATCGGCAAAGGATAGCACAGATCAGCCGCCCTCTCCTCCGGCCCGTCCGCCCCCGCGCATGTTACCTTCGCCGGGATGATGCACCCCGATCTGATCCTCATCTCCGATGTCTGGGGCCACGACGCCCACATCGATCAGCTCCGCGCCGAATTTGACGGCCTCGTCTCGGCCCTCGCCCGCGCCGACCAGGCGCTCACCGCTGTCAACCAGAAGGTCGACGAGCTCCGCCCGCGCATCGACGTGCTCCGGGCGCAGGAGAAGGTCAAGACCCGCGAATTGGAGAGCTACCAGGAGCAGCGCGACCGCACCCGCCGCCTGATCGACAGCGGCGCCTCGCCCAACTACGCCGCCAGCGAGAAGCAATTGCAGCAGGTCAGCGGCATCATCGACCGGCTGGAGAATGAGTCTCTGGAGTTGATGGACGCGCGCGAGGGGCTGGAGCGATCCCACAAGATCCTGCTGCGCGAGCAGGCGGCGGCGCAGGAGACGAAGGCGGCGGCGCAGGCGGCGAAGTCCGAGCGGGAGCCGATCCTGCGCGCAGACATGGCGGCGACGCTCCCGAAGCGGGAGGCGGCGTGGAAGCTGATGCCGCTGGACTGGCGCAGCCACTACGAGGAATTGCGCCGCAAGAAGCGCCCGGCGCTGGTGAACGTCGAGGAGGGTATCTGCCAGCGCTGCCAGATGCGCGTCGCGCCGCAGTGGGTGATCGAGGTCCGCATGATGCGCGCCGTCCACACCTGCCCGGGCTGCCAGGGGTTTCTGTTACCATGATCGCGCTGCTGCTGGCCGCCTGCACGGCTGACAAAGAGTCCGCCGCCCCGGAGGACACCGGCACCCTCGCCGACGCCTCGGTGCGCCCGGCGGTGGAGGCGGTGGAGGCGCTGGACTGCACCACCCAGCAGTCGGCGGGGGACTCCTGGATCGTGATGATCCGCGTCACCGATCCGCAGGGCGCGTACTCGGTCACCGGGGGCGACGAGGAGGTCCTGTCAGGTGACACTGTGCTGGCCAGCTACGCCCTCGCCTGCAACGACGGAGCCTGCACCGGCAGCTTCCTCTCCACCTATGACGGGATCGGCTGCGACAGCATGGGCGAGGTGCAGCTCCGGTTCACCGTCGAGGACGCGGACGGCAACCGCTCCGCACCCTTCGTCACCGATACATAGCGGTCGCCGGAGTCCCCATGCCCGAAACCGACAACCCCACCCTCTACGACCTCATCGGCGGCGCCGGCGCCGTCCAGACCCTCGTGGATCGCTTCTATGATCACATGGATCGGCGCCCGGAGGCCGCCCCGATCCGCGCGATGCACCCGCCCGACCTCAGCGGCTCGCGCGAGAAGCTCTACCTGTTTTTGAGCGGCTGGCTCGGCGGCCCGCCGCTCTACATCGCCCGCCACGGCCACCCCCGGCTCCGCGCCCGCCACCTGCCGTTCGCTGTCGACACCGCCGCCCGCGATCAGTGGATGATGTGCATGCGGCTGGCGCTCGCGGAGACGGTCGCGGACGCAGAATTGCGCTCAAGCATCGACGGAGCGCTCGACCGGCTGGCCGATCACATGCGGAACACGCCGGGGTGATGCGGGCAACGAGGGATGTTTAAGTCAGGTTGAAGACGGGTTGTTCACCGCCCACACCTTCGCCTGCAGCGCGTCGGCCCCCCGGTGGAACGCCCGCGACTGGAAGTAGCGGTAGACCGGCAGCCCGAGCCAGACGTACCACCGGCTGGGCCGGATGTGGCTGTAGACGTACAATTCCAGGCGGTCGCCCTCGCGGACGACGTCGGCGCGCCAGCGGCCCTCGCCGTAGTGGGCGGTCGTCGTCGCGTAGCCGAAGGCGACGCGCTCCGGGCCGTCCTCCAGGGCGTAGACCTCGGAGACGGCGGGCAATTGGATCGGCGGCAGCCCCGGCAGCGAGGGCAGCAGCAGCCCCAGCCCGATCCGGTCGCCGACGCGGGCGGGGCGGCCCTCCTCCTCGAACTGCGTGCGGCGGCGCATCACGTCGGGCGGGTAGAACCGGTAGCCGAGCAGCGCCTCCCGCGCCGCCGCGAACGCCGCCGGGCTCCACGGGCCGAGCGGGCGGTGCCGGTTGTCGACGAACAGCGCGGTGGCCTCCTCGCCCGGAGCGAGGGGCGGCCCCGGATCGGGCGCGGGGATCGGCGCCTCCCGATCCGCCACCGGCGCCATCCCGATGAGCGCCATGCAGCAGATCAGGTTCCCCGCCCCGTGCCAGCCGAGCATCCCGGTGTACCCGAGCCACGGCCACGAAAAATGCTGCGCCGCCGCGTAGCCCGCCCCCAGCCACACCCCGCTCACCAGCGGCAGCGCCACGAGCTGCACCCGCGCCTGCTCCCGCGCTCGCGCTTGCGCCCCCGCCCACCACAGCGACAGCGACGCCGCCATCCCCGCTGTCAGGCCGACCTCTGCCAGCGACGGCACCAGCGCCTCCGACCGCAGCGCGAACAGCAGCCCGGTCAGCGGCGGCAGCGCCACGATGCCCCAGGTGCCGATCTCCCGCAGCCGCGCCCCCGCCGCCCCCTGCCACTCCCGGTTCCACGCCGCCATCGCCGCCGGGAGCAGCCCGAACGTCACGGTGAAGTGCGCCACGGTCAGCGTCGCCAGCGGCTCAGGGAACCCGGCGAAGGTGTGATCGTAGCGCGACCACGACCACGCGACCGCCGCCACCACCGGCCCCGCCGCCCACACCGCCTCAGCCCAGGTGGACGCCTCACGCGGATCGCGCTGCAGGAAGCGCCCGACCCCGAAGGCCAGCCCGTACAGCGCCCCGATCCCGGCCACCGCCGCCACCGCCGCCGCCGCCGGGCCGCTGCCGAGCTGGAGCGCCAGCCCGCCGATCCACGCCGTCACCCACACGATCCACGGCAGCCGCCCCGCACCGCGCCCCGCCAGCCGCACCGAGTACGGCCACCCCAGGCAGAGGCACACCCACGCCGCCACCGAGAACACATCCGGCCCCTCCGCCATCCCGACCTCCGCTGCCGCCTCCTATCCCCTCCTGTCCCGCTATGTTACCCTTGTGCCTCTCTGAGAGCCTGCATATGGAAGCCCAGGAATTTCTGAACCGCGTAATGTCCCGCCTGCCGACCGCCCCTCCCGCCGCCTTCCAGTTCTCGCACTGGCAGCATGCGGGCCGCCCGACCGAAGAGGGCTTCGGCCTCATGCCGATCCCCGGCCTGAACCCTGAGAAGCTCATCCAGGCGGTGATGTCGGTGGATCGCTACACCGGCAACATCGATCACGTCGCCGCCTGCCGCTCCATCCCCGATCCGCGCTTCACGCCGCCGCAGTCGGTGCGGTTCTATCAGAAGGTGGATGTCCCGATGCTGGCCTCCATCCAGCATGAGCTGGTGCTGACCCGGATGCCCGCGCAGAAGGGCTACGAGATCGCCGCGTGGTACCACCTCGGCCCGGAGACCGACCGGCTCAACCCGAAGGACGGCGCGCGCTCCGAGTACAGCCTCGGCGCCTGGATCGCGGCGCCTGGGGTGCTGGGCTACGCGCTGGCCTCCTGCCCGCGCCGGGAGGACGTCGGCTTCCTGAAGTGGAAGGCGCTGACGGCAGGCGCGGACGTCGCGGCGTCGAAGGTGCTGACGGCGAACCTGGAGGGCATGGCCCGCTGGGCCGCCCGGATCTGATCAGACCAGCCCGGTCAACACCCCGAAGCCCGTGACAGCGCAGACCGCCATCACGATGAGCAGCACGAACGTCACGTTCGGCCAGCGGTCGAGGATGCGCCCGCTCTCGCGGGTCATGCGCTTGGCCATCGTGATGTGGCACTCGACCGGGATGCGCCCGGCGAGGATGTCGTCGATCACCTTCATGACGGCGGTCGCGTCCTGCATCCGCTTCTCTGGATCGTTGCGGACCATCTTCTCGACGAGGTGCAGGTACTCGGCGGGCGGAGAGCCCTGCGCGGGGTGAGTGGACAGGAACAGGTTGCCGAAGGAGAAGCCTTTCTCGCGCCGCGCCATCAGATCGGGGAGGCTGGCGGTGCCAGACCAGGGATTGTTCAGCGCCATCAATTCGTAGAGCACCATGCCGAGGCTGTAAACATCGCTGCGGGCCTGGAGGGCGGTGGTCTCGCCGTTGAGCTGCTCAGGCGACATGTAGGCCGGGGTGCCGATGACGGAGCCAGCGCGGGTGCTGCCGCCGATGGGGTGGTGCTGGAGGCTGTCGGCGGCGCGGTCGGTCGCGGCGTCTGAGAGGTCTTCTGCCGCGCCGATGGTGCGGGCGATGCCCCAGTCCATGAGAAAAACCTCACCGTAGCGCCCGATCAGGATGTTGGCGGGCTTGATGTCGCGGTGGAGGATCTTGCGGCTGTGGGCGAACTGGAGCGCCTGGGCGATGGTGCGGATCAGCGCGGCGCGGCGCTCGAACGGCCATTCGGCGTGGGCGGCGGGGTCGCTGTCAGAGAGGCGGGCGATGAGGTCTTCGAGCGTGTAGCCCTCGACGTACTTCATGACGAAGAAGTAGGCGCCGTCGGCGGTCTGCCCGACGTCATGGATGGGGACGATGTTGGGGTGTTCAAGGCGCCCGTTTGTGCGGATCTCTGAGACGAAGCGCCCGACCCAGGCGGGGCTGCGCCCGCGCAGCCGCTTGATGGCCACCTCGCGCCCGATGTCCTGATCGAGCGCCACCTCCACCGTCCCCATCCCGCCCTCCCCGAGCGGCCTGAGCGTGGCGTAGCGATCCCGGGGGTGGAGGGAGAGGATCGGCGGCGGCCCGGCGACCACCTGGGGGAGCAGCGTGGAGCGGCCGGAGTTCCAGGTCCTCTCTGATCCTGCAGCCGGTGTGGCGACAGAGATATTCTCTGCGGGATCGGGCTGGACAAACAGCGTGCTGGCGTCGGACAGGGTGCCGGGGGCGATGGTGGGCGCGGGGGGCGGAAAATCTCCGTCCGCGAAGATCAGGGTGGTGTTGTCCGCAGAGTCGGAGAAGGTGCGCTGGTTGGGCATCGGAGATCCAGATGGCTGGCGGGGAGTGCGCTATCGCTATAGGCACCGATGCAGATCCGGTCTACCGGATGCAGCAGACGCGGTTACTTCCGTCCGTCCATGCAGACCCGACACCACCTGAAGATCGGCGATGCCCGCTCGCTGGCCCACATCCCGGACGCCTCCGTCCACCTGATCGTCACCTCGCCGCCCTACCCGATGATCGCGCTCTGGGACGGGGTGTTCGCAGAATTGTCGCCGGAGGTCGGGGGGCTGCTGGCGGGGGCGCGGGGGATGGAGGCGTTCGAGGCGATGCACCGGGAGCTGGACGGGGTGTGGGCGGAGTGCGCGCGGGTGCTGACCGAGGGCGGTTTTCTGTGCGTGAACGTCGGGGACGCGACGCGGACGGTGGGGGGGCGGTTCTGCCTCTACCCGAACCACAGCCGGATCATGGCGGCGATGCTCAGGCTGGGGCTCTGTCCGCTGCCGGACATCCTCTGGCGCAAGCCGACGAACGCGCCGAACAAGTTCATGGGGTCGGGGATGCTCCCGGCGGGCGCCTACGTCACCTACGAGCACGAGTACGTCCTGATCCTGCGCCGGGGCGGGCCGCGCCGCTTCGAAGCCGCCGGGAAGATCGCCCGCCGGCAGTCCGCCTGCTTCTTCGCAGAGCGCAACCTCTGGTTCTCGGATCTGTGGACCGATCTGTCCGGGGCCGACCAGCGGCTCTCTGCGCTGGACGCGCCGCCCGGCCTCCGGAGCGCCGCCTTCCCGCTGGAATTGCCGTGGCGCCTGATCCACATGTACTCGATCCAGGGCGACACCGTCCTCGACCCCTTCGCCGGGACCGGCACCGCCCTGGCCGCCGCGCTGATGGCCGGCCGCAGCAGCCTCGGGGTGGAGCGCCGGGATGCGCTCGCTCCGGTGATCGCGCGCCGGTTGGCCGGGGCCGCCGGGCCGGGGCAGCGGCGGGTCGCGGCGCGGCTGGAGGCACAGCGGGCGTGGATCGCGCGGCAGCCGATCCTCCCCCCGCACCGGGCCGCCCACAACGATCTGCCGGTGTTCACCCGCCAGGAGACGGGGGTGCGGCTGATCGCGCCGCTGTCGGTGTCGGCGGCGGACGGGGGCTGGATCGCGGAGCATGCGCCGATCTGATCGGGCCGATCAGGGGCAGCCGGTGCCGTCGTAGCCGACGTTCCCGATGACGGCGCTCTTCGGCAGCGTGGCGATGTAGATGTCCTCGCCGCCGAGGTTGGCGCCGCCCGGCCCCATCTCGCCGGTCGTCGCCCCGATCACGTAGACGTTGTCCGCGTCCACCGCCACCGCGCGGGCCAGATCGACGGCGCCCTCCCCGGTGATGTCCGCTCCAATGAATTCGACCTCCCCGACCACCTCGCCGTCCATGGTGTACACCCGCAGCATGCCGTCGGTGTCCACCGCCGCGCCCTCGTCGGTGTGATCCTCGCCGGTGCGGGTGGTGCCGACGACGTAGAGGTACACGCCGTCGGTGGCGATGCTCCCGGCAGAGTCGCCGTCCATCGTACCGAACTGGCGCGTCCAGACGTGGTTGCAGTCGTGATCGTAGCGGGTGAGGTAGAAGTCCGAGCGCGCCCCCTCCGGCGCCGCGCCGTCCTGGTTGCACGCCCCGCCATCGACGTCGGCGGCATGCATCGTCTCCTCAGTGTTGCCCCAGACATAGACCGCGTCCTCCGTCGCCACCACCGCCTGCGCCACGTCCTTGCCGCCCGTCCCCGGCTGGATCCGGCAGTAGAGGCTGCTGAGATCGGGCGCCATCGCGAACAGCACCGGGTCGGTCTGTCCAAAGCCCTGGCCGTTCCCGTCCCCCAGCCAGCCGCCCGTCTGCCCGACGATGAACACCCGCCCGCCCGCCACCGCCACCCCCATCATCTCCTCAAAGCTGACGCTCCCGTACTGCCGGGTGCCGAGGATCGCCCCGTCCGTCTGGAGGCGCATCGCGAAGGCGTCTTCGTCGCCGTAATTGCCTTTCCCGTCAAGATCCGACGCCGTCCCGCCCGCCCCGATCAGCTCCCCGCTCACCGGCTCCAGCGCCATCGCCAGGAACTCGTCCACCCGCCCCGGATCGCCGACCCGCGTCAGCCAGTCCTGCCCGCTCAGATCCATCGGACTCCGCCCCACCCAGCCGTCCTGCAGCCAGGCCGGATCGTCGTCCCGCGACTTGCCCGCGTAGTAGATCAGCCCGTCCCGATCCGCCAGCCCCCGCAGCGTGTCCTCCTGCGGCCCGCCGAACTGCAGCCCCGCCCCGGTCGCCGCGTTGAACAGGATCGCGTCCGCGCAGTCCTTCCCGTAGTCCTCCCCCTCCGGCTCCGCGCAGGGATCGACGATGCTCCCGAACCACGACCCGCGCGTCTGCCCGCCCACATACAATTCCCCGTCGCCGCGATCAGAGCGATATAGCCGTCCTCGTCCGCCGACGTCCCCCAGTGCAGAACGGTCGCCGGATCATGCCGCACCCCGATGCCGATCTGCGAGGAGCCCGGGAGCGGGACGGCGGTGTCGCTGTCCGGCGTGCTTTCGCGCGTGCTGTCGGAGCCGCTGTCTGTGATGCTGTCTGTGGCGCTGTCTGTGGCGCTGTCTGAAAAACTGTCATCAGGCTTCTGCGTGCCGGTACAGCCGATCATGGCGTCGAAGGTGAGGAAGAAGAGGTGTGACATGGGCGCTCCTCTCACTGTCTATTTGACCGGCCGCGTTATAGCCAGTGTCCAGCGTCCGTACGGGCGCTGCTATCGGAGGGATGTGTATGGACGAGAAGCACCTGGCGCAGATGCGGCGGCTGGAGCAGGCCCAGGCCCGGCAGAACGAACGGCTCCAGCGGGCGGTCGGCGCGGAGAGCCTCGCGGTCGGCGGCGGCTTCGCGCACCTGCGGGGGCCGGGCCACCCGCTCAACCAGGCGCTCGGGCTCGTCGATCCGGTGAGCGCGGAGGATCTTGCGCAGATTGAGGCGTTCCTCGGCGCGCCGACGGTGCTGGAGCTGAGCCCCGCCGCCGACCCCGCGCTCTGGCCGCTGCTCGCCGCGCGCGGCTACCGGGTGCACCAGTTCCAGCACCTCCTGACGCGCCCGCTCCCCGGTGTGGCCTCCCCGCTCCCCGCCCTGCCGCCGGGGGTGGAGATCCGCGAGGCTGACCCCGCTGAGGAGTGGACGTACAACTGCCTGATCGTGGCGGGCTTCTTCAACCGCTCCGAGTGGCGCAATTCCGTCCCGCCCTTCCGCACGCCGCTGGGGGTGCCGGACATCCGCGCCTTCTTCATCGTCGTCGACGGGGAGCCGGTCGGGGGCGGGATGCTCGGCCTGATCGACGGGGCGGCGCTGCTCTCCGGGGACGCGATCCTTCCGCCGTCCCGGGGGCGCGGCCTCCAGAAATTGCTGATCGCGCACCGGCTCGCCGTCGCGCAGGCGGCGGGCTGCGACATCGCCTGCGCCAGCACTGAACCCTCCACCGCCAGCCAGCGCAGCCTGGAGTCCTGCGGCTTCCGGGTGGCGTGGCCGAAGCTGGAGATGGCGCGCGGCTGAGCGGACGGGATAGCCCTGCTGCATGGATCAGCCCGCCCCCGACACGAAGAACCGCCGCATCAGCATCGCGCTGCTCGCCCTCTGGACGCTGATCCTCGTCGGCGTCTTCGGGTGGGTCGGCGACGCCACCATCGGGGGCCAGCGGGCCGCGACGCAGGAGGCGATCTCCTCCCACGCCGAGCGCATGGACCCCGCCGCCCCGGAGTCCGGCCTCACCGAAGCCGACATCCCCGCGCCCGCCGGGGCCGTCCCGGTCCACGCCGGGATCTACGTCGACCGGATCGTCGCGCTCTCGCTCCCTGAGGTGAGCTGGACGGTAGACTTCTACCTCTGGTTCCGCTGGGAGGGCGCGGCAGACCTCGATCCCGGCGCATCATTCCAGGTGATCGACGGCTGGATCGACAGCAAGGAATTGGCCGACAGCTACAGCTCAGACAGCCCGGAGAGCAGCGCAGAGAACAGCGCGGGCGGCACCCACTACCAGATCTACCGGGTCGTCGCCACGATCACCAAGTCCTTCAACGTCACCCGCTTCCCGATGGACGACCACCTCCTCACCATCAACATCGAGAGCACCGCCCACAAGCGCGACGCCCTCGTCTTCGTCCCCGACACCGCGAGCGCCGGGATCAGCTCCCGCGTCAAGGTCCCCGGCTACGCTGTCGGGCGCACCGACGCCGCCGCCCTCATCGAGAAGCCCCACGCCTACAAGACCACGCGGGGCGATCCACGGCTCCCCGCCGGGACGCGCTCCGTCCACTCCCAATTGCGCTGCGGCATCCACCTGATCCGCGAGGGCTGGGGCTACTTCTTCAAGATGTTCGAGGCGCTCTATATCTCAGTCGCCATCGCCATGACGATCTTCTTCATCAAGCCCTCCGAGTTCGACCCGCGCGTCGGCCTCGCCGTCGTCGCCCTCTTCGCCGCCGTCGCCAACGCCTACGTCACCTCCACCCTGATCCCCCAGAGCGGCGCCGCCACCCTCACCGACATCGTGAACGGCCTCGGCGCGCTCACGATCTTCCTCACGATCTGCCACAGCACGATCTCGCTGTACGTCGCAAACCTCGGAGAGGAGGAGCTGGCGATCAAGTTTGACAGGTTTATCGTTGTGATCTTCGTGGTGGCCTACGGGTACATCAACTGGATGCTGCCGTCGGTGGCGTCGCTGGGCTGAGCCTCCCCGATGTCACCACGTCCCGCGCGGCCCGCCGTGGGGTTCATGGGGACAATGGGAGGTGGCGATCAACGCTTTCGACCTCCGCGCTCCGCGAAGCCGAGCCTGAAGGCATCCGATCGCGTCAGCATGGATCCGCATGGGATGCCGCGCCCTGCGGCCGGGCTAAATGACCAGAGAAGTCGGGAGTACCCTGCGCCCGACCGGCCCCGACAGTCCCTGGAGAAGCCGATGCCGTTCGTCGTACTGTCTGCCCTCACCCTCGCGCTGGCTGCTGACCCCGCTCCGGGTGAGCCCACGAGCGCGCCCGAGCTGCCGCCGGCAACGGCTCTTCCGGCCCTTCCAGAACAGGCGTTGCCGGAGGTGGTGTCCCCGCTGGCGTCCAGCGCCCGCGCCCAGTCCGGGGGGTTCCCGTTCCGGGTGTCAGTCCAGGGCGACGGCGTCGCGACCTACCTTGTCAACGTGGACTCCGATTCCAGAGAGATCGGGACCCGCGATGCGCTTTCCTTGATCGGGAGACCCGACCTCGCAGGACGGTACCGCACTGAGAGGACGCTCCGAAGCCTGGGTATGATCGCCGGCTGGGGGGGCGGCGGCTTTGCGTCGTGCTTGTTCGTCCTGCAGGCAATGAACGGGGCGGACTTGCCCGAGTATGGGGTGGCGGCGGTCGCCCCTGATCGGTGGCGGATTCGCGGCCAGGTTTGCCGGACAGCGTCGCCATCTGGGCGGCTGGGCCTCGCTCGACGAGATCGAGGTTGGCGTGGATGCGCACAACGCCGCGGTCGCAGCATCCGGTTCGGCCCCCACGTCTGCGCCGTCCCCGGCGGTCGCCTCGCCCGGCCCAAGCCCGACGACACGGGAAGCGCGCCTCACAGCTCTCGGGCTCAGCGTCGACGGGGACGGAGACGTTCGGGACGTCACCGGCAGGCGCCTTCCCGTGGCCGAGTTCGCCGAACGGCTCGGGGACTTCGAAGTGGTGAGGGCGCACCGGAATGCGCGCGTCATCGACGCTGTCACCTGGGTGCCGACGACGGTCACAGGGGGCGTGCTGCTCGCCGGGGGGGGCTTCTACAGTCTGGTCAGCGGGTTCAACGGCACGGCAGACTCAGACCTGGCCGCCGGCGGAACGGTCATGGCGCTCGGCGGCATCGGCCTCGCGACCGGGCTCGTCGGGATGGTTCGGAGCCATCACCTGCACGAGGACACGTCGCGCTGGTACGACACGGACACGATGGAGCCCAAGGTGCGCGAGCAGAACGACCAGCCCGACCCGTCCAGGCCGACCGGCCTCTACGTCACCCCCGTGATCGGACCCGGAGTGATCGGGGTGGCGGGGACGTTCTGACGAGGTGACGGCGAGGGGGTACCTCGATCATGCCCGCCGGCGGGGTCCGTGAGGTTGACGCGGACGGCCATGCGTCGATCAGAGCCCCGCGAACCGCGACCGGCCACGGCGGTTCACCCCGGCGAAGGACGCGCCTCGGTAGTGCTACCAAGCACCTGCAGGCCCGCCTGAGATTCGATGAGGCGGCCGGTGCTCCAGCGGCGGTTCGCGCCGCGCGGTAACGGGTACCCGGAGTCACCGACCATGGACGACAGTAACCGGCTCGCGATCGGCATCGACGTCTCGGACCGCACGGCGCAGGTGTGCGTGCTGGGTCGTGCCGGCATCCTGAACGAGTTCAAGATCACCCTCGACGAGCCCTCGATCCGGACGCGCGTTCCGTTCGTCGAGCCTGAGCGCGGGGTCGTGGTCTTCGAGACCGGCGGCCGCGCGGCCTGGATGAAGCGGGTGTTCACGAAGCTCGGGATGCGCTGCGTCGTCGCCGACGCGCGGAAGCTGTCGGCGATCTCCACGTCACCCACCAAGACCGACCGCAACGACGCCCGCGTGCTCGCGCGCCTGGGCATGGCGGACGAGCTCATGGGTGCGGGGGGCCCGGAAGCGGAGCGCCTGCTCCACGACACCTACGTGCGGCCGCCGGAGCTTCAGCGCATCTACGAGCGCCTTCGCGTGCGCGACCAGCTCGTGACGCGCCGAGGTGACTTCATCCGCCAGGTGCGCTCCATCGTCAAGGGCACCGGGAGCACGCTTCGCGGCGGGACGGCCGACGCTTTTCACCGGCGGCGCGAGGAGGTTGGCGAGGACGTGCGCGACGTCGTGGACCCCCTGTTCGACGTCATCGCGTCGTGCTCGGAAGCGATTGATCGCATCGACGCACGGCTCACCGGCATCGCGAAGGGGATCCCGGCGGTGGAACGTCTGCTCTCGGTCTCCGGCGTGGGGCCGGTCACCTCGCTGGCGTTCTACGCCGTCATCGGCGACCCGACGCGCTTCTCGAACATCCGCAACGTCGGTGCCTACCTCGGCATGGTCGTGCGCCGCGACCAATCGGGGAAGTTGGACCCCGCGCTCGGAATCAGCAAGTGCGGCAACGGCTTCATGCGCCGCTTGCTGGTGCAGTGCGCGGCGTACATCCTCGGTCCATTCGGGAAGGACTGCGCGCTGCGGACCTGGGGACTGAAGTACGTCTCCGAAAAAGGCGAGCGTTCGAAGAAAAAGGCCCGGGTGGCGGTCGCACGCAAGCTCGCCGTCCAACTCGCGAGCATCTGGAAGAACGAGCAACCCTGGAAGGCATTTCCAAACGAACCTGCTGCGGCCGAGGTCCCCTCCGCTACGGTCGGTCGCGACGACTGCGTTGACCCCTCCGAGCCTCACGAACTCGCGCTTACTGAGATTGCAGCATCGCCGACGGCCTGTATCCAACCATGTGCCCACCCCGACGGGGTGAGGACGGATGAAAGCGCGGAAAGTCGGAGGGACACGGCGACGGCAGGCTCGTCGAGGAAACGGGCGGCGAAGGCGCCCGGGCGATACGACAGCACCCGCACCGCGACCGCCGAGGGCGAACGTGGATGCCCCCCACCCGGCGCGCAGGTAGCGCCCGCGCCGGGTCCGGGCGCCGCCGCTCAGCCTCGGGCTCACATGGATGCCCCCCGGAGGACGACTCGCGGCGAATCCGCGGTCATCGAGGTGGGGCCCCAGCCCCCACCCGCGGGGCGTGGTGCCCGTTCCCCGAAAGACTTGCCGCTCACCGTTGACGAGGGGGCCGCCTCATGAAAGGGGTCAGCCCCGATAAACCGGCGCTGGGTTCTGTGCGGGGAGGTGTCGAGGCCGAAAGTGCATGTCACAGCGGCGTTGTAGCCCGCCGCCGACCCCCCGCTCTCGTCGTTTGAGCGGCTAAGCATCCGAGCGCGGGACGAGGTTCGAATCCGGTTGCCCCGACCATCTAAAGAAGGCCCGTCGGAATCGCGAGATTCGGCGGGCCTTCCTCGTTTTTCGGGGTTCGACGGGGCGATGAGTGACGCGATCCCGACCAGTACGAAGGAGGTTGAAAGGGTATCTCGTGGTTCGAATCCAGCCGGGTTCCGGCCCTACGAGCCCACCCGCCCTGCCACTGCTTCGGGTCCCGCGAGGTGTGGAACACGGCGAGGACCTCGACGCAGTCGGGGTACTCCACGAACAGCACGACGTACGGGAATCTCCGGACGATCGCCTGCCGGATGCGGCCGGATGCGGCCTTCAAGCCGGGTGTGGGCCTTGGGGTTGCGCTGCACGGACGCGAACGCGACCTCGACGCATCCGAGCAACTCGTCCCCGAGTCCCTCTCACCGCTCCTCGTACCAGTTCCATGCCTCGTTCTGCTCGGCGTTGGCCTCCGGACGGATCCGAAGCGGGAGGCTCACCGGCGCCGCCGCACCTGCTCCCGGGCGACCTCCCAGGGGATGAACGCCTCGGGGTGGGCCTCGTGGTCGGCGAGGCATCGACGGAGCTCCGCGCGCTGTGCCTCGGAGAGCTCCTGCACGTACAGGATGCGCTCGGCGGTGGTCATCTGGTCGAAGCACGGCTCCATGAGTCGTGCTCAACCCCACCTTCGCGGGCGGGTCGGTGACCTGCCCCGCCACCGCGTTCACCGACGAGTTTCTACGCACCCTGCGGCCATGAGCGCCAGCATCCGCTCAATCATCCCGACCATCTTCACGGTCCGGCTTGAACCTCCGTTCTCGCCGGGCCGTCCGGCGCCGCCCGCGTCGTAATGCGCCAGATACCAAGTTGGGCCCACCACAAGGCGGTTCGGCGGTTCGAGTCCACGCTCCTCTTGAGGCCGGTGATCGGTGGCGTCAGGCCCGAGGTCCCCCGGCGACGCTCAGGTGCTGGAGACGGAGCGTGCGAACTGCGACGCAAGCGTCTCGAAGGTCGAGACGTACGCCCCGAACGCCTCGTGTTCCCCCAGCGCCTCGTAGGCGGAGGCCATCGCCTCGTCGCTCGCGAACACGGTGAGCCCGACGGTGATCCCGTCCACGCTGCCCATGCCCTTCACCGCCTTCAGCTCGTAGTGCGGCCCGACACCGTCTCGGCCGAGCAGCAGCTCCAGGAACCGGGCCTGCGCCTCGGTGAAGGCCTCCCGCCGATCCGGCGCCGTCCGCCGCACGGCGACGTGCAGGATGTTGCCCGGCGCCGCCGCGAGCCCGGCGAGGTCGAGATCTGGCCCACCCACCTGCTCAGCGAAGCAGTAGGCCTTGAGCTGCATGGTCATGAAGAAGGGGAGGAACTTCATCATAACCATCGGGTTCATCTGCACCCAGTTCACCGCCGACAGCGAGTCGTAGGTGGTCATGCCGATGAAGACGTCCCGCTCGTCCGGCGTCGGTAGGGCAAAAAACGACTCGAACTCGCGATCGGGGCCGACGCCGTTCTGGCTCTTCAGCTTCGTGATGAAGGCCGCGCGGCGGCGGAGGAAGGCATCCTCGTGACCGGGCTTGACCATGCGGACGGCGATTTCGTGCACTTTGGACATCGGG
>JBEIQZ010000125.1:0-12374 GCA_040376255.1 Alphaproteobacteria bacterium
AGGTGGCGCTCGGTTACCGCCCCAAGCAGCTCACCAACAGCCTCAACATCTGGCTCGCCGACCAGCGCCTGCGTGAGCGCGCCCACCTCCGCAAGCTGGTCGGCGGGCGCCTGGCAGCGTTCAAGGCGCTGATCCGCCAGCACTTCCCCGACATGCACATCGATCCGCGCACTCCAGCCCTGCTGACCCTCACCGAGTCCGGCCTCTACCGTGTGCTGCTGCTCTCCGGCAAACCGGACGCGCTCGCCTTCCAGGACTGGGTCGAGTCGGAGGTGCTGCCTGCCATCCGCCGCACCGGGCGCTATGAGGCGGCGCTGCCGGCCGCTCCGGCGCTTCCGTCGGAGTCGCGCATCCCGACCCTGCCGCCGGAGCTCCAGCCGCTGCACGGGTTGATGGAGCGATTCATGGCGCGGGGGCTTCTGGAGGCTCCGGTCTACGAGGCGTTGCGGTGGCAGATGGAGCAGGCCGTCCCGGCGCCGCTCACCGGGCCGGAGGGAGCGCTGGAGCGGGTGTCGCTCCTCGCGCAGCTCCAGACGCTCATCGCCCGCGCCTCTGACCTGCCGATGCCCTGTCTCCGCGCCATCCACCGGGCGGTCTCGGCGATCTGCGGGGCGCAGTCTGCCGGCTGAGCGGGTACGGCGTTTTGCAGCCGCTTCTCTGCGCGGGCGGAGATCGGTTGCGGGGCGATGGGTAGCACCTGGGTAGCACAGGGGGGGGTTTAACAGCTACACAGACCAGCGTGTTCTTCAGGTATTATTCAGGTATAACCGTTCTTCCCGCATTGGTATGTGATTCCAAATCAGCAGGTCGTAGGTTCAAGTCCTACTGCTCCTGTCCAACAGAAGCCCCGGATAATCTTCGGGGCTTCTTCTTTTTCTACTAACGGGTACACGCCCGCTCACGACGGAAATCCGGGGGGAGGCTGTCCTCTCCTTGGCGTGGCCCCCGCCCCTGAGTCCGGATAGGACGTCCCGGATGTCCCATGCTCTCCTCATCGCAGCGCTCGTCGGCCTGCCCGGCTGCAGCGGCCCTTCAGGGACGGAGCCGCCTGCAGATGGCTGGGCCAATACCGGGCCCACTGTCGTCGAGCAGGTGATCGATCGCGGAGCCACCCAGCTCCTCTCTGTCCGGCAGGGCCCGTGGAAGACCTGGGTCGAGGTGCCGAACGTCGGGGCTGCGGTGGGCGACTACGTGCTTCTGGGAAAGGGGAGCGCGCGGCGCGACGTGGATCTCTCCGAGATCGGTCAGCGCGTGAGCGAGGTTGTCGACATCGCGAACGTGCAGGTGGTGGACGGGGAGACCGCGCGACGAACAATCTCTGCGAGCGCCCCGAAAGATGCGGTCACCGTGCAGACGGTCTATGCTGAGCTGGATCAGCGGGTCGGTAAGGAGATCGTGGTCTACGGCACGGCGGTCAAGGCCACCAGCGCAGCGGGCTCGATCTGGGTACATGTTCAAGACGGAACAGGGGATTCCACCGTCGGCACGCACGATCTCATGGTTCAGACCCGGCAGTCCGTGGCTCGCGGCCAGCAGGTAGTCTTTCGCGGCGTGTTGCGAAAAAACGTAGATCTCGGCTTTGGATACCGCTACGCCGCCCTCGTGGAGGAAGCCGCGCTCGTCGAGCCGGCGCGATAGTTTTTGCCGATGGACGCACTTGGATCTTTGGGTGGCCCTGTGGTCGGACGCGGGTGATGCTGCGAACGTAACCCTGAGAAGCCACCATGAGAAAGCCTGCGTCCTTCCTGTTCCTGTTGTACGTCGGTGGCCTGAGCGGCCTCGTTGGTCTCTCTGCTTGCCAGCCCGGACCCGCGCCGAAGGCCGCTCCGGCGACCGCCCCTGCGGTCGAGGCCGCCGTCCCTGCCGGCACCATCAAGGCGAACACGGCCTGGTGGCCGGACAAGGTCGACCTCTCACCTCTCCGCAATAACGCCGCCGCCAACCCCTACGGCGACGCCTTCGACTACGCTGCGGCGTTCAAAAAGCTCGACCTCGCCGCCGTCAAGGCCGACCTCGCCGCCGTGCTCACCAGGTCCCAGGACTGGTGGCCCGCAGACTACGGCAACTACGGGCCGCTCTTCATCCGCATGGCGTGGCACAGCGCCGGCACCTACCGCACGCTGGACGGTCGCGGCGGCTCGGATGGCGGACAGCAGCGCTTCGAGCCCCTGAACAGTTGGCCTGACAACGCCAACCTCGACAAGGCGCGCCGCCTGGTCTGGCCGGTGAAGGAGAAGTACGGGAACAGCATCTCCTGGGCGGATCTGATGGTCCTCGCCGGCAACGTCTCCCTCGAGACCATGGGCTTCAAGACGGCAGGTTTCGCCGGTGGCCGCGTGGACGATTGGGAGGCCGACCTCGTCTACTGGGGCTCCGAGGCGAAGATGCTCGCGGCCGAGCGCTACCACGGCGAGCGCAAACTCCAGGATCCGCTCGCTGCCGTGCAGATGGGGCTGATCTACGTCAACCCGGAGGGCCCCGGCGGCAACCCTGATCCCCTCGCGGCGGCGTACGACATCCGTGACACCTTCGCGCGCATGGGGATGAACGACGAAGAGACCGTCGCGCTCATCGCAGGCGGACACACCTTCGGCAAGGCTCACGGCGCCCACGCCCCGAAGGACTGCGTGGACGTTGAGCCTGCGGCGGCCGGCGTCGAGCGCCAGGGTACGGGATGGCACAACAGGTGCGGCACCGGGAACGGCGCGGACACGGTGACGAGCGGCCTTGAGGGCGCGTGGACCTCGGCCCCGGCCACCTGGACCAACCAGTATCTGGCCAACCTGTACAACTTTCAGTGGGAGAAGACCAGGAGCCCGGCCGGGGCGACGCAGTGGAAGCCCAAGAACGGCGGCGGCGAGGGCATGGTCCCCGACGCCCACGACGCATCGAAGCGCCACGCGCCGATGATGTTCACCACGGATCTCTCCCTCAAGGAGGACCCCGCCTACGCCGCGATCTCCAGGCGGTTCATGGAGAACCAGCCCGCCTTCGAGCAGGCATTCGCGAACGCGTGGTTCAAGCTGACCCACCGTGACCTCGGTCCGCGCGCCCGTTACCTCGGCCCGGAGGTACCCGACCAGGTCTTCGCCTGGCAGGACCCCCTGCCGGCCCGCGACCACGCCCTCATCAACGACGCCGACACCGCCCGCCTCAAGTCGGACATCCTGGCCTCCGGCCTGAGCGTGTCTGAGCTGGTGCGGGTCGCCTGGGCGTCGGCCTCGACGTACCGTGGCACCGACATGCGCGGCGGCGCCAACGGCGCCCGCATCCGGCTCTCGCCCCAGGTGGGCTGGGAGGTGAACAACCCGCAGGAAGTGGCGAAGGTTCTTAAGGAACTGGAGCGCATCCAGGCCGCCTACAACGGCAGCGCCGGCAAGCGCAACGCCGTTTCCCTGGCCGATCTCCTCGTGCTGGGCGGCGCCGCAGCCATTGAGAAGGCCGCCGGGCAGGGAGCCAGGGTGCCCTTCGCCGCCGGGCGGGTGGACGCCACGGCAGACCAGACCGATCCGGTCTCCTTCGCGTTCCTGGAGCCGAAGGCGGACGGCTTCCGCAATTACTACACCAAAGCCGCGCTGCGCCGGCCCGCAGCCGAACTCGTCGAGAAGGCCGATCTGCTCGGCCTGACTGTGCCGGAGATGACGGCGCTGGTGGGCGGGCTGCGGGTGCTCGACGCCAACGTCGGTGGCAGCAGGCTCGGCGTGTTTACTGACGAGCCCGGGGTTCTGAGCAACGACTTCTTCGTCAACCTGCTCGACCTCTCGACCACCTGGACCCCCCGCAGCGACGGCACCTTCGAGGGCAAGGGGCCGGACGGCAAGGTGCGCTGGTCCGCCACCGAGGTCGACCTCGTGTTCGGCTCCAACTCGGAGCTTCGCGCCATCTGCGAGGTCTATGCCTACGATCCGGCCAAGTTCCAGGCGGACTTCATCGCGGCGTGGACGAAGGTCATGCAGGCGGATCGCTTCGACCTGCATCGCTGAGGTGGGCGCGGCTGAACGGGTGCAATAACTTCTTTTAAGCGAGAGAGCCGCCTGTGCCGTCCATCACCCAGCTCCAGTACATCGTGGCAGTGCACCGAACCGGCAGCTTTGGAAAGGCGGCCACTATGTGTGGCGTCTCCCAACCCACCCTCAGCGCACAGATCGCCAGGGCCGAAGAGGATCTGGGGGTGGTGCTCTTCGATCGGAGGAGCCGGCCGGTGATCCCCACGGAGCCAGGGAAGCGCCTCGTCTCCATGTCCATGGACGTGCTGACGGCGCACGAGCGCCTCCTCGCAGCGGCCAGCGGCGCGGAGCGGCTCTGCGGCAACTTCACCCTGGGGATCATCCCCACTCTTGCGCCTTATGTGCTGCCATGGTTCCTCGGGCCGTTCGCCAGGCAACACCCGCAGATCGAGCTGACGGTACTTGAGCGGACGACGGCCACGATCATCGACCAGGTCAAGGATCTCCGCATGGATGCCGGCCTGCTGGCCACTCCCCTGGATGAGCCTGTCTTTGAGACCCGGGTGCTCTTCTACGACCCCTTCTATGTGTACGCGCGCGCTGACTCCCCGCTGCTGCTGGAGGATGAGCTGGAAGCCGCCGATCTGGAGCGCGAGCCGCTCTGGCTGCTTGAGGACGGTCACTGCTTCCGCAACCAGGCTATCCATCTCTGCGGCATCCGCACCCACGGGGTGATGGGCAATGTGCGCTTTGATGCTGCCAGCTTTGAGACCTTGCGGGCCCTGATCGACCACAGCGGCGGCTGTACGCTGGTGCCGGAGACATTCGCGCGCACCCTCCCCGCCGAGATCCGCGTGGCCCGGGTTCGTCCGTTCCGCGATCCAGTCCCCACCCGCGAGGTCAGCCTGATCGCGTCCCGCGACCACTGGAAGACGGAGATCATAGAGGCGCTGACGGCTTCCCTTCGGCTGCTGGCGCCGCGCTCCCTCCCGAGGAGGCTTGATCGGGGCGAAGTGTTGCCGATCCAACTCTGATAAATGGACATCAGGCTCGCGGGCAGATGGATCCCGTCCCTCAGTACAGCGCGATCCGGTACAGGTTCCCCGGCGCTCCGGCGCTCGCGTAGAGCCAGCCTTCGGCGCTGACGGTGCAGGAGCCGTTGTTGCCGTGGTCGACCGGGAAGTCGGGGATGCGCCGCCAGGTGTTTGTGGCGGTGGTGTACTGATAGAAGGTGGAGCCGGAGAAGTCGCCTGCCGCGTAGATGTGGCCGGATCGATCCGAGCAGACGATGTCGTTGAGCGCGACCTCCGGGATTGTCGTCGCGAGGCTGACGGCGCCGGAGTCGAGGTTGTAGGCGTAGAGCGATGCGCCGAAGAAGGCGCCGAAGTAGAGGTTCCGGGTGGTCGGATCGTAGGCCAGCCGGGTCTCGTACTGGGAGCCGAGCCCGGTGGCGACGTAGCTGACCGCGCCGGTCATGCTGTCGTAGATGATGATGTTGCCGTCGCCGCTGTAGCCGTAGACGTTGCCGTCCTCGTCGGTCTCAGTGGCGGGGACATCTTCGGTCTGGTTCACCGAGGCCATCGCGGTCATCGTCTCGGTCAGCGGATCGAAGCGCCACACGTTGCCGGCCCGGATGCCCCACAGGTAGCCGTCCCAGGGGGAGAAGTTGGCCCAGCTCGATGCGAAGGAGATGGGGGTGGCGAGGGTCGTCCAGGTGTCGGTAGCGGTGTCGTAGCGGAGCACGTTGCTGCCGTACATGTTGTAGATGTACGGGATATCGGTCGCCTGATAGGTGATGAGCGACATGCCGTAGAGGCCGTTCGGGACATCGGTGCGCTGCTCCCAGGCGGTGCCGGTGGTACCGTCGAAGCCGGTGAACGGGTCGCAGCCGGTCGAGGTGAAGGGATCGGCGTCGTCGCAGTCGCTGTTGTTGTCGACATAGCCGCTCTGGCCGCAGGAGAGCAGCGCCGCCGCGCTGTCATCGCCGTAGCCGTCGCCGTCGAGGTCGGGGTAGAAGGCGATCATGTCCACGGCGTTGTCGTCGGTGGCACCGTCACAGTCGTTATCGAGGCTGTCGCAGTACTCAGGCGCGCCAGGGTACACGGCGGCGTCCCCGTCCTGACAGTCGGTGGCGTCTGCGACGTACCCGGCGGGCTGCGTGCAGCTCGACAGCAGGCTCCCGGCGTCCCCGTAGCCGTCGCCGTCTGCGTCCGCGTACCAGGGCAGCCCGACGCTGCCCTCGTCGGTGCTGCCGTCGCAGTCGTTGTCCGCGCCGTCGCAGTACTCGACCGCCCCCGGATAGACTGCCGCGTCGCCGTCGTCGCAGTCCGTCCCGTCCGCGACGTAGCCAGGGGGCGCGTCGCAGGACTGGTAGCTGCGGCCCGCGTTGCCGTAGCCGTCCTGATCGCCGTCCGCATGCCAGATCGTCGCGTCGACCGGGGTCTCGTCGATGGTGCGGTCGCAGTCGTTGTCGATCCCGTCACAGTACTCCGGGGCGCCGGGGTACACAGTGTCGTCGCTGTCGTCGCAGTCGTCGCTGTCCGGCACATAGCCGTCCGGGAGCGCGCAGGCGTCGATGGATTCGTCGGAGTCGCCGTACCGGTCTCCGTCAAAGTCAGCGTAGAAGGTGTATGGATCGACCGCGTCGTTGTCTACCTGCCCGTCACAGTCGTTGTCCAGCTCATCACAGACCTCCGTCGCGCCCGGGTGGACGCCCGCCGCGCCGTCGTCGCAGTCCCCTGTGGCTGGCACCATCCCGTCGATCGGCTCGCAGGAGATCGTGGCCCCCGCCGGATCGCCCCAGCCGTCCCCGTCCAGATCCGGGTACCAGACCACGCCGCCGGCACCGTCGTCCACGATCCCGTTACAGTTGTTGTCCAGCTCATCGCAGACCTCGGGCGCCCCCGGGAACACCGTGTCGTGCGCGTCGTCGCAGTCCTGCGAATTGCTCACCGCGTCGGCGGGCTGGTTGCATGCCTCCACCGGCGCGCCCGCGTCGCCGTAGCCGTCGCCGTCTGTGTCGGCGTAGAACGTCGTCAGCGCCTCATCGTCGATCAGCCCGTCGCAGTCGTTGTCCTGCCCGTCGCAGCTATCGATCACGCCGGGAGAGAAGTCGGCGTCCGCGTCGTTGCAATCGCCATCTTCTTCCGAGTAGCCGTCTTTGTCTGCGTCATCGGTCAGCGGGGGCTGGCTGTCCTCTTTCGCCGGGGGAGCGGCAGTGCAGGCGATCAGCAGGAAAGGAAGGGAGAGCAGGGAGAGGCGCATGGGGTGAGTATACAAGAACAGGCATCATGCAGGATAGCCTTCCTTCCAGAAGAACAGCTCCACGCTCCGATCCGGATCGTCCAGCACCCGCACATGCCCCTGACGAAAACCGGCCTGCCGGTAGAGTGCGTGGGCCTCGCGGAACCGCACATCGCTCCAGAGCTCAGTGCGCCGGAAGTCTGAGAACGCCATGCACCGCTCCAGCAGCAGCCGCGCCAGCCCGCGCCGCCGCGCCGTCGACGCCACATACATCCGGCGGATCAGCCGCACCCCGCCGCAGGGGACGGCGGCCCCGGTGGCCAGCAGCGCGCCGTCTGCGTCGTCGGTGACCACCCAGAATTGCCCATTCGCGTAGGCGGCGGGGATGTTGAACAGATCGTCCTCGAAGCCGGGATCGAAGCAGAGGCCGTGCTCCTCGTAGATCCGGCGGATGTGGTCGGCGACCGGATCGCCGGGGCGGTACAGGCGGATTGTGTGCGGCATCCCGTTTGAAGGCCCTCGCGCGCCGCTATAACCGGTTATCCCGCGCGCTATGAACGTACTCTTCCTCTCCCCGCAGTACCCCAATGAGATGCAGGACTTCACCCGTGGGCTGGCCGAGGTCGGCGCCCGGGTCTACGGCATCGGCGACTCCCCCGCAGGCGCGCTCTCCCCGAAGGTGCGCCGCGCGCTGGCTGACTACCGGCAGGCGTCGCTGTTCGACGCGAAGGCGGTGAAGGAGGCGGTGCGATCCTGGGGCGTGCGGTTTGACCGGATCGAGTGCCTGTGGGAGCCGTTCGTGGAGCTGGCGGCGGAATTGCGCGAGATGATGCACGTCGATGGCATGTCGCTCGACACCGTGCGGGCCTTCCGCGACAAGGAGCTGATGAAGCGCCGGGTCGAGGCCGCCGGGCTGCGCGTCCCCCACCACGCCCGCGCCTCCTCTGAGCAGGAGATCCGCGCCGCCGCCGAGCGGGTCGGGTACCCGCTGATCATCAAGCCCATCGCCGGGGCAGGCTCCGCCGACACCCACCGCGTCAACGACGCGCAGGAATTGGAGGAGGTGCTGAAGAAGGTGCGGCACGTCACCGAGGTCAGCGTCGAGGAGTTCGTCGAGGGCGAGGAGTTCACCTTCGACACCGTCAGCATCCACGGTCGCCCCGCCTTCTTCCACATCGCCCAGTACCTCCCGCGCCCCCTCGTCGCCCGCACCAACGAGTGGATCAGCCCGATCATTGTCTCGCTGGCCGATGTCTACCAGCCGAAGCTCCGGGGCGGCATCGCGCTCGGCCTCGGCGTGCTGAAGGCGCTCAACATGGGCAACGGCTACACCCACATGGAGTGGTACCTGAAGGCCAACGGTGAGGTCGTGTTCGGGGAGATCGGCTGCCGCCCCGGCGGCGCACGGCTGGTCGACCAGATGAACTACTCCTGCGACATCGACCTCTACCGCGAATGGGCGCGCGCCGTCTGCTGGGACAGCTTCGAGCCCGCCACCCGCACCTCCGCCCGCGTCCTGCCTGCCCATGAGGTGCCGGTCGGCTGGCCCGGCCTCGTCCCGGTCGAGCGCCGCTACAACGTCGCCATCATCTTCAAGCGCGCCCTCGGCCAGGGCCGCATCCGGCGCATCGAAGGGCTCGACACCTTCATGCAGCAGTACGGGCGCTACGTCGTCGCAGAGGATCTGCTGAAGCCCGGCGAACACCGCCGCAACTGGCTCCAGACCCTCGTCAGCGACGGCTACCTCATCGTCCGCCACCCCGACATCGGCACCACGCTCCGGCTCGCGGAGAAGGTGGCGACGGACGTGCGGCTGTACGCGGGGCAGGGCGGGTAGACGGAGCGATCTGGCCGCGATCCTTTCCATCGGGGATCAGACCTGTTAATACCGCGCGCTTCCGGGAGGTGCGATGCGGGTGGTGCTGGCGTTCTCTGGGGGGCTGGACACCTCCTATCTGCTGCGGCGGTTCGTGGAGGAGGGGCATGAGGTCATCGCCCTCACCGTTGACACCGGCGGCTTCCCGTCGGAGGAGAAGGCGCACATCGCCGCCCGCGCGCAGGAATTGGGCGCGGCGCAGTACGCGCTGATCGACGGGCGGGAGCGGGTCTACCAGGATCATATCGCTTATCTGATCAAGGGCAACGTGCGCCGGGGCGGCACCTACCCGCTCTGCGTCGGGGCGGAGCGCGTGGTGCAGGCGCGCGTGATCGCGGAGCAGGCGAAGCTGCTGGGCGCGGAGGCGGTGGCGCACGGCTCCACCGGGGCGGGCAACGACCAGATCCGGTTCGACGTCGCGCTCCGCACGCTGCTGCCCGGGGTGCGGATCATCACCCCGATCCGCGACGAGCGCATCACCCGCGATCAGTCGGCGGGCTGGCTCAGCAGCCGGGGCTTCCCGGTGTCGGCGGCCCGCAAGGACTACTCGATCAACCAGGGCCTGTGGGGCGTCACCATCGGCGGCAAAGAGACGCACGACCCCTGGCAGAGCATCCCCGATCACATCTGGCCCACCACGGTCGACCCGTCGAAGGCGCCGGAGGGCGGCGAGGACGTGGTGATCGCCTTCGAGCGCGGCCTGCCGGTGGGCGGGCTGGGCGCGGTGGAGCAGATCGACCGGCTGGGCGCGGCGCACGGGGTCGGGCGCGGCTACCACCTCGGGGACACCATCCTCGGCATCAAGGGCCGGATCGCCTTCGAGGCGCCCGCCGCTGAGATCCTGCTGGCGGCGCACCGGGAATTGGAGAAGCTGGTGCTGACGCGGCTCCAGCTCGCCACGAAGGAGGGGCTGGCGCAGCAGTACGGGGCGCTGCTCCATGAGGGGCAGTACTTCGATCCGATCATGCGCGACCTGGAGGCGTTCCTCGACTCCTCCCAGCAGCGCGTGACCGGCGAGGTGCGCGTCCACCTGGAGCGCGGGCGCGTCGAGGTGCGCGGCGTCCGCAGCCGGTGGAGCATGATGGACGAGAAGGTCGGTAAGTACGGTGAGGACAACGCGCTCTGGACCGGCCAGGACGCGCGCGGCTTCGCCACGATCTATGGACTTCAGGGCGTCCTCGCGGCGCGGGCGGGGCAATCATGAAGGTGCTTCTCAACAAGGTGTGTTCGGCGACCCGCAATGCGCGGCTCTCCCGCGAGGTCACGCTCTCTGACCGGGTTCGCGCCGAGGAGGGTTCGGTCGTCGCGGTGCGCGCGCTCGACCGCAAGTCGGTCTACAACGAGGTGGAGGACGTCCACGGGCGGATGGCCACCGTCAACGAGGGCGACATCATCGCCGGGGTGCTGGGCGAGCGGCGCGCGCTGCGCGGCTACACCGGCATCGTGCCGGACAGGATCGCCGTCGGCGACACGCTCCACCTGCTGAACCTCGGCGGCGTGATCGGCCTCTGCACCTCCGCCAACCCCGACGTGGGGCCGCCCTGCCGGGTGGAGGTGCTGGGCCAGATCCTCACCTTCCCGCACCTCGGCGAGCGCGTCGGCGAGCCCGCCACCATCCGCAAGAACGCGCTGCCGCTGGCCGACCGGGTGGACGCCTCCATCCCCATCGTCTACATCAGCGGCACCTGCATGAACGCGGGCAAGACCTTCGCCGCCTGCGAGATCATCCGGGGCCTCACCCGGCGCGGCGTCCGCGTCGGCGCGGCCAAGCTCACCGGCGTCAGCCTCCGGCGCGACACGCTGAAGATGGAGGACGTCGGCGCCCTCCGCGCGCTCTCCTTCACCGACGCGGGCATCGTCTCCACCCGCCCCCAGACCGCGCTCCCGGTCGCGCGCGGGCTGCTCCGGGCGCTGCAGGAGCCGCACGAGGGCGTGAAGCTCGACCTCATCATCGTCGAGCTCGGGGACGGCATCATGGGCGAGTACGGCGTCCAGGAGATCCTCCGCACCCCCGACCTGATGGCCTTCGCCAAGGCCCATGTCATGTGCGCCAATGATCCTGTCGGCGCCTGGGGCGCGAGCCGCTGGTTTGAGGAGGAATTGGGCGTCAAGCTCACCGTGATCTCCGGCCCCACCACCGACAACGGCGTGGGCCGCAACTTCATCGAGCGCACCCTCGGCGTCCCCGCGATCAACGCCCGCACCGACGGCGACAAGCTCGCCGAGGCCGTGCTGGCGGCGGTCCGGGCCTGAGCAGGAGATGACGATGCGGGAGAAGCTGCGCGTCGTGGTCGTCGGCGCCTCCGGGTATGGGGGCGCGGAGACGTTGCGCTGGGTGCTGGGCCACCCGGACATGGAATTGGTCGGCGCCACCGCCGGGAAGGCCGCCGGGAAGAACCTGCTCGACCTCTGGCCCTCCCTCGGCACCGATCTGCGCATCACCGCCGATCCGCCCCCCGCCGACGCATACTTCCTCGCCATGCCCCACGGCGAGGCGGCGAAGCTGGCACCCTCGCTCTCCGGCCTGATCGTCGATCTCTCCGGCGATCACCGCCTCCCGCCCGACCTCCACGGGCGCTGGTACAGCTTCGAGCGCACAACCCCGGAGTGGCTCTACGGCCTCCCCGAGCTCGGCACCGACCGCTACCGGGGCCACCGGCAGGTCGCCAACCCCGGCTGCTTCGCCACCGCCCTCGCCCTCGCCATGCTCCCCATGCAGGGCAGCATGCCCGCCGTCGTCCACGCCACCGGCCTCACCGGCTCCACCGGCTCCGGCAACACGCCCACCGACGGCACCCACCACCCCACCCGCGCCGAGAACCTGCGCCCCTACAAGTCCAAGGTGTTCCGCCACCAGCACGTCCCCGAGGTCGTGCGCGCCGTCGGCGGCGGCTTCCGCCTCGACTTCGTCCCCATCTCCGCCCCCATGCGGCGCGGCATCCTCGTCAGCATGTCCCTCGACGGCGCCACCCCCGCCCGCTACCGCGAATTCTACGCTGGGAACCCGCTCGTCCGCGTCACCGACGCCCCGCCCGACACCCTCAGCGTCACCGGCTCCCCCCGCGCCGATGTCGCCGTCCTCCAGGGCGAGGAGGGCCAGAGCCTCGTCTTCTGCGCCATCGACAACCTCTGCCGGGGCGCAGGCAGCCAGGCGGTCGCCAACATGAACCTGCTGGCAGGGTGGCCCGCCCACCACGGGCTCCGCCAGATACCCCCGGTGCCGTGATTTTGCGGGGGGAGAGGCCTCCCCCCGCACCGGGACGGCGCTGGCGCTTGTCCCTCCCCCCCGCGCGCACTGGCGCGCGACG
>JBEIQZ010000327.1:0-7092 GCA_040376255.1 Alphaproteobacteria bacterium
CGTGTCCTGCGGGAACCGCCGCATCGCCGCATCGAACGCCTCCAGCACCAGCGGCCCCGGCACGACCTGCCCCGCCTCCGTGAGCAGCCCCAGCCCGCTCCGCACCTGCGCCGCCGTCCCCTCCGCCAGCACCGGCCCGAGCAGCCAGAGCCGCATCGCCGTCTCTCCGCTCGCGGCGGCGAGGATCAGCCGCGCCCCCGGGTGGGGCCGCCCCGCCGCGAGCCCCTCCCGCTCCAGCGCCGTCGCCGCCGCCCGCTGCACCGGGTCCTGCCCGATGGACAGCCCCAGCCCCACCAGCGCCTCCCTGCACCGCGAGAGCAGCGCAGCGTCCGCGCCGTCCCCCGCGCCCGCCCCCTCCAGCGTCCCGATGGCGATCTGCAGCAATTGCGCCGCCCCGTCCGGATCGTCCCGCCGCTCCGCCGCCCAGCCGAGCAATTGCTCCGCCGCGTAGCGCCCGCTCCCCCCGCCAAGCGTCGACTCCAGCATCGCCATCATCGCCGGGAGCGCCGCCCCCACCCGCCCCGCCAGCCGATCCTGATCGATGAGCGCCCACCGCTTCCATGTCTCCGGCCCCACCAGCAGGCTCCCCACCGGGAGGCCGTGCCGGATCAGCAGCGTGGCCGCGTACCGGCTCAGCTCCGGCGCCTCCTGCGACCGCTGGAGCAGCCGCGCCGCCTCCGCCGTCCGCCCCGCCAGCTCCGCCGCCAGCGCCTCCTCCTCAGGCGAGGGCGCCGCCCACGCGAGCCCGGTCGGAGAGAGCAGCGCCGGACAGAGGAGGAGATAGAGGAAAGGTCGGTTCATGCGGGGCATCGTATCTCCGTCCTGAGCGTGGCGCTTGTCAAGCAGGACTTCGAACGGCGCAGGCAGCGCGCCCTTTCAGGGCGACAGCGCCTTCCCTCAGGTCAGCAGCGCGACCTCCTGACAGCGCACCCGGATGAAGCGGTGGCGCTTCTCGATGAACCAGGGATCAAAACCCGCCTTCCGGATCTCAGCCCGGAGCCGGTGGATCAGCACGTGCATCTTGTTGTCGTCCCCGCCCCGGCCCCACACGCCCGACTGTACGTCCTCGTCGCTCACCCAGCCCGCGTCGTCGCGCGACATGCCGGTCTTCTCGTCCTGCGCGAGCTTCCGCGCCAGCACATAGAGCAGCACCGCCCGGTTCCCCGCCTCCACCCGGTAGCTCTGGCCCGATGACAGGTTCTCCAGCGTCGCTACCGGCCCCGTCGCCCCGTCCAGCCGCACGCTGAGCCGGTAGCTGTAGTGGGTGACCGCAGACTGGATGGTGGGGTTGTGGGTGGCGCTCATGGTGATCAGCCGCAGGCGGCGTCCCTCCACCACGAACACCTCGTTGAACTGGATCGGCCGATCTCCGGCGATCTGCACCCCGCCGTCGCGATCCTCCGCGTTGGACTCCGGGCCGATCTCCGGCTCCATCCCCAGCATCACCTCTCCGCCCTGATGGATCTGGATGGTCGCCACGCGCTCCGGCCCGGTGGTGAGCCGCAGGTGGGACTCCTTGCCGCTGCCGATGATGAAGCGATCCTGAGTGATCGGGAACCGGATCCCCGTCACCGTGTCCTCGATGGCGAGCGAGACAAGGTGCGCCACGGTGTAATCCGCGCTCACCCGCACATGCGTCGTGAAGCCCAGCCGCAGCAGATCCCGATCCTTCAGCTGCGTCGGGCCGTAGATGCGCTGCTGGCCGATCCACGTACCGTTGGAGCTGCCGAGAGCCCGCACCCAGATGCCGTCCTTCTCCAGCCACACGACAGCATGCTGCCAGGAGATGGACGTGTCCGGCAGGATCATGTCACAGGTGGGGCCCCGACCGATATGAATTGGACGGTTGCCCAGGGTCACGACCTGAATGACCCGCTCGTCTTGAAGTACCTGCAGTTCAGACACCCATCTCTCCTTCCCGACCAGTCTAATCTACTACCTCTTTCTTGCACATGCAGAGCGAGGAAAGAAAAGGATTAGATTTTATTGCAATCATTCGAATTGATGGATTTAGATGGCTTCTTAGAATTTCTGGACGAAGAGAGGTTGTTGGGCCAGGGCGTACGCATGAGTCAGGAGGGTAGAGAGAGGACTTTGAAGAGGTAGGCGTGGTTCCACCCGGCCATGCGGCGCTTAGTGGCCACGCCGACCTTGGCAGACGTCTCCTGCTTGAGCAGATTCAGCGCAATATGTCGCAGGCGCGCCATGTTCTCGGCCGCGTTGAGCGCGTGAGTCCGTTGCCGGTCTTCTTGAAAGGCTACGTCTAAACACCAATGAAGCTCATTTTCTATCGCCCAATGCTCCCGTATGGCACGCTGGATCGGCTCCGCCTTGTCTGCCGCCAGTGACGTGATGAACCACCGTTGTCCTACCGTTTCCCTACCCTCCTTCTTCACCGTTCTCTTCGCCCACACCAGCGACTTCAGCCCTTTCCACGGTGCAAGTTCTTCTAGATCCAGCGGCGCCGGCACCACCCACACCTCCCGTGTAAGCGTTTCTCCTGCCTGTTTCGACACCTCCTGGGCAGAACTCCCGCCCACCTTCTCTACGCCTTCCCGGCGTACCCATTCCATTTCTTCGTTCACGATGGCCCGGAGCGTCGGCTGGTTGTCCTTCACCGACACCAGATAGTCTGCCTCTCCCTCGATGATCTTGGCCACGATGGCCTTCTGGCAGCCCATCGCATCGAGCGTGACGAGACAACCGCGCAGATGCAACATCTCCAGCAGCGCCGGTATCGTCGTGATCTCATTGGATTTGGTGTCTGTCTTGAGTTGGCCGAGGACGACGCCATTGGCAGCGGCGAAGGCGCTGACGAGGTGGATAGGGGCGCGTCCGGCTTTGACGCCACGGGAACCGCGAAGGGTCTTTCCGTCGATGGCGATGACGGTTCCATCAGAGAGATGGGCTGCGTCGTGCATCCAGGCGAAGAAGGCGCGGGCAAAGGCGTCGGGGTCAAGGAGGGAGAAGACGCGCGCGAAGGTGTCGTGGCTGGGGATGCCATGGGGAAGGTCGAGGAAGGTACGGAGCCAGTCCTCCTTGGCCTCGCCCCAGCGAGCGATGGTGACCCAGTCATCAGCGCCGCCGAGAACGGCACAGATGGCGATGAACAAGAGAGAATCCAGCGTGTGTGCGGTGGAAGCAACGCGGCGAGGATCCGGCAAAATCGAAAGATAGCGCATCAGGGAAACGTTCGAAGGGGAATCCGTTGGCATGCTCCACCAGGAGAGAAGAGAGGTCACCCTCCTCTATTCTCCTCTTCCTTCCTCCGCCGCTCATGCGTACGCCCTGGTTGTTGGGCTGATTCTGTATAAATAGCCTTATATCCTGTATTCTCATGAATCAACGCGGCTTGACTTACGCCGACGCTGCCGGACTGTCATTCCGAAACCTGCACCCGCAGCGATCACCCGCAGCGATCACCCACAGCGATCACCCGCAGCGATCACCCGCAGAATTGCGCGCTGCGCCGACAAAATACAGATCAGTCCTGACCGGTTGTTTTGTTGATCCTGGACTTTGCGAAGTTTACCGCCATCCTGCCATACCACTGGGGCTGGAAGGACATGGTGGTCCGGACGCAGGTCTCGAAGGTACAGAAGCACCCGGTCTCTCTTACCCAGCGCCGGTGGTGGTCAGCCATACCGGAAGACCATATTTTTTCGAAGTCGAAGTCGTGCTCTCTCAGGCTCCCGAAGCTGGTATCGAGGATCTCGCAGGGACGGATCTCGCCCTTCTCGCTGATGATCGCGGTCAACGTCCCGGCGGTGCAATTGGACATCACCCGGCGGCCCTGGTGGTGCTCGGCGATGATATCGCGTTCGACCTGCACGCGCTGGGCAAGCAATTGCTTGAAGGTGGAGTCTCCAGCCTTCACCAATTCCTGCTGCTGGAGCAGGCGGGTGGCGAGGCGGTACTTCTCGATGTCCACCTGTCCCCAATAGGCGTCGTCGGCGCTGGTGCGGCGGATCAGCACCATGTCGAAGTGCGGGCTCCCCAATTCCTGGGTGACGTAGCGCCAGGTGTCCTCAAAGTGATCCTGGGTCTTGCGGGAGAACGTGTAGTTGAACCGGATGCGGAGGCCGCTGTTCTGATCCTGGATCGGCTTCAGCAGGCGCCAGGTCCGCATCAGCTTCTCCCACACGCCCTTGCCCCGGATGGCGTCGTGGACCTCCCCGACCCCGTCGATGGAGAGCTGGATCTCCAGGATGAGGTCGGGGCGGGAGGGGAGCAGGTACTCGACAAGTTCGAGGACGCGCTCGGGGAAGATCCCGGCGGTGGGGATGGTGATCTGGCGGGCGCGGGTGTTGTTCTCGTAGTAGAGCCGCGCGATGTCCTTCAGGTCTTTCCTGAGGAACGGCTCGCCGCCGGTGATGATCAGCTTGGGGAAGTGCGGGGCGCGCTTCGTCAGCCGGTCGAACTCCTCCAGCGTCAATTCCTCCTTGATGTCGCCCTGCATCAGCTCATCGCGGTAGAAGCAGTGACCGCAGCTCAGGCCGCAGCGCGCGGTCACGAACTGTGTCAGGAACAGCGGCTTTTTGGTGAGCAGCTTGCTCTCCAGCCCCTCCTTCACGTAGCGGAGCGCGTAGGCCGCGAGCGGCGGCTCCCGCGTCGCGCCCGGAGGCCCCTCCGCGCCCTGCTTCGCCTGCTCTCTCACCTGATCCCGGGGCACCTGATCCTGGGGCATTCAGCCTCCTGAGGGGAGTATAGCCGCTCTGCCCATCCCGAGAACGTAAGCAAACCCCTCCATTGCGGAGAGCGGCACCGCGATCACCGCCTCCTCCGCCCCGCGCGCCCGCCAGACGAAGGCGGCGAACCGCGCGTTGGCGCCGACGAACCCCGCGAGCGGCAGCCCCAGCAGCCCCCACAGCGGCCAGAACAGCAGCCCCCCCGCCGCCAGCGCCAGCGTCCCCGCCGCCAGCGCCGTGTTCGCCGGGTAGCGCCAGCCCAGCACCGCCCGCCCCGGCGACGCCGAGGCTGCCGCCCGGTTCAGCCGCACGCTCTCCACGAAGTGATAGCCGATGTTCGCCCGGTGCCGGAGCAGCCCCCGCAGCCCCACCCGCTTCTCATGATCGGCCTGCGCCGCCGCGTCCATCGCCAGGCTCCCCGGCGGCAGCACCCAGCGCGTCGCCACGTCGTCCGCGTACCGCGAGGCGAACCGCTCGTCCCAGCCGCCCATCGCCAGGAGCGCCCCCCGCCGCAGCGCGCAGATCGAGGTGAAGGCCGACGCCACCCGCTCCCCGTGCTGCAGGTGCTGGTAGTGGATGGAGGTGTTCACGAACGCCGACACCCGATCCGGCTGCGGCCCGTCCACCGCCAGGATCCCGTTGACCCCCAGCAATTCCGGCTCCTGCTCCAGCCGCCCGATCAGCCGCTCCACCGCCCCCGGGCGCGCCCGCACGTCCGCGTCGATGAAGACGATGATCTCTGCGCTGATCTCTGCGCTCTCTGCCGCCCGCCAGCCCGTGTTCCGCGCCGCCGATGTCCCCCGGTTCTGCGCATGCCGGATCACCCGCGCCCCCGCCGCCGCCGCCGCCGCCCCCGTCCCGTCCGTCGAGCCGTCGTCCACCACGATCCGCACGATCTCCGCCGGGACATCCCGCAGCGCCGCGAGGCAGTCCCCGATCAGGTGCGCCGCCTGGAACGCCGGGATCACGATGGCTGCCCTTATCGTCGCCGCCTTCATCGTCGCCGCCTTCATCGCCGCCTTCACGCCGCCCGCGCTCCGCCCTGCTCCCCGTCCTGATCCTCCGACCAGCACAATTCCGCCCAGGCGGAGTGGTTGTGGATGGACTCGAAGTTCTCCACCGACACCCGGAGCCACCGGCAGCGCCCCCGGAGCGCCAGCACCACCTCCCGCGCCATGTCCTCGACAAAACGGGGGTTCTCATAGGCCCGCTCGGTGACCCACTTCTCATCCTCCCGCTTCAGGAGCGCGAACAGCGGCGAGGAGGCGCAGCCCTCCACCGCCTCCACCACCTCCTCGATCCACAGGAACGGATCGGCCCGCACCTCCACCGTCACCATCGACCGCTGGTTGTGCGCCCCGTAGGCGCTGATCGCCTTCGAGCAGGGGCAGAGCGTCTTGACCGGCACCCGCACCTCCAGCACGAAGTCGAACCGCTCCGCCGCGCCGATCCCGTCGATGGTCGCGTGGAACGCCGCCTCGTACTCCATCAGCGAGCGCACCCCGCTCACCGGGGCCGCCTTCTCCAGGAAGTACGGGAACCGCAGATCCACCTGCGCCGCCTCCGCCTCCAGCCGCTCCTGCATCCGCCGCAGGATGCCGGGCAGCGTCTCCAGCGAGAACTCCCCCCGCACCGCGTCCAGCACCTCGACGAACCGGGACATGTGCGTCCCCTTCCGATCCGCCGGGAGCCGCACCGTCGCGTCCACCCGGGCCACCGTCCCCTGCCGCCGGTTCTCCCGATCCCACACCTGGATCGGCAGCCCCAGCCCCCGGATGCCCACCCGATCGATCGGGATGCGCCGCCCGTCCTGCTCGCTCGCATGATCCGGCAGCCGCTCGCGCGCCTCGGACATTCTCCACGCTCTTGTGAGCCCGCATCTGTAGATCCCCCCCCGCCCCCCGTCAAGCCGGACAGGATACAATCGCACCACCCGCCGATGCCGACCCCCCCGCCGATGCCCCGCCTGCGCCCCCGGAGCCGCCCCCGGAGCCGCCCTCCCGCGCTGAGCGCCTCTCCGGCTGGATCGTCGGCGGCCTCCGCTTCGTCGCGCGCCGTGTCCCGCCGAAGCTCAGGAAGGACGTAGAGGATCGCATCTTCTACGCGATCTTCCAGATGACCCGCGTAGAGAACGACGCCTATGGCTGGAGGCCCCGCGCCAAAGAGCCGCCTGACACCTGACAGGTTAAATGAGGAGATGTCAGACACATCTGCATCCGATGGCCCCGGCGTCCCCCGCTGCGTCCCCCGCTGCATCACCGGCCCCGGCGTCTGGATGGAGGGCTCCGCCATCGCTCAGCTGGAGGGCGTGGCCGCGCTGTCCGGGTGCGCGCAGGCGGTGGGGATGCCCGATCTGCACGCGGGGCGGGGGCCGGTCGGCGCGGCCTTCCTGTTCAACGACGGC
>JBEIQZ010000491.1:0-4741 GCA_040376255.1 Alphaproteobacteria bacterium
CCGTCCCCCCGCCCCCGCAGGCGCCCCTCCCCGCCCCCGCGCCGCCCCCGCCCGATCCGCCGGGGCCGTGGGCCGTCCGCGCCGTCCTGCAGGTGCAGCCGAAGGGCGATCTGCTGCGGGCGAGCCTGATCCTCCAGCCCGGCCCGCTCCGGGAGTCGGGCTGGTTCGGGGAGGACGACCGCGCCGTCCCGCATGCGCCGCTCGGCTGCGAGCGCGTCGCACAATTGCTCTCAGGCAGCGGAGATGCCTGTACCCGGCGCAAGCGTAGCGCCGACCTCTGGAACCCGGAGCAGAACACCACCCGCTGCCGCTCGCCCGAACCGTCCGCCCTGGAGCCGCTGATCGCCTGGTTCTCCGCGCAGCTCCGCGAGATCCCGCTCGCCGGTCAGGTCTCGCTGGTCACCGCGCCCGACCTCCCGGCGGCGGACGCTGCGCGCATCCGGGCCGCCCTCGCGCCGCTGGCGCCGGGGCTGGTGGCGCGCACCGGGCGCATCTCTGCCGGACATTGCACCTCTGCGGGGGAGGAGGCGCCGCTGCCCGCGCTATTAACAGAAATTCTGTCCACCCAGGGGCTCCACCGGGACGAACGCTGCGCCGCGCCCGCCGTCTACCGGTACCGGCTCGACCTCACCGCCGCCGGAGAGACGGTGACCGCCGAGGCCGCCTGCGCCCTCTGCGACCCCGCGCCCCCGCCCGAAGGAAGCGCCACGCTGCGGATCGACACCGATCCGGCCCTCGATCAGAGCATCCGGTTCCTGCGCTCCACGGTGCGCGACGACGACCTGTTCGGATGCTTCACCGCGCAGATCCGCGAGGTCTACCGCCCTGAGGAGGGGACGCAGGTGGACGCGGAGGTGCGGTTCCGGCGGCAGACAGAGTAGTATTTTGTACAGCGGATATCAGTCCGGGCAGGGCTCTCCGTACTGACAGATCGGCTCCTGTTCGATGGTATAATAGCAGTCGGAGAGGGTCCGCCCCTCAGCGTCGGCCGCCTCACAGACATCCTCACAGGGCCAGGGCGGGCTCCCGCCGTCGGGGGTCATGCCCGGCGCCTCTGCATAGCGCGACGGATCGCAGGCTGAGTCCTCCGGGGTGCCGGGGCTGTCCCCCTTGCCTGCCGCGCAGCCGAGCCACAGAAGCAGCGCGATCATCCGTCCGCCCCCACCCGCTGCGCCCACTCCGTCCGCAGGATCTTCTGCGGATCGACCTCGGCGCGGAGCCGACGGAACTGCGCGATCCGATCCTGCCCCCATGCGCGCTGGAAGTCCTGCGGGCGCAGCACCGAGTCCTTCGCCGGGTAGAAGCGCCCGCCGCCCTCCAGCACCACCTCGCTCATCTCGTGGCAGAGCCGCCACAGCGCCTCCCGGTTGGCGGGGGTCACGGCGAAGTCCATCGCGAAAGAGTAGCCGTCGAGGGCGTGCGAGAGCAGAAAATCGTCGGCCCGGTGGCGCTTCATCACGCCGAGGTAGCTGGGGAGGCCCGCCGCCTGCTGCATCTGCAGGATCTTCTTGAAGACGGCGGGCGCGGTCTCCTTCGGGACGAACGGTTGATACTGAATAAAACCGTTCGGCGCGTACATGTTGCGCCAGTTCGGGACGTAGTCCAGCAGGAAGGCGAAGGCGACGTGCGACTGCAGCTTGTCGCCGTGCGGCATCGCCGACTCCAGGACGTATTTTATCGTGTTGAGCAGGCGCATCCCGCCGTTCCAGGTGAACAGCGACAGCACCGGCCACACAAAAGACTTCGGCACGCCGAAGATGTGGCCGGGGAGATCCTGGCGCGCGGGCGGCAGCCACGCCCGGCCCTCCCGATCCTCGTCGCCGTGGGTGTACCACGCCTGATGCGCTGTCCCGCGCCCGAGCGATGCACCCCCGGCGATGCAGTCCACCCAGGTCACATAGTAGTCGGATCGCGGCGTCTCCTGCTCGAACAGCGCGAACTGCTCGTCGAGCGACCGCGCCCGCAGCGACCGCACCCGCAGCCGCCCGCCCTCGACCTTCTTGAGCTGCATCCTGAGCCGCGAGAACGTCCCCAGCATCCCGAACCCGGCGATGGCGGCATGGAACAGCGCGCTGTTCTCGGTGCGCGAGACGCGCCGCACCTCGCCTGTCGGCAGGATCAGGTCAGCGTCGAGGATCTGATCGCCCGTCCCGCCGACCTTGAAGTGGTTTTTTCCGTGGACGTTCATCGCCGCGCAGCCCGCCAGCGTCGGCGCCATCGTCCCCGGCACCACCGCAGGCCACCAGCCGTCCGCCAGCGTCGAGCGCCACAGCTTCTCCACCGTGACCCCCGGCTCCACCTCCGCGATCCCGGTGGCTGCGTCCCAGGACAGGAGGCGATCCATGCCGGTCATGTCCAGCACCACCTCCCCCCCGCCGAGCGCCGCGTCCCCGTAGGAGCGCCCGCTGCCGCGCATCGCGACCTTGCGGCCCTCCTCCGAGGCGCGGGCGAAGATGGCCCGGACCTCCTCCGGCGTCTGCGGGCGGGCGGTGAGGGAGGAGGAGCGCGCGGAGAAGCCGAAGCCGTCGAAGACGCGGCGGCCAAGGGACTGCTGCAGGGTGGTCATCAGATGTTCGTCCGGCGGAAGAGGAAGGACGGGATGTGGCGGATCAGCAGCATGATCGGCGCCCAGGCCAGCGGCACATAGCCCTCATTGTCCGCCGCCCGGAGCAGCGCGATGGTGCCGTCCGCGCACTCCTCGGCGCTGATCATCAGCGGCAGCTTCATCCCCTCTGTCATCGAGGTGCGGACGGGGCCGGGCTTCACGGTGATCACCCGCACATTGTGGCGGCTCAGGCGGTTCCGCAGGGCTTCGAGGTAGGTGCTGAGGCCCGCCTTGCTGGCGTGGTAGCCGGGGTTCCCGCGCCGCCCCCGATCCCCGGCCACCGAGGAGATCCCGCAGATCACCCCCTGCCGCCGCGCCTCCATATAGGCCGACGCCGGGTCGAGCCATGCCATCGCCCCCAGCAGGTTGACCTCGATCATCTGCCGGTTCTTCGCGAAGTTGTATTCGGACTCCTCCACGCGCGGCATCACGCCCGCGTTGTAGAGGATCAGATCCACGCCCCCCAGATCCTGCACGATCCGGTCGAACAGCACCGGCGCCTCATCGAAATTGCAGACGTCGTGCGCGTAGATCCGCACCCGATCCGCCCCGCCCTCGCAGGATCGCTGCACCCGCTCCAATTCCTCCTGCCGCCGCGCCACCGCCGCCACCCGCACCCCGGCGGCGGCCAGCTTCCGCACGATGGCCTCCCCGATCCCGGCGGACGCCCCCACGATGATCGCCGTCTTGAAGTTTGTTGTGCCGACTCCCGCCCCGTCCGTCCCCGCCATCCTGCCTCCAGCCGGGCAGGTTAACCGATCCCGATGTGGATCGTCCTTCTCCCGGTGTCCCTCGCCGCCGAAGACCCGGCGCCTCCGCCCGATGGCGGGATCACGCTCCTCCCCGCGCCGGTCACCCGCGTCTGGCTCGGCGCGGGCCTCTCGGGCGCCTGGGGCGCGGCGGACGCGCTCGGCGGGGGCGCTGAGGTGCGGGCCGGGGCGTCGATGGGCCGGGACCCGCAGCGGAGCCCGGGGCTGGAGGCGCGGGTGCGCGAGGTGCTCCACGGGCCGGACATCCGGCAGGTCGGCGGGATCGGCCTCGTCGTGCGCTACCCGGCGGGGATCGGCCCCTACGGCGGGATCGGCTTCGCCCACCACCACGACGCGCCCATCGCCCTGACGCTCGATCACCCGGTCGGGGTGCTGGCCGGGACCGACCCGGATCTCACCCACCGCACCGGCTTCTCGCTGGAGGCGGGCTGGGACTTCCCGACCTTCGCGCCGGGGGTCGATACGCTGGAGCGGTTCGCGCTGTACACGGAGCTGTCAGCGGTCGTGCTGCCGGACGGGCATGCGCCGGTGTTCTACACCTTCCTGTCTATCGGGGTGCGGGGGGCGGTCGGGCCGATCCGGTAGCGCGGCGCCCGCCCCGCGCCCTCCGGCGCGATAGACAGGGCGGGAGGCGGGAGGAGAGATGGCGGGGCTGTGGCTGGGATCATCCGGGGGAGCATCGTCCGGGGGAGCATCGTCCGGGGGCGCGGGGGCTGAGGGGGCGCGGGTGGAGCTGTCGCCGGAGAGCCTGCTGACGCACGGGGTCTGCGTGGGCATGACCGGGAGCGGCAAGACCGGCCTCTGCATCGCCCTGCTGGAGGAATTGGCCGGGGCGGGCGTGCCGGTGGTCGCCATCGACCCGAAGGGCGACCTGACGAACCTCGCGCTCGACCAGCCGCCGCCGGAGTCGGAGGCCGCGTGGCGGGCGGGGCAGGCGAAGTGGGGCATCGACGACGCGGATCGGCGGGCGTGGCGGCAGCGGGTCGATGTCCGCATCTACACGCCCGGCTCCGACGCGGCGCGCATGGTGAACGTGCTGTCCGCGATGCGGCGCCCGCCCGATCTGGCATCAGAGGACGAGGAGACGACGCGGGAGCGCGTGCAGGGGACGGTGTCGGCGCTGCTCGGGCTGTGCGGCGAGGAGGCCGATCCGGTGCGGAGCCCGAGCCATGTCACGATGTCGAAGATCCTCCTCGACGCCTGGGCGCGCGGCGAGGACCCCGATCTGGAGACGCTGGTCGGGCTGCTGCTCGATCCGCCGTTCAGCAAGGTCGGCGTGTTCCCCACCGACAAGTTCTTCCCGCCGGACGACCGCTTCGACCTCGCCCGCAAGCTCAACGCGGTCATGGTCAGCCCCGCCTTCGCC
>JBEIQZ010000971.1:0-1037 GCA_040376255.1 Alphaproteobacteria bacterium
CGCGCCGACCGGTACTCCGTCATCGCCGCGCGGACCGCCTGCTCCGCCTCCTCCCGCAGCTTCCCTGTGCAGAGCGGCGACTCCACCAGCGACATCGCCCGCCTGATCAGCTTCCCGGCACGCTCCAGAATGGCGGGGCTGTCCTCGCCCCACAGGCTGTTCACCTCCGCCGACAGCGCCGACGCCTCTGCCTGGACGGCTTCCGCGATGTTCGCCGTCGATGTCGGGCAGTTCGGCGGCTGCGGAGACGGAATCTCCGACAGCGCAGGAGGCACCGCAGGCTTCCGCCCGCGCTTCTTCGGAGCATCGGCAGGCATGTCCGACCCCTGCTCAGCCTCGGCAGCTTTCCTCCCGCGCTTCTTCGGTACTTCTGCCTTCTCCGCCCCGAATTTCTCCGGGATCGGGCTCGCCGGATCGGCAGGCCGTACCGCTGGACGCGCCGCCGCCCACGCGCTGTCCACCATCCCCCGCCGGTGCGTGTCCCGCATCGAGCACGCTGACGACACCGCTCCCGCCGTCGCCCACGCGAGCGCAAGCCGCACCGCCTCCGCGAAGCTCCCCGGCGATGCCCCCATCTGCTCCGTCCCGCTCCGCTGGAACCATGTCTCCTTCCGCTGCGCGCTCACCTCCCACCCCCGGCTCCCGGAGCGGAATTCCAGCGTCAGGTACGTCGACAGCGCCTTCCGCAGCACCACCGCCGGGCGCCCGCCCCCGCACATCAGCGTCCCCGTCCAGTCCCCGCGCAGGCTCCCCGGCCCGCTCTGTTTCGACCCGCTCCGCCGCAGCCGGTCGAGCAATTCCGCCGCAGCAGCCTCGCTCATCGTCTGCTTCGTCACCGGCAGATCCCCGCCGTCCCCCTCCGTCCAGACCGTCGCCTCCTTCGCCCCCTTCACCAGATGCACCAGCGCGATCCGCCCCTCCGGCGGACGGAACACCAGCGCGTACTGATCTCCCCCGCACGCCCCCTTCCTCCCCGACTGGAACGCCTCGATCAGCCGGGGGATGTCCTCATCCTTCCCGGCGATCTTCGCTGTCAC
>JBEIQZ010000789.1:0-1934 GCA_040376255.1 Alphaproteobacteria bacterium
CTACCTCCCCGGCATCCCGTTACCCGACCACCTCCGCGTCCTCTCCGACCCGGCGGAGGCGCTCGCCGGGGCCGCGCTGATCACCGTCGTCGTCCCCTCCCAGGTCGTCCGCCCTGTCATGCGCGATCTGCTGCCGCTGCTGCCGCCCGACGCCGACATCGTCTGCGCCAGCAAGGGGATCGAGGTCGACAGCCTGCTCACGATGGATCAGGTCTTACAGGAGGTGCTGCCGCCGGAGCGCCACCGCCGCGTCTCCGCGCTCTCCGGCCCCTCCTTCGCCCGCGAGGTCGCCCTCGGCCTGCCGACCGCCGTCGTCGTCGCCGCTGAAGACCCCGCCGTCGCCCACCGGGCGGCAGAGGCGTTCCACGGCGGCTTCTTCCGCGTCTATCACTCCCACGACGTCGCCGGGGTCGAGATCGGCGGCGCAGTGAAGAACGTCCTCGCCATCGCATGCGGCGCGGCGGACGGCGCGGGCCTCGGCACCAACGCCCGCGCCGCCCTCATCACGCGCGGCCTCTCCGAGATCACCCGCCTCGCCGTCGCGCGCGGCGGGGAGCCGCTCACCCTCGCCGGGCTCGCCGGGATGGGCGACCTCGTCCTGACCTGCACCGGCGACCTCTCCAGAAACCGGCGCGTCGGCCTCGGGCTCGGGCAGGGGCGGCGGCTGGCGGACATCCTCGCCGAGCTGGGGCAGGTGGCGGAGGGGGTCGTCACGGCGCGCTCGACGTGGCAGCTCGCGCACAGGCTCGGGGTGGAGATGCCCATCGTCGAGCAGGTCTACCGGCTGCTGTATGAGGACAAGCCGCTGAAGGAGGCGCTGCGGGATCTGTTCGGGCGGGGACGGAAGGCGGAGCGCTGAGGTTACCCCGGTAACAACCGCTGCTCCCGCAGCCACTTCAGCGCCAGCTCCGCGAAGATCGCGTGTCCTTCCTCGTTTACGTGCGCGTGATCGAGGAACCAGGGCTGGTGGAGCGTCGGATCGGCCTCGAAGGCGTCCAGGATCTCGCGCGCCGGGAACATCCCGCCCGGATCGGGGACATCGACGAGGATCGTCCCTGATCGCCGGTCGACGAGCTGCTGACGGTTGTCGCGCCGCTGGAGGTGGACGCCGCTGGCGGGGGCGCGCTCGAAGTAGTACGGGCTGGAGTCCATGAGCGGGACGGGGGCGAGGAGCTGGGCCATGCGACCGTCGGCGCGCGGGGGCATCCCGGCCTGGAAGTTGAGGAACGGGTTGATCGGCGCGAGGATGACGGCCATCTTCGCGGTCGGCAGGGCGGCGGCGACCTGGCGGACGGACTCGACGTAGCGCAGCGGCGGGTCGGGGCAGTTGAAGACGGGGACCTCGGAGTAGATGACGAGATCGGGCTGCAATTCTGCCGCGTGGAGCAGCGCCCAGGCCGCCGTCGCCTCGGGCGGTCGCCCCGGCACCCCGGCGTTGAGCACCTCGACCGCGACGCCCTCCCGCGCGAGCGCCGCCTCCAGCCGCGCGCCCCAGGTGTCCGGGTACTCGACGCCGTGGCCGAAGGTCACCGATCCGCCGAGCAGCAGGATGCGGTAGCGGGTCTTGGGGCTGTCCGGCTCTTTTTCGGCGCGCATCCCGTGGCTGTTCGTGTTCACATGGAACATCTTGCGCCGCGTGATCCGCTCGTTGAGGTCGAACCCCTCCATCTCCGAGAACAGCACCGGGCGATCCGGCACCACCACCACCGCCCCCCGCAGATCGGGCAGCAGCACCATCGCGTGGATGTCCGGGTCCTCCTTCCACACAAGATCCGACTTCAGCTTCCCGAGCGCCACCGCCGCCGCCGCCGCGCGATCCGCCCGCCACACGAGCGCCGGGATCAGCAGCAGCGCCACCACTGACAGCGACGCCAGCAGCGGCGCCCGCTGCCCCAGCCGCCGCGCCGCGAGCAGCAGCAGCGCCGACGCCGCCA
>JBEIQZ010000097.1:0-14325 GCA_040376255.1 Alphaproteobacteria bacterium
GCCGCCGCAGCCGCCGCAGGATCTCCAGCCCCTGCCGCCGCCGCACCCGCTGCAGCACCCGATCCAGCGTTGCCGGGTCGGTCACCGCCGGGACACCGATCAATTGCTCCGCCGGGATGTCAAAATGCACATCCAGCAGCACGAGATCCACCTCGCGCCGGTGCGCCTTCAGCAGCGCCGCCGCCTCCGCCCAGCAGCGCGCCGGGCCGAGCCAGGTGTGCTCAGGGATCGCCCTCCGGCACAATTCCATGTAGCGGTTCTGATCGTCGATGAGCGCGATGGTGGCCATGCGGGGCAGCCTATCCCGGATCGGCAGGATGGTGTGGAGGGGGGCGCCGGGATAGAGAACAGGCGGAGGGCGGGGGATGTTGAAGCGGGTGGAGTTCCAGAATTATAAATCAATGAATGAACAATGATCCAGGCATTCGGGACACCGCAGGAGCTTGAGGACTGGCTAAGCCAGAACCACGGGACCGCGCAGGAATTGTGGGTCCGCATCTTCAAAAAGGACTCAGGGACGGCGTCTGTCACCTGGGAGGACTGCGTCGTGGCCTCGCTCGCCTGGGGCTGGATCGACAGCCAGCGGCGGACGCACGACGATGTCTCCTTCCTGCAGCGCCTGACGCCGCGCCGCGCGAAGTCGGTGTGGTCTGCGAAGAATTGCGCGCATGTCGGGCGCCTGATCGCTGAGGGGCGCATGCAGCCCGCCGGGCTCGCCCACGTCGAGGCGGCGCGCGCGGACGGGCGCTGGGAGCGCGCCTATGCGGGCCCGGCGACGATGGTGATCCCGGACGATTTTCTCAGCGCGCTGGAGCACGTTCCAGCCGCGAAGCAGTCCTTCTCCGCCCTCAGCCGCAGCGATCTCTACGCGATCTACTACCGCCTCCATTCCGCGAAGCGCCCGGAGACGCGGCAGCGGCGCATCGCCGGGATCATCGCCACCCTCCAGGGGGGCAGCGCCCTGCGCTGACCGGCGGGCGCCTCACCGCATCTTCCGCAGCACCGCCCCCACCTCCACCGCCAGCCCTGCCAGCCGGAGTAATTCCTCGCGCCCCGCCTCCTCTATCCCCGGCAGCCGCGCCGCGATCTCCGCCATCAGCGCGTCGAGCCGATCCACCGCGAACCCGTGCGCGGTGAGCAGCGGGCGCAGCCGCCGCCAGAGGGTCACGGCGTCCTCTGCGCCGTCGGGGCCGCTGCGGGTGACGCCCTGTAGACGCCTGGGGACCAACTGATTAGCGTCGCCGGATGGACAACCTGACCCACAGCCTGATCGGGGTGGCGCTGGCACGCGCCTCCTCTCCCTGGTTCGACCGGTTGCGCGGCCCGCTGATCGCGGCGGTGCTGGCCAATAACCTTCCGGACATTGATCTCGCCTGGCTCCGCCTCTTTGAAGATCCCCGGCTGGGCTACCTGCTGCACCACCGGGGCCACACCCACACCCTGGCGTTGATGGTACCGCAGGCGTTGGCAGCGGCGGGGATCGCGCGGGCGGCGGATCGGCAGGCGCGGTGGGGGCCGCTGATCGGGGTGAGCGTGATCGGGGTGACGCTCCACATCGCCTTCGACTACCTGAACAACTACGGGGTTCACCCCTTCTGGCCGGTGGACAACCTCTGGTATTACGGGGACACGCTGTTCATCATCGATCCGACCCTGTGGGCGATCCTGATCCCGGCGGCGGTGAGCGGCGGCGGGCGGTGGCTGCTGGGCGGGGCGGCGCTGGCGCTGCTGGCGGCGGCGGCGGCGGTGGTGCAGGTGGCGGGGGCAGGCGCGGCGCTGGGGTGGGGGCTGATCTCGGCGGGGCTATGGGCGGCGGCGTGGCGGGGGGTGAACCCGGGGGCGCTGGCGTGGGGGCTGATGCTGGCGTGGCTGGCGGGGTCGGCGGCGCTGAGCGGGCAGGCGAAGGCGGTGGTAGCGCAGGAATTCGCGACGGCGCGGCCTGGGGAGGTGCTGCTGGACGCGGCGGTGGCCCCGCTGCCGGCGCGGCCCTGGTGCTTCAACATGGTCACCATGAGCGACACCGGCGGCCCGCTGGACGCGCGCACCTACCACCTTCGGGCGGGCCAGATCAGCCTGATCCCGGCGTTTACAGCGGCGGCGGACTGCCGGGTGTTCGAGCCCGACCGCACGCTCACCCTGTCGCCGATGGAGCAGACGATCGATCAGATCGCCTGGGAGGGTGTATGGTCGCGCCCGAACCGGGAGGTGCAGGCGCTGCTGGATGACCCGGTGCAGGGCTGTCGGGCGCGGCAATTCTTCCAGGTAGCGCGGTCGCCGTTCTGGACGGACACCGCGCTGGGCGATCTGCGCTACGACTACGAAAAGGGCCACAGCTTCGCCGAGATCGACCGCGCGGGGCCGTGCCTCGACCCGGTGGCGCTGGAGGCGGAGATGGTGGATCTGCTGCTCCGTCCCTGATCCGCAACGGGGAAAATCGGTTCTTCGGACGCTTCAGCCGGGCGCCTCACCGCATCCGGCGCAGCACCCCGCCCACCTCCACCGCCAGCCCCGCCAGCGCGCGCAATCCGTCAGCGTCCGCCGCCTCAAGCCCCGGCAGCCGCTCCCCGATCCCGTCCATCAGCGCGTCGAGCGGATCCACCGCGAAGCCGTGCGCGGTGAGCAGCGGGCGCAGCCGCCGCCAGAGGGTGACGGCGTCTTCGGTGCCGTCGGGGCCGCTGCGGGTGGCGAGCAGGTCGAGGCGGAGGGCGTCGCGCAGCTCCTCTATCGGGGGATTATCCGGGAGCCAGCGGAGGTTCAGCGCGATGTACTTGCCGAGATCGTGGCGCACGGCGGCGAGGGCGGCGGCGGGATCGGCGGTCTCTTCGTCCATCTCTTCGGCGGTGTCTTCGTCCATCGGGTGAGCGTATCGCAAAAAAGAATACCCGGAGGCGCTGAGGCTGGCGGCGAGGCCGGAGACATGCGACAATAGGCGGAGGAGAGTCTATGAAACACATCTGGCTTCCTCTGCTGCTGGCCCTGCCTCTGAGCGGCTGTGTAGCAGAGATGAAGATCGATCAGGACGCCGACGGCGACGGCCTGCTCGATCCGGACGAGGTGGCACACGGGAGCGATCCCGGCGTGCCGGACAGCGACGGGGACGGCGTCAACGACGGCGAGGAGGTGCTTCAGAACACCGATCCCGTCGATCCCGATGACAAGCCCTACGCGGGCGGCTGGCGGATCGACGCCTGCCGCAACGACATCAGCGGCACCGGCCACGCGAACGGCGACATCGCGGAGGACTGGGCGCTGCTCGATCAGTTCGGCGAGACGGTCAACCTCTACGACTTCTGCAACCAGGTCGTCTATGTGGTCTTCGCCGCCTTCTGGTGAGGTACATGCGTAAGCGAGGCCGGGGGCCTCGAAGCACGGTATCAGAACTACAAGGATGACGACGTCCTCTTCATGAACATCATCATCGAAGACGCCGAGTACAACGCGCCCGATCAGGCGGATCTCAAGGAGTGGGCGGACACCTACCACCTCACCTTCCCGGTGCTGGGCGATCCCGGCTCTGAGATCTTCTGGCGCTACAGCAGCGGCGGCCTGCCGACGATCCTGCTGATCGACAAGGGGGTGGTGCTGGAGTCGGTGGATGAGTACGCGCTCGATCCGGAGATCGACTCGCTGCTGACGAAGTACAATTAGCTCAGGCTGAGCGGTCTGGACGGCTTCAGCGGGATCCCCTGCTGAGGCCGTTTTTATTCAGCCGCCTGCGGGTCGGGCCTGCCTCAGCGCGCCGAGCATCATCGGCTGGCCGGTCCCCTTCCCGCGCCGGTGCTGCACCCACTCGGCGGCGATGGAGACCGCGATCTCCTCCGGGGTCAGCGCGCCGATGTCGAGGCCGACGGGGCCGTGGAGGCGGGCGAACAGCGCCTCGTCCATCCCGGCGGCGCGCAGGCGGAGGATGAACTTCGCGACCTTCGTGCGGCTGCCGATGAGGCCGATCCAGGCGGAGGGGCGGGGCAGCAGGGTCTCGACGAGATCCTGATCGAGCGCGTGGTCGTGGGTGAGGATCAGGATCGAGGTGCGGGCGTCGGGGAGGAGGGCGCGGGCGTGGGCGCGCGGGTCGCCGGTGTGGAGGGCAGCGCCGGGGAAGCGCTCCGGGCTGTTCCACTCCTCGCGCGCGTCGACGATCTCCAGCGCGCAGCCGAGCAGGGCGAAGATCCGGGCGGTCGCGGCGGCGACGTGGCCGGCACCATAGAGAATTACGCGGTCGACCGGGGATTGGGGTTCGATGAACAGCTCCATCGCGCCCCCGCAGCACATGCCGAGGTCGCGGGTGAGGTGGACGGAGAGGCGGGCGGGGCGGCCCGTGGCGATGGCGTCGCGCGCGGCGGCGATGGCGCGGAATTCCAGCGTGCCGCCGCCGACGGTCCCGGCGGTGCGCCCGTCCTTCCAGACCACCATCCGGGCGCCGGCCTCGCGCGGGGCGGAGCCGTTGACGCCGACGACGGTGACGAGGGCAACGGGCTCGCCGGAGGCGGCGGCCTGATCGAGCGCCTGCCAGATGGAGCGGCTGGCAGACAGGACAGGAGAGACAACATGCGCCATCATGAACATCTATCCTGTCTCCCGGTATCCTGTCTCCCGGCTGCAGGTTAAGCGGTGCGGATGCCGCGCATGCCCTCCGATCCCTGGGATGATCTGATTACACAGGTGGAAGCATCTCTTGACAACGTCGACTATCCGCAGGGGCCGATGCGGGAGGCGGTGCTGGAGGGGATCCGCTGCGCCCTCGCGGGGCTGGAGGAGCCGCAGCCGACGCTCAGGCTGGTGGAGCCGGCAGGAGAGCCGACAGGCGATCCGGCGGAGGCGGGATCGGCAGATCGCCGGGCGGACGCGCCCCGATCCGGGCGTCCGGCGCTCAGGCTGGCCCACCGGCGCAGCCGCAGCGCGGACGGGCGCGCCCATGATCCGGGGTCAGGCGCCCCGGGCGGCCTGTTCGGCGGCATGTTCGACCACCCGCTGGACGACGCGTCCGGCTTCCCGTTCGGGGACATGGGCGATGACTCCCTGGACGATGACTCCCTTGACGATGACTCCCTTGACGATGACTCCCTGAACGATGCCCTGTTCGACCGGGACACCACCGACCCGGGCTTCCTGTTCCGCCGCCCGGCGCGGGAGCGTCCGCTGCACGAGGCCGGGACGATCTTCCTCGCCGCTGCGGGGAGCGGGCAGCCCGTCTACCAGGGCCGCGCCGTGCGAAGCTACCGGATCTCCTGCACGCTGGGGGCGTTCGAGATCCGGGTGGACGGCGACGATCCGATCGGGCTCCAGGAGGGGCAGTCGGTGGACGTGGAAGGATCGCGCATCCGGGTCGGCGCCCCGGCGCCTGCCGGGTCTGAGGGCGCCTATGCGCGGCTGCCCGGCTGAGTCCGGATGACGAACCACCGGGAGCCGGACGCTGAGGGCTTCCTCGGGACGCGCTACACCCTGATCGGCCCGCTGGGGGCGGGGGGCATGGGCGAGGTGTGGAAGGTCTACGACCCCGTCCTGAAGCGGACGCTCGCGCTGAAGGCGGCGCACCCCCGGCTGCTCTCCCAGCCTGCGCTGCTGGCCCGGTTCGTCGAGGAGGCGCAGGTGCAGGCGCAGCTCCAGCACCCGAACCTGCTGCCGGTCCATGAGCTGACCGTGCTGCCGGACGGGCGGCCCTGCTTCGCGATGGAATTGATCAGCGGGGAGTCGTTCGACGTGCTGATCGGGCGCGTGCATGCGGCCTGCGCGCCGATCCCTGGCGCGGCCACCGGCGGAGGCTGGCAGGCGACTGCGGACGGCTGGACGCTGCGGCGGCTGGTGGGGGCGCTGGCGCAGGCATGCAGGGCGGTCGGCTACGCGCATGCGAAGGGCGTGATCCACCGGGATCTGAAGCCGCAGAACCTGATGGCGGGCGCGTTCGGAGAATTGTACGTCGTCGACTGGGGGCTGGCGAAGGTGCAGGATCGACCGGAGCGCTGGGAGATCCTCCCGGCGCCGCACCCGCCGGAGGGCCGGCGCAGCGCGGTCGAGACCCTCCGTGTCGACGGCACCCTCCAGCCCGGGAGCCCGCCGTCCGGAGACAACCTGCTGATCGGGGAGCCGCTCCGGGCCGGGGTCGCGCAGGGCGGGGACACCCTGCAGGGCGGGGACACCCTGCGCGCCGGGGACACCCTCCGGGCGGAGAGCGACGGGGCCGATCTGCTGACCGATCTCACCGATCTCATTGATCTCATCGTCACCGACCGCTCCGCCGATCTCCGCTTCGCCACCCGCGCCGGGAGCGTCGCGGGGACGCCGCCGTACATGCCGCCGGAGCAGGCCGCCGGAGAGCTGGCGCAGATCGGGGCGCGCAGCGACGTCTACGCGCTCGGCGCGGTGCTCTACGAGGTGCTGGCCGGGGCGCCGCCGTGGGGCGGTGTGGAGCGCGATCCCTGGGCGCTGGTCGCGCGCATCCGGCAGGGGCCGCCGCCCGCCCTGCGGACAGCGGCGCGGCTCCCGATCCCGGAGGAGCTCGACGCCATCGTGGATCGGGCGATGCAGCGCGACCCTTCCGCGCGTCACGCCGACGGGAACGCGCTGGCCGAGGCGCTGGAGGCGTGGCTCGACGGGGCGCAGCGCCGGGAGAAGGCGCTGGCGATCCTCGCGACCGCCGAGGGGTCGGCGCCTCAGGCGGCGGCGTTGCGGGCGGAGGCGGCGGCGCGGCGGGCGGAGGCGGCGTCGCAGCTCGCGGCTGTCCCGGGCTGGGCGCCGGAGGCGGACAAAGCCGGCGCCTGGGCCGCCGAGGATCGCGCCGTGCAGCTGGAGCAGATGGCCGGGCTGCTGGAGGTGCAGCGGGAGCAGCGGCTCCAGAGCGCGCTCATGGAGTCGCCCGATCTGCCGGAGGCCCACGCCGCGCTCGCCCTGCTGTACCTCGCGCGCCACGCCGCCGCCGAGGCCGACCGCGACCCCGCCGCCGCGCGGGCCGAGGTGCTGCTGGAGACCCACGCCGCCCGCCTGCCCGCCGGACACCCGGCGCGCCAGCGCTGCATGGACTGGCTCCGGGGCGAGGGCGTCTTTGACCTGGAGGCGATCCCCCCTGAGGCAGAATTCCGGCTGGAGCGCTTCACGCTGCACCACCGGCGGCTGATCGCCGGGACCGCCGGCTCCGGCCGCATGCCCATCCGGGGGCTCACCCTCCCCATCGGGAGCTGGCGCCTGCGCCTCACCGCCCCCGGCCGCCGGGAGACGCTGTACCCCTTCCGCATCGGGCGCGGCGAGGCGCTCTCCCCGACCGATCCGGCGGGCCGTCCGGCGCCGGTGCGGCTGCTGCCGGAGGACGCCGGGGCGCCCGATCCGGCGCGCCCCGACGGCGCGCACGTCCCGGCGGGCTGGTTCCTCGCGGGGGGCGATCCGGCGGCGGGCGGCAGCCCGGTGACGGGGCGGCGGGTGTGGGTGGACGACTTCATCATCGCAAGGTTCCCGGTCACGAACATCAAATACATAGGTTTTCTCGATGATTTGATCCGGCAGGGGCGCGAGGCCGACGCGCTCCGGTACGCCCCCCGCCAGAAGTCAGGCGCGACCGACGGGCTCGGCGCGCTGATCTACGCCTTCGATCCGGGGCGCGCGGGCGGGGCGTTCTCCCTCCAGGCCGACGCCGAGGGCGACACCTGGGAGCCGGGGTGGCCGGCGCTGATGGTGGATCTGGAGGGGGCGCTGGCGTTCGCGGCGTGGGTGGCGGCGCGCACCGGGGAGCCGTGGCGGCTGCCGGAGGAATTGGAGTGGGAGAAGGCGGCGCGCGGGACGGACGGGCGCGCCTTCCCGTGGGGCGACGGCTTCGATCCGGGCTGGTGCTGCATGCGCGCCAGCCGCCCGGATCGGGCGCTCCCCGCCGATGTCCGCGCCTTCCCGGTGGACGAGAGCCCGTACGGCGTCCGGGGCATGGCGGGCAACATGCGCGACTGGACGCAGACCGTCTTCGCCCGGGCGGGCGCCACCGCCGACGGGGAGCGCCTCGCCGTCGCCTCCCCCGCCGACGTCCGGGCCGCCATCGCCGCAGACCGCACCTTCACCTTCCGGGGCGGGAGCTGGTACGACGGCCCGGCCAGCGTGCGGCTCGCGGGGCGCGGCGACGGGCCGCCCTCGCTCCGCAGTTTTTATCTGGGCTTCCGTCTCGCGAGATCGGTCTGAGCGGGGGTTACGCCCCGCATCGGCACGGCGCGGCGTACGCCGCTGGTGCCTCCCCCCGCGCCAAAGATGGCGCGACGGCTGGCCCTTGCCCTTGGTGAATGCAGCGGGCAGTCATATTTGTCGCGACGACTCTTTTTCGGGGTTTTGCCCGCTGCATCCACCGGGCCAGCCGGGGCGTATCAGGGAACACTGTCGGGCAGAGAGGTTCGGAAAAACTTGGGTGATCCAATATGTTTTCAGGTGGACAGCGAGTGGATCAAGAGATGGAAAGCCTCCATCCTGCCTGTGAAGCGCATGAGAAGGCGAGCAATATATGTCGAGCAAACATTGTGATGTCAACCCAGCTCGTAAACATTAATGTACTTCGATCCCTGGATCGGGATGCGCCCGAGCAGCGTGCTTGGCTCATCGATCTGCTCGCGGCCGACCTCGGTGAGCAGGACGCGGCCCCGGTGGGCGGAGAGGTTCATCATCCAGCGGGCGAGGTAGAACGGCCCGGCCAGCTCCCAGCCCTCGGCGGGGCGGCGGGTGTCGGGGAGGATGCGGACGACGCCGGGGGTGATGCCGACGGAGAGGCGGTACCCGGCCTGCACGGTGCGGCGCTGGAGGGCGAGGCCGACGCGGACGGCGCGGGCGAGGGTCTCGCGGAAGCCGGTGCTGGCGGTCCAGCAGATGAGGGCGGCCCCCTCCCCGCTCTCCCAGATCTCGCCGCCCGCCTCGGCGATCTGCTGGGCCCACTCCTGGCTCAGGGAGCTGAGGGTGGCGCGGGGGCTGGCGATGCTGCGGGGGGGCGGGGAGGCTTCGAGGGCCATGACGACGACGGCGACGGGGGTGGGGCCGCGCGCGGGGCGCGGGGCGGGCTTGGGGGCGTCGGCGGCGAGGGTGTCGGCGGGGTTCCCGTCGACGCTGCGGAGGAAGGCGGCGATGTCGTTGTTGGTGGCGCGGTGACCCTCGCGGAGGATGATGTTTGTGAGCGCCTCGTTCATCTCGGCGGCGTCGCTGTAGCGGGAGTCGGGCTGACGGGAGAGCGCCCGGAGCAGGAACGCTTCCAGATCCTCGGAGATCTCCGGCCGGAAGGAGCGCGGGCTCGGCACCTCGGCGCGGCGCACGCGGGCCATCGTCTCGTCGCGGGTGCGGGCCTTGAACAGCCGCCGCCCGGTCAGCAATTCGAACAGCACCGTCGCGAGGCTGAACAGATCGCTGCGCCCGTCCATCGCGCGCCCCTCGACCTGCTCAGGGCTCATATAGGCGTACTTGCCCCGGATGACGTCCTGGGGGCCGCGCTGGAAGGCGGCGCGGGAGATGCCGAAGTCGGTGAGCTTTACCTCTCCGGCGAAGGAGAGCAGGACGTTCTGCGGGGAGATGTCGCAGTGGACGAGGTGGAGCGGCTGGCCCTCAGCGTCGGAGGCGTTGTGGGCGAACTGGAGCGCCTTCAGGATCTCGCCGATCGTGAACAGCGCCAGCGGGATGGGGAACTCGCCGAGCGCCCGCGAGCGGGTGACGAGCTTCGCCAGATCCATGCCGTGGACGTGCTCCATGGCGATGTAGAGGAAGGATCCCTCCTGGCCGAGCTCAAAGACCTGGACGATGTTCACGTGGCTCAGCACCGCCGCGATCCGGGCCTCCTGCATGAACAATTGCTTGAACTCTTCGTCCCGCGCCAGCGTGTCGAGGATCCGCTTGATGACCAGCGTCTTCTCAAACCCCATCGCCCCGAGCGCCTTCGCGCGGAACACCTCAGCCATTCCGCCGACGGCGATCTTCTCCAGCAGGGTATAGGAGCCGAACGGGGCGGGGAGGACATCGCTCATCGATACTCCGGGTTAGATACAGGCGACATGCCATCTATCCGGTTCTCTATCAGACCGTACAGCGGGGTTCTATCATGACCGGATCAGGGTCGCTCGATCAGCTGAGAAACCTCGTCGCGCGGCTCCGGCAGGACTGCCCCTGGGATCGCCGGCAGACCCGCGCCTCGATGCGGGCATACTTCATCGAGGAGTTCCACGAGGCGCTCGACGCCCTGGATCGGGGCGAGCCGGGGGCGATCCAGGAGGAGCTGGGCGATCTGCTGTTCCAGATCTTCTTCCATGCGCGGCTGGAGGAGGAGGCCGGGCGATCCGACATCGACGCCGTCGCGGCGGGCACCACGCAGAAGATGATCAAGCGCCACCCGCACGTGTTCGGAGATCTGGCGGGCGATCCGGCGGCGGGCAACGCGGGGGCGCCTGCAGGCGGCCCGGCGGCGTGGGAGGCGCGGAAGGCGGCGGCGCTCGCGGCGGGCGCCTCCCGGCTCGACAGCATCCCGGCCAGCCTCCCGGCGCTGCTGCGGGCGCACAAGGTCGGGAAGAAGATGGCGAACGTGGGGTTCGACTGGCCCGACATCCGGGGCGTCTTCGACAAGCTCGACGAGGAGCGGCGGGAGCTCGACGAGGCGATCGCCTCCGGCGATCCGGCGGCCATCGCGCAGGAGTATGGCGATCTGCTCTTGACGATGGCCAGCCTGGGACGACATCTGGACGTGTGCGGGGAGGACGCGCTCCGCGAGGCCAACGCCCGCTTTGAGGGGCGGTTCCGCCGGGTCGAGTCGCTGGCCGCCGCCGCCGGGGTCACGATGGAGGAGGCGGGGCTGGAGCGGCTGGAGGCGTTCTACCAGCAGGCGAAGCAGCAGGCCAAACAGCAGGCGCAGCAGGTAAACCGGCAGGAGCCAGAAAAAACATGATGGGCGTCATCCTCTTCCTCCTCTTCACCCTCATCCCCGCCATCGAGACGTGGCTGATCGTCCGGATCGGATCGGTCATCGGCGCCACCGAGACCGTCGCCTACCTCGTCGCCGCCGGGCTGCTCGGCGCGTGGCTCGGGAAGCGGGCGGGGGTCTCAGTGCTGCGGCAGATCATGGCTGAGCTCCAGCAGGGCATCCCGCCTGCCGACCGGCTGGTGGAGGGGGCGCTGGTGCTGGTGGCGTCGGTGCTGCTGCTGACCCCCGGCTACCTCACCGATGTGATGGGGATGCTGCTGTTCATCGGGCCGATCCGCCGCTTCCTCGCCCCGCGCATCAAGTCGCTGGCGCTCCGGTGGCTCATGGAGCGCGGGATGAAGATCGGCGCCGCCGGACCCGGACCCGGCGCACCGCCCCACCCTGTCCCGGGCGACGCGGATCGCCCCGTACGCGGCGGCCCCTTCCGCCACCCGGTCGCCTGAGCGGGCGTATCGGGCGGCTGCGCCTCTGATTCATACAGAAAGATTCAGAATTTTCGATGCTGATCTTGATTCTGAATCAGGTATGAATAGCTATTGAAAGCAATGTCTGTACTCCTTGAAGTGTTCTTCGACAGCGGCTGTCCGTTCTGTGCCAGCGAAGTCGCCCTGTTACGCCGGCTGGATCGCCGTGGCCGCATCCGGTTCACGGACATCGACGCCCCGGACTTCGACCCCGCGCCGCTCGGCCTCACGATGGAGCAATTGATGGGCAGCATCCACGCCCGCCTCCCCGACGGGCGCTTCATCGACGGGGTCGAGGTGTTCCGCCAGATCTACGCCAGCCTCCACCTCGGCCCCTTCACCCTCCGCCCCCTCATCGCCCTCACCCGCCTCCCCGGCATCTCCCACGCCCTCGACACCGGGTACCGGCTCTTCGCCCGCAACCGCCTCTGGCTGGGCGGCCTCACCGGGCAGCGGCCCACCTGCACCGACGGGATCTGCCGCCGCCCCGATCACGCCCTCCGACACCCGCCGGTACGAACCCTGTGAGCATCCCTTGAGCAACATCGCCCTCGGCATCGGCGCCCTCTCGCGCGCCACCGGCATCCCGGTAAACACCCTCCGCACCTGGGAGCGGCGCTACGGCGTCCCCGCCTCCGCCCGCACCGAGGGGGGCCAGCGGATCTATGAGTCCGCTGAGGTCGAGCGCATCCGCTTCATCGCCCGCGCCCTGGAGGCCGGGCACCGGCCCGCCCGCATCATGCAGGCCACCCTCACCGATCTCCGCACCCTCGTCGGAGAGCCCTCCCCCGAACCCGCGCTGATCCGCTCCAGCCCTGACGATCCGCTCCTCCATGCCGTCCTCCAGCTCGACGGGCCCGCCCTCCTCGACCCCCTCCGCGACCTCCTCCGCACCGCCCCCCTCATCGACGTCCTCAACGATCACGTCGTCCCCCTCCTCCACGCCATCGGCACCGCCTGGGAGCAGGGACGGATCTCCCCCTGGCATGAACACTTCGCCAGCGGCATCCTCACCGGCATCCTCACCGGCATCTGGCAGAACTGCGAAGGCGCCGGCCCCCTCGTCATCATCGCCGCCCTCCCCCACGAGCAGCACACCCTCGGCATCCACATGATCGCCGCCCTCGCCGCCCGGCGCGGCTGGCGCGTCCGGTTCCTCGGCGCCGACACCCCCCTCCCCGATCTGGAGGCCGCCGCGTGGAGCCTCCGCCCCCGCGCCCTCCTCCTCTCCATCTCCGCCGCCCACGGCACCCCCGACACCCGCTGGAACCTCTCAGCCCTCGCCGGACGCCTGCCGCCGGGGGTCGAGCTGATCGCGGGCGGGGCGGGGGCGCCGCGCGACCTGAACGGGGTGCGGTGCATCGCCTCGCTCAGCGGGTTCGATCAGTGGCTGGAGGGGAACAGCGAGGTACAACACTGAAGATATGGGGGCGATCTGCGCTCACTGCGGCGGATCGACAACATCCCTCCACAGGCGATCCACCCGCTTCGCCGCCGTATCCGTCTGGAGGCAGAACCACCGCCACCGCAGGAGCCGATCGGTCGGCGGCAGATCGTCGGGGAGGCAGACCGGGTGCATCGCGCTGTCGGTGAACTTCCCGCCCAGGAACCGGTAGGTGTCCACCAGCCCCTGCTGCGCCTCGCTGCCCCCCTCGGTGGCGGTGAGGGCCTTCCCGAGCCCGAAGGCGACCGCGTCGAGGGTCGGGTCGAGGGGGGAGAGGATGCTGAAGGGGGGGAGCATGGCGAGGTGGGTGAGCAATTCGACGACGGCGTCCTGGAGCGGGCGGTAGCGGCCCCCGTCCTCGGCGCTCAGGCTCTCAGCGCTGCGGAGGCAGGCCTCGACGGCCTCCCGGCTCTCGGGGCGCAGGCGTTCGAGGGGGGCGGCGCCGTCGGGGAGGGGGTGCTCAGAGAGCCAGCGGGTGATCGGCTCTCCGCGCGCGCCGGAGAGGCTGCGGCCGGCGCGGAGGGCGACGCCGAGCCGGGTGAGCGGGGCGACGGGGGCGCCGAACAGGATGTCGAGGACGGCGGGGTCGGCGGTGCTGCCGGAGAGCTCCAGGGCGCGGAGGAGCTGCTGGCCGAGCCAGCGGGCGCGGGTGCGGGTGTCGCGGCGCAGCGCGAGGAAGGCGCGGGTGGCGGGGTGGACGCCCTGGCCGCCGCGATCGACGCAGAACCAGTCCCCGGCGCCGTTGGGGGCGAGGCTGACGGCGAGCGGCTCGGCGGCGGGGCCGGGGACGATGACGGTGGCGCCGCTGCCGTAGTCGCGGCCGACGCCGCAGGAGGCCAGCGGGACAGAGGCGACGAGGGCGGGGCCGTGGACGACGCCGATGTCGGTCGGATCGCCGAGGATGCCCACGGCCATGCGCTGGCCGAAGCTGCGGGCGCGCGACAGCAGCAGGATGCCTGCGACGAGCGTGGCCGGACTGGAACCCTTGAGGATCATGTTCATGTGCTCTCCGCGTCGGTCTGACGGAACAGGTATCGCGTTGCGTGGATCGGGCCAAACAGCCACGCGCCGCTCGCCAGGAAGGCGGTCCCGGCCAGCTCCCGGCCGCCGACGAGCGCGAGCAGGATCAGGAAGGCCAGCCCGCCGCCGAGCGCCGCGACGCCGGAGCGTTGTACCTGGCGGGGCGCCTCCCAGGCCATCAACCAGTCCCCGACCTGCTCCTCGCGCAGGTGGCCGCCGCGCCAGCTCCAGAACGCCGCGCAGCGCCCCAGCCAGCCGACCCCGGCGTAGAGCGCCGCCGCCGTCCCCAGCACCATCGCCAGCAGCAGCAGGTTGCGGAGCGGCGGCGGCACCCAGAACAGCATCCCGCCCCAGGTGATCGCGCCGATCACCGGCAGCCAGAACACCGTCCCGTGGATCGCCATGCGCGCCCACCGGCCAGCCAGGGCGGGCGGGTCGGCGCCGGGGATCGGCCCGGCGGCGCGCTGGCGACCGGCGGGGGAGACCCA
>JBEIQZ010000590.1:0-3622 GCA_040376255.1 Alphaproteobacteria bacterium
CACCGCGCCCGCATAGACGCCGCCCCCGTCGTTGTCCCCGATCAGCAGGTCGATGTCGCCGTCGCCGTCGAGGTCGCCGGAGGCGGTGCGGACGCCGTAGCTGCATGCGTAGGAGGCGCCGGTGAAGGTGTCAGTCGGGACATCGCTCAGGGAGGCGCCGCCCGCGTAGAGGGAGAGGCTGCCGAAGCAGGAGCCGTCATAGGGCGAGGCCACCGCGAAGTCGTCGAAGCCGTCGCCGTCGAGGTCGCCCACCCCGCGCACCTCGGCCCCGACCTGCACCGAGGTGGCGCCGCGCAGGCTCAGCACAGGGGCGGAGGAGGGGGAGGCGCCGCCGAGGTAGAGGTGGGCCCCGCCCCGGAAGCCGTCCTCTCCGGGGGCGCCCACCAGGAAGTCCGCGTAGCCGTCCGCGTTGACGTCCCCGGCGCGGGAGAGGACGCTGCCGAAGCTGCTGTAGCTGCCCTGCGCGGGGAGCGTCAAAAGCACAGCGAAGTTGGCGCCCCCGCTGTGCAGCGTCACCTCCCCGTCCCCGCTGTGGGCGTCAGCCGCGCCGATGATCGCGTCAGGGACGCCGTCCCCGTCCACATCCCCCGCCCCCGCGACCGCGCCGCCGAACAGCCCGTAGCGGGTCGTGCCGGTGAGCGTGGCCCGCAGCACGGGCGCGCCGGACGGATCACCGTCGTAGATGGCGACCTCCCCGTCGCCGCCGCCGCCCATGTACGCGCCGGTGATCAGCTCCCCGTCGCCGTCGCCGTCCGTGTCGCCGAGGCCGTCCAGGGCCAGGCCGAAGAAGCTGCCCGCAGCCGGGCCGGGCAGGGTGGCCGACGCCAGCGATGGGAGGCCGGCGCCGCCGAGGTGGACGTAGACCGCGCCGGTGTTCCTGTCCAGGCCCGGCGCCCCCGCGATCAGATCGGAGACCCCGTCGCCGTTCACATCCTCCGCCGCGAGCGCTGCGCCGAGCTGCGCGTACATCCCCGGCGGGGCCAGCGTGACGTCCGAGCTGGAGGGCAGGAGCCCGGACGGCGCGGAGAGCAGCGCGGCAGGGGTCGGCTGCGGGGCGGCTGAGAGGGGGGCGATGAGCAGCAGGAGCATGGGCGGCCTCCGTGCTGCAGTGCGTGGCGCCTTCCCGATCGATCACCGGCATGCAGGGTTGCAGATCGCCGCCGCCGGGGATAGCCTGAACCCGCCGGGACGTCCCGCCTCGTACCAGATGTGTCCCCCCTTATAAGTTCCTTCTGGTGCGTCGGGAGGCCCGGCATACTCTTTTTTGGCCGGAGCCGTGATGCTGCTGTTGATCTCTGCTGCGAGCGCCGGAACCGGCTGGACGGTGATGATGCCCTTCGGCATCGGCGCCTTCGCCCACGACAAACCGGTCGCCGGGGTCGTCTACGCCCTCACCCAGACCGCCGGGATCAGCGTCCTCACCGTCGGCACCATCCAGGGCGACCGCGCCTACCTCAACGAGGATCTGGCCGCCGGGGAGCGCTGGCGCTTCATCACCGGCGGCGGCGCCACCTTCGCCGCCGCCAGCTACTTTGTCTCCATGGTGCATGCCTCCCGCCTCCATGACATGCAGGAGAGCGAGGAGCGGGCGGCGTCCGGGGCGCGCTGGCTCCGGGAACAACAGGCGTGGCAGCAGCCCGTCGCGCTCATCGTGGAGGGGCCGCAACGGGCGTCGCCAGGGATCGCCGGTGCGGTGGAGATGCCGTGGAGGCTCGACGGGGTGCCGGTCAGCCTGATCCGGTGAGAGGGATACAACCGGACAGGTGAGCGCTGAACAGCAGGAGCGCAGCGGGCGAAGGGCGTCTGCGACGGATGCGGGCGCGCGGGCGGGCAGGAGCTATGGATAAGCTATGGATACATCCTGTAGTGTCTGTGGATAACTTCAGACACTATATCTTGTAGATATAGGACGCTCAGACACCGCCAGAATTCTGAGCAGGATGCCCCTTGCACGGGAGGGAAGGGGGCTATAGTCTGGGGCGTCCGGTTGACAGATTCTGGATTGGTGAACAAATAACCAGCTTCGTCAATCACCCCTTGGAGGATCAGATGCGCGTTCTTAGTAGAAAAACACTGCAGGACTGTTGGAAGCCCCACCCGCCTGCTGAGGAGCCGCTGCGCCGCTGGTTCAAGGAGGCGGAGGCGGCGTCATGGTCCGGGCCGTCGGACATCAAAGCCGTATATGCCTCTGCCAGTTTTGTCGGGACAGATCGGGTGGTGTTCAATATCGGCGGGAACAGCTACCGTCTGATTGTCAGGATAGATTATAAATACAAAATTTTGTTTGTCAGATTTGTTGGAACCCACCGGGAATATGACGATGTCAACGCTGCCGAAGTATGAGATCAGATCGGAAAATGAAGGTTTTCATATTCCTCCAGCTCATCCAACAGACGCAGGTACTCAGTCTCCTCAGGGGTGCCGGGCGCCACCTTGTTCATCAGCTTGTCCACCCGCTCCAGGCTGCGCTGATACCAGCCGTCATCGCGGGGAGCGGGAGGGGAGAGGGGCAGGCTGGTCGGGTGCAGCGTCATGGAGAGCCTCAGCGTTCAAGATAGTGCGGGGTTGCGGGAGGTGCAACCGGGTGGGCGTATGCGCGGTACAGAGGTGCGGGCGGCGATCCACCTGATCCGGTGAGAGGGATACAGCCGGACAGGTGAGCGGAGAGAGGCAGGAGCGGGGAGCGGGCGGGTCTGTGCCGGTCTTACTGCGGGCCCATCAGCGTGGGCAGGCTATGGATAAGCTATGGATACATCCGGTGGTGTCTATGGATAACTTCAGACACTATATCTTGTAGATATAGGACGCTCAGACACCGCCAGAATTCTGAGCAGGATGCCCCTTGCGCGGGAGGGAAGGGGGCTATAGTCTGGGGCGTCCGGTTGGGCGGGCGCTGAGAAAGACTGTTCGCATGAGAGCATAGTCAGATGATCCAGCGCTGTACACGTGCAACCGTACCTGACGTGTACCCTGGAGACCTGTATGCATTTTTCGCGCCGCTATACCACCGCCGGAAGCTCCCCCTACGACAGCATCACCTGGGCCGCGCGCCGCTCTGAGATCCGGAACCCGGACGGCTCGGTGGTGTTCGAGGCGGAGGGGGTGCAGGTCCCGGCGGGCTGGTCGCAGGTGGCGGTGGACATCCTCGCGCAGAAGTACTTCCGCAAGGCGGGGGTGCCATCGGCGACGGTGGCGGTGGCGGAGGAGGGGGTGCCGGGGTGGCTGCAGCCGCGCGCGGCGGCGCCGGGGGCGGCGATGGGCGGGGAGCGGGACGCGCGGCAGGTGTTCGACCGGCTGGCGGGCTGCTGGTGCTACTGGGGGTGGCGGCAGGGGCTGTTCTCGGCGGAGGAGGACGCGCGGGTGTTCTACGACGAGCTGCGCTGGATGCTGGCGATGCAGGTCTGCGCGCCGAACTCGCCGCAGTGGTTCAACTCCGGGCTGCACTGGGCCTACGGCATCGACGGGCCGTCGCAGGGGCATTTCTACACCGACGAGAAGACGGAGGTGACGCAGGCGTCGGCCTCCTCCTACGCGCGCCCGCAGCCCTCGGCCTGCTTCATCCAGTCGGTGGATGACGATCTGGTGAACGAGGGCGGGATCATGGATCTGTGGGTGCGGGAGG
>JBEIQZ010000451.1:0-5257 GCA_040376255.1 Alphaproteobacteria bacterium
ATGAAGCCGATGATCGGCTCGCGGGTGACGACCAGATCGACGGCCAGCCCCTTGCCGTGGGCGGTATCGATCAGCCGGGCGTCGATGACGGCGCTGTTTGCGTTGAACCCTGCGCTCGTCAGCGCGGCGCGGATGCGGGCGGTCGCGACGGCGGGCGGGTTGTCGGTCTGACGGGTCATCGCCCCCCACATCACGCCCTCGCGGCAGATCTGGATCACCTGCTCCTGCCGCATCATCATCGTCCCGATCTCGACGATGCCGCCGACCAGCACGAGCAGGAACGGCACCGCGAGCGCGAGCTCCAGCACGGCGGCCCCGGCGCGGCTCCGGCGCGGCAGGCTCACTGGACGACCCGGCCGGGGGTCTGCCAGGTGATCCCCATGTCCGGGCCGCCGCGCCAGTCTCCGATAGCCCGGTAGCTGTTCATGTCGAGGCGGGCCCAGATGTTCTTCTGGGAGGCCGCGCCGCCGGAGCGGGCGTCGTAGATGGCACCCCAGACGAAGCCGGAGATGCGGCGGGTCTGGTTCCAGTTCCCGCCGCCGCCGCTGCAGTAGCTGCTGCCGCCGTCGAAGATCGGGATCGGCCCCGCGAGGGTCTTCCCGTAGGAGGCCGCCGGGACGTCGCTGCCGCTGGCGCGGGCGGGGAGCGCGCCCCAGGCGCTCGCGTCCCAGGGGACGCCGTCCCGGATGATGGCGTCCGCCACGTTCCGGATCGTGGACGATTGGACGCCGTTCCCGAGGTAGAGCAGATCGTCCACCGACGTCTCATTGCAGCTCCCGGTTACGCTGCCGGTGGTGTTCCACTCCCGCATGCAGCTCCCCATGCTGCTGAGGTGGCTGGCGACGCGGGCGGCGCTGGGGTTGGAGCCGAGCATAGCCCAGCCAGAGGTGTCGGAGCCTGAAGGGCTGAAGCGAACGGTGAAGCTCTGGATCTGCTGTTCAGTGCGGTTGGTGATCGTGCAGAGCGGCAGGCCGATGGGCAGGTAGTACGGTACTGTCCCCGCGCCGACCTGCTCGCCGCGCAGCACGGTGGCCGTCGCGGCGGCGCTCATGTTCTCCCGCCCGAAGGCGATGGCGCTGAAGAAGGCCGGGAGCTGAGCGCGATCCGCCGAGAGCCGGAGCGCGTTCACGCTGTTCGGGGTTGTCGTCGGGGTGAAGGTCGCGCCGTCCCAATTGCCCGTCACCACATCGCCGGTCGCCGTGTTCGACCAGTTCGGGTCGAGCGTCACCGCCTCGCCCGCCGCGACGTTCAGCGCCGCGAGCTCCACCGCCGCAAGCCGCGCCGCGCTCACGCCCCCCTCCGTGCCGTCGAGGTGGCGCACCGCCGACATCCCCGCCATGTCTACAGAGGCCTGGAGCTGCTGGCGCACCAGCCGGATGTAGCCGACATCCACCGCCAGCGCCGCGAACCCGCACAGCACGCCGAGGCTGAGGATGACCATCATGTTGATGGAGCCGCGTCGGGAGGACTTGCGATGATGGGAAGGGCGCATGTCGGCTCCTGTCTCTACAAGGATACGACTCTTCTAATCGCCTTCTTGAGAGAGAATTCTGAACAGACATATCTGTCACGACGAATTTTAAAAAAAATATAGTATTGAACAAGATATATTTTTCCAGACATCTTCTTGACACAGCGGCCGCCCAACCCGGCTACCGGACGACCCGGCCCGGCTTCAGCCAGGTGACGCCATAGTCCGGGCCGCCGTAAGCGGTCGCGACGGGGCGGAAGCTCGTGACGTCGAGGCGGGCCCAGATGTTCTTCTGGGAGGCCGCGCCGCTGGAGCGGACGTCGTAGATGGCGCCCCAGACGAAGCCGGAGATGCGGCGGGTCTGGTTCCAGTTCCCGCCGCCGCCGCTGCAGTAGCTGCTACCGCCGTCGAAGATCGGGATCGGCCCCGCGAGGGTCTTCCCGTAGGAGGCCGCCGGGATGTCGCTGCTGTTGTTCCGGGCAGGGAGCGCGCCCCAGACGGCCGGCTCCCAGGGGATACCGTACTGGACGATGGCGTTGGCGACGCTGGTGATGGAGGCGGTCTGCGCGCCGTTCCCCAGGTACATGGTGTCGGACACCGACGCCTCATTGCAGGTGGAGTCCACCGTGTGCGTGGTGTTCCACTGCTGCATGCAGGTGTTCATCAGGCTGAGGTGGCTGGCGATGCGGGCGGCGTTGGGGCTGGAGCCGAGGATGGCCCAGCCGGAGGTGTCGGCGCCCGCCGGGCTGAACCGCACGGTGAAGTCCTGGATCTGCTGCTCGGTGCGGTTGGTGATCGTGCAGAGCGGCAGGCCGATGGGCAGGTAGTACGGCACCGTCCCCGCGCCGAGCTCCTCGCCGCGCAGCACTGTGGTGACCGCCGCCGCGCCGAGGTTGTCGCGCCCGAAGGCGATGGCGCTGAAGAAGGCCGGCAGATCGTCGCGGGCGGCGATGATGCGGATCGCGTTCACATCCTCCGCGATGTCGCTGGGCGTGAACGCCGCGCCGTCCCAGTTGCCCATCACGATCTCCCCGTCCGCCGCGTTGCCCCCGTTCGGGTCGAGCGCAACCTCCTCGCCCGCCGCGACGTTCAGCGCCGCGAGCTCCACCACCGCGCCCCGCGCCCGCTGCACGCCGAAGTCCGTCCCGGTCAGGTGCCGCACTGCCGCGATTCCGGTCTATGGCGCAGGACGCGCGCCCGCCGCGCGGGGAGCCCCCGCCAGAAAAAGCGTGTACCTCCCCGCTGTGTCTGCCTCCTGCCAGCCGATGGCGCGCAGCTTCTCAGCCGTCTGCGGGCGGGCGGTGATCGCGGCGGCGTAGCGGCGGTGGCGCAGCTCGTCGGCGAGCGCGAGCGGCGGGAGGTTGAGCAGCGGCAGGTTGCCGGTCTGCGGGGCGTCGATGGCGGCGGGATCGGCGATGATCCAGGGGTTGCGATCCCAGGCGACGCGGGCGGGGTGGCCGCTGATGACGGGCAGGGCGGCGTACTCGTAGAGGACGACTTCGAGCAGGACGGCGCCGCTGCCGGGGATGCTGCCGGCCTCAAGCATGGCGCGCAGCGAGAGGGCGGCGGCCTCAGTGTCGGGGTCGTGGGAGGGGGGCGGGTCGCCGAGGGCGGCGGACTCCAGGCCGAGCTGCGCGAGGATCAAAAACGGCACGAGCCGGTCGCGCCCGAGCGCCCACAGGTGCTGGAGCTGCAGCGCGGCCCCGACCGCCAGCAGCGTCGCGGGCAGCAGCCAGTGGCGGGGCGTGTTGTGGAGCCCGGCGAACCCGGCGATCTGCGCGAGGGCCATCAGCGCCGAGAAGGCGACCGCCACCTGCAGCAGCCGCGCCCCCCCCGGTGAGCGGGCCGCCGCGCCGGAGAGGCCGATGGCGCCGAGGCCGAGGAGCAGGCGGGCGGTGTCGGCGAGGTCGAGCAGGGGCTGGATCAGCGAAGGCTGCTCCTCCTGGCTCCGGATCGCGTCGCGGGCCGCCGAGGCGAAGGCGAAGGGCGCATGCTCCCATTGAAAATTGGCGATCAGCCACCCGGCAGGGAACACCCAGAGCAGCGCGGCCCACAGGCGCCAGCGCGCAGGCCGATCCTGCCACAGCCCCGCCGTGCCGATCAGCGCGAGCGCCCACAGCTCGTAGCGGCACATCCCCGCCAGCCCCGCCGCCGCCGCCATCCCCGCCAGCCGCCACCGCACAGATCCGGCAGGCTCCGGCCCCGCAGGCTCCGGCCCCGCAGGCTCCGGCAGCATGGCCCGCACCGCCCACAGCCCGAGCGCCACCGCAGGCGGCTCGGCCAGCCCCGAGCAGCCCAGCCAGATCTGCCAGTGGAGCGTCCCGGCGAGGATCACCGCGAGCGCGGCGGAGATCGGCGTCGCTCCGGCCCGCGCCGCGATCCCCGGCACCGCCGCCAGCCCCAGCATCGACCAGCCGATGTTCACCCACGACGGCAGCCGCGCCGGATCGTCCCACAGCCGGAGCAGCAGCCCGTCCACCCAGAACGGCAGCGGCGGCCAGAGCTGATCCAGCCGCCAGTCCCCCCCCGCCATCCGGGCAGCGATCAGCGTCCGCGAGAAGTCGTCGCTCGACAGGGCGAACGCCGCCGTCCCCCGCGACGACAGGAAGGCGGCCTGCGCGATCAGGCAGAGCAGCCACGCCGCCGCGACCGGAGGAGAGACGCGCAGGAGGGCAGAGGGTTGCACGCCCCTGAGCATATCCCGCGCACCGATCGCACCCGGCGGTAATTCCGGTCGCTTGACCGCAGCCCCTGAACCCGCCATCCTGCCCCGGTGCGGTACAACCCCCTCCTCGACGCCCTCCCCACCTACCCCACCATCCTGCTCGATCAGGCCGTCGCCCGGCTGCGCGCCGCCGGACAGCCGGTGTTCGACTTCGGCACGGGCGATCCCACCGAGCCGACCCCCGGCTTCATCCGGGCCGCCCTCTGCGGCGCCATCCCCGACAACTGCCGCTACCCGACGATCCGGGGCGCCCGCGACGTCCGCGCCGCCTTCGCCGGGTACGCGCAGCGCCGCTTCGGCGTCACGCTCGACCCCGACGCCCAGATCCTGCCGACCGCCGGCTCCAAGGAGGTGGTGTTCCACCTCCCCATGCTCTGCACGGACATCCACGCCCCCGATCGCGGCGTGCTGTTCCCCGATCCCGGCTACTCCGTCTGCTTCCGCAGCGCCATGCTCTCCGGCGCCGAGCCGATCCCGCTCGTCCTCGGCGGCGACTTCGGCCAGCGCATCTGGGAATTGCCGACCGACGTGCTGGCCCGCACCCGCCTCGCCTGGATCAACAGCCCCCACAACCCCAGCGGCGCCGTCATGTCGCGCGACGATCTCCGCCGCACCTGGGAGGTCTGCCGGGAGCACGACATCCTGCTCGCCTCGGACGAGTGCTACGCCGACGTCTGGTACGACGAACCCCCGGCCAGCATCCTCCAGATCAGCCAGGAAGGCGTCCTCGCCGTCTTCAGCCTCTCCAAGCGCAGCGGCATGACCGGCTACCGGACCGGCATCGTCGCCGGTGACCCCGCGATCATCGCGCGCTTCCACCACCTCCGCACCAACCCCGGCCTCGCCCCGCAGGATTTTGTAAACGCCGCCGCCGTCGCTGCATGGTCAGATGACGCGCACGCAGAGGAGCGGCGCGGGATCTTTGCGGAGAAGCGCAGAATTCTTATGGATTTTTTGAAGGGGAACGGGATCGATGTGGTGGCGTCGACGGCGGGGTTCTACCTGTGGGTGCGCGCACCCGCAGGCTTCGACGGGCCGCAGGGGCGCGGGGCGGCCTGGGC
>JBEIQZ010000346.1:0-6760 GCA_040376255.1 Alphaproteobacteria bacterium
GCAGCGACCGGAACGCCGCCGCCGCCCGCGCGAACGCCAGCGGGCGCGCCCAGCCCCGGTTCCGCCCGCCGAGCGCGCTCACCCGCACGCCACTCATCCAGTACTCCATCCGGCTGAACGGCTATTGCAGCGCCAACACCGTGATATCCCAATGCGGCCGCGCCGCGCGCAGCCCCTCCACCCACGTCCGGATCGCCGGGATGCAGGTCTCGTCCGCCACGTCCGCCGGGAACCCCGGCGTCAGCACGACGACATGCGGCGCCTGCCCCTCAGGCATCGCCCGCCCCGCCTGTCTCCGCCCCGCCTGTCTCCGCCCTGCCGCCCCGCCTGCCCCCCGCCCCCAGCAGCAGGCTCAGCCCCAGGTTCCCCACCGCCCCCGCCAGGAACACCTGACAGATCCCGCGCAGATCCCACCCCGCGCCCCCGATCACCACCGGCGCCCCCCACACCGCGACCACCGCCCCCCCCTCGACAAGATCCGCCAGCCAGGTGACCGGCCGCAGATCGGCCCGGCACCACGCCGCGTACAGGTCGCGGACAAAGCGCACGACGAACGCCGCCCCGAGCAGCGCCGTCACCTCGACCCCGGTCATGCGCCCGGCCCGGGGGGGGGGCCCGGCCCCCGCGGCGGCCGGCCCCCGGGCGGGGGGTCGTGGGCGCGGGGGGGGCGGGGGGCGGGGGGGGGGGGGCGCCGGGGGGGGGGGCGGGGGGGCGCCCGGGGGGGCGGAGACCGGGGGGGCGGGCGATGCCTGAGGGGCAGGCGCCGCATGTCGTCGTGCTGACGCCGGGGTTCCCGGCGGACGCGGCGGACGAGACCTGCATCCCGGCGATCCGGACGTGGGTGGAGGGGCTGCGCGCGGCGCGGCCGCATTGGGATATCACGGTGTTGGCGCTGCAATATCCGTTCATCCGGATGGAGTATTGGATGGGCGGCGTGCGGGTGATCGCGCTCGGCGGGCGGAACCGGGGCTGGGCGCGCCCGCTGGCGTTCGCGCGGGCGGCGGCGGCGTTCCGGTCGCTGCACCGGGATCGCCCGGTGTCGGTGATCCACAGCATGTGGCTGACCGAGGCGGCGCTGGCGGGGCGGTGGCTCTCGGCGCGGTACAGCGTCCCGCAGGTGACGACGGTGGCGGGGCAGGACGCGGGGGCGGACAACCGCTGGCTGCGGTGGGTGGACGCGGGGGCGGCGGGGGCGGTGGCGCTCTCGGCGCGGAGCGCGGCGGTGCTGGAGCGGAGCAGCGGCTTCCGTGCGCCGGTGATCCCGATCGGGATCGCGGCGGCGGAGATCGGCGGGGAGCCGCTGGCGGGGCGCGACCTCGATCTGCTGTCGGTGGGGAGCCTGATCCCGCTGAAGCGCCACGCGCGGTTCGTGGAGCTGGTCCACCGGCTGCGCCCGTCCTTCCCGCACATCCGGGCGGCGATCATCGGCACCGGCCCGGAGGAGGGGCGGCTGCGGGCGCAGATCGCGCGGCTGGGGCTCGCGGCGCAGGTGCGGCTGCTCGGGCGGGTGACGCGGGCGGAATTGCTCGGGTGGATGGGGCGGGCGCGGGTGTTCGTGCAGTGCAGCGAGCAGGAGGGGATGGGCTATGTGCTGCTGGAGGCGCTGGCGCGGGGGGCGCATGCGGTGAGCCTGCCGGTGGGGATCGCGGCGGAGAGCCGGAAGTGCCGGGTGGTGGAGATGGCTGACCCCGCGCGGGCGGACGCGCCGGGGCCGGAGACTGAGGCGATGTACGCGCAGCTCGTCGCGCACACCGCCCGGTTCCTGCGGGAGCCGGTGGACGCGGCGCCGGAGGTGCCGTTCGGGCTGGCGGAGACGGTGGAGGCGTATCTCAGGCTCCCTGCCTACTGCGGGGGGGCAGCAGGGCGGAGGGTGACCGGTTAGATCAGGGGTATGTGGGTGCTGCTCGCATGTGTGTCCCTGCCTGACCCGCCGCAGATCCTGTCGGTGCAGCCGGGCTACGGGTACCGGGGCGAAGAGACGGCCATCGCCATCACCGGAGAGAACTTCTTCCCGCAGCTCACCATCGACGGCAGCGCGCCGGGGGCGGGCCAGGTGGACGACGGGGTGCAGGTGTGGCTGTGGGGGCCGCAGACCTTCGCCCTGAGCGCGACGCTGGAGGACTATGGCCGGATCTCGGCGGTCGTCCCGTCAGGGTTGCCGGTGGACAGCTACAACCTCCGGGTGCGGATGCCGTCAGGCGAGGAGGTGGATCGGGAGGGGGTGTACCGGGTGACGGACACGCGGGCGGATCACCTCGCGCTCCAGGTGGAGTCGGCGGCGTGGTCGGTGGGGGAGGAGGCGGAATTACAGATCGTGCTGGAGGACCCCGAGGGGCGGGCGGTGGCGCAGTCGCTCCAGGTGGAGGTGGTGGGGAGCCCGTCGCGGGAGGATCCCGACTTCGCCTTCGTGGCGGGCGGGCTGGAGGCGCAGGAGGAGATGGAGGACGGGGTGCGCGGCTGGCTCAGCGGGAGCGGGAGCGGGCGGCTGCGGGTGGCGTCGATGAAGGAGGACGACATCAGCTTCACCGTGCGCCCGGTGTTGGAGGCGGATCGGATCGAGGAGGCGACCCAATTGCTGTCCTGGGAGCCGGGCGGGCTGGCCGGGGCGCGGCTGAGCCGGGTCCCGTCGCCGGAGACGGTGATCGCGGGCGAGACGTTCTCGGTGGAGGTCGAGCTCGTCGACGCCGTGGGGACGGTGCTGGAGGAGGAGACGGCCTCGGTGATCCTGTTCGAGTCCACCGGCTGCGGGAGCTGGTACACCACGGTCACGGTGCGCGGGCGGGATCAGATCCCGGTGCAATTGGAGTCGGCCTGCGAATCGAACGTGATCCAGGCGTTCGTGGCCGGGAGCATCGCAGAGACCGACGCCTTTGACGTGGTGGCCGGGCCGCTCGCGGGCTTCGCGGTCACTGTCCCGGCGACGGAGGTGGTGGCCGGGAGCGGGCGGCTGGCGGTGCTGGTGGAGGCGCTCGACGCCTGGGGGAACCGGGTGGTCGATCATGTGGCGCCGGTGCGGCTGCGGGACGGACTGGGGGGGCTGGACACGGAGACCGGGGTGGGCGGAGGGACCTGCACGGACTTCCTCGCCGGTCAGCAGATCTGCTCGCTGGCGCTGATGGTGGCGGGCGAGGGCGATCAGCTGGAGGCGGTGTACGCGGAGGCGTCGGGGGTGTCGGGGCCGTTCCGGGTGCTGCCCGACGCGGCGACGCAGGTGTCGGTGACGATCCCGGCGATCCCGGTGGAGGCGGGCGCGGGCTTCGACGTCGAGGTCGCGCAGACGGACGCCTGGGGGAACGGGGTGGCCTTCGACCCGCTCGCGCTGCTCTCGGACGACACGGGGACGCTCGCCTGCGACGCGGGGAGCCCGGCGGCGGGCGGAGCGGCGTGGCGCTACGGCTGCGCGGTGACCGCAGCGACGGGCGGGACGGTGATCTCGGCGGCGGTCACCGGGCCTGACGGGGCGCTCAGCGGGTCATCCCTGCCGCTGGTCGTGGTGAACGCGGCGCTCGCGGTGGTGGAGGTGGTGGCCCCGGAGGAGGTCGTCGCGGGGGAGCCGTTCGCGGTGCGGCTCCAGGGCTACGATGGGTGGGGGAACCCCTATGTCACCCAGACGGCGACCGACGTTGAGCTGTCCGATCTCGGCGGGACGCTGGCAGGGACGGTGTGGACGCTGGACGCGGCAGGAGCGGCGGCGGGGGATCTTGTGCTGACGGCGGCGGGGACAGAGCGGATCGCGGTCGCGCAGGCCGGGGGGCAGCTCGGGGAGAGCGCGCCGTTCACGGTGGCGCCGGGGACGGCCTGGCAGGTGCTGGTGGGGACGGACTCGTATGTGGAGGCGGGGACCTCCACGATGGCCCGGCTGGAGGCGGTGGACGTGTGGGGGAACCGGGTGGAGGACTACGCCGGGAGCGGCGTTCTCTGGTCCCAGCAGGGCGGCTGTGAGGGGGCGGCGATCACCGGCTTCGCGGGCGGGACGGCGGAGATCGCGGTGGACTGCGTGACGCCCGTGCTGGGGGAGGTGCTGGAGGTGTCGGTCACCGGGACGTCCGGCAGCGGCCTCGGCGCGGAGATCCCCGGCAGCAGCGGCACCTTCGACGTCGTCGATCTCGGCTGCGCGGGCGGGCCGTCGCTCTCCCTCTGGCTGGAGGGCGATCCGGAGCTGATCGTCTGCCAGGTGGGCGGGGTCGCCACGGTCGAGGGGCTCGTCACCGGGAGCGGGACGCCGGTGCTCTACCACTACACGGTCTCCGGCTACACCGGCTCCGGCGGCCCGGCGACCGAGGTGCGCCGCACCCTCTCCGCCGCCGAGATCTGGAGCTGGAGCGAGCCGGGCCGCTACGTCGTGGAGGCCGTCGGCGTCGATGCCGCAGGCTGCGCCGACCGGACCGAGGCCGTCGCCTGGGTCGGCGCCGAGGACGGCAGCGCGACCGGGCCGGTCACCGTCACCCCCCTCGACAGCGCCGTGGCGGACGGATCGCAGACGTCAGTGCAGCTCTCCGCCACCGACTGCAGCGGCGATCCGGCCGCCGGCAGCCTCCAGGTGCAGGCCGACCTCGGCGCCCTGGCCGCGACCGCCACCGGATCGGGCCTCACCGTGCTGCTCGACGCCGCCGGAGAGGCGTCCGTAGACTGGGCGTTCTCCGCCGGGTACGCCGGGATCGCGACCGTGCGGGCGGGAAATGCCTCCTCGCTCGGCTCCGCCTCTCTCTCCGTCACCGGAGACACCGTCCGCCCCTTCGTCGAGAGCGTCACCCCCTCCGGCTACGTCAGCGCCGGAGACAGCGCCGCCCTGAGCAGCTTCCTCATCACCTTCTCCGAGCCGATGCTGTCGACGACCATGCTCACCTCCGCCATCCGCCTCGAAGGCAGCGTGAGCGGCGCCGTCCCCCTCAGCCTGAGCCTCTCCGGCGATCAGCGGCAGGTCACCCTCCTCCCCGGCACGACCCCCGATCCCGCCGAGCAGTGGCGCCTCACGCTGACCACCGATCTGCGCGACGACGCGGCGGGCAACCGGCTGTCCGGCGACTGGAGCGGCGGCGCTGTCACGTTCACCGGGTGGGCCGGTGCCGTGCCGGTGTCGACGACCGGCGTCGACTGCGCTGCCTCCGTCGCCCGCTTCTACCCCGACGGCGACCCCGGCGCAGGCGAGGAGGCCGAGGAGGTCGAGGTCAGCCTGATCGCCCCTGCCCCGCAGTGGTGGCGCCTCACCGTCATCCCGTCCGCCTCCGCCACCGGAGAGGCGATCCGCATCCTCCGCGTCGCCGGGACCGCCACCTCCGTCGCCTGGGACGGGCGCGGCGGCGACGGGCGGATCGTCGGGCCCGGCAACTACCTGCTCTCCGTCGAGGCGGTGGACGGTTATGAGAACATGGGCGCTCCGTGTACGGTGGGGGTCGACGTGGCCCGCCATGTGGGAGGATGAGGATGATCAAGCCGGGGGAGCGCGTGGAAGACGGCGCAGGCGCGAGCGGAGGCGCGAGCGGAGCCGTGAGCGGAGCTGCCAGTATGGCGCTCGGTGATCAGGATCGCATGACCGAGCTGGGCGTGCTGACCGCCGGGCTGCTCCATGAGCTGCGCCAGCCCCTGTTCGTGCTGAAGTCCTGCATCGACATGCTGGAGCGCGACCCCGGAGAGATCGTGCGGAGGCTCGAAGAATTGCGCGGGCAGGTGCAGACGATGGAGGCCCTCGTCGAAGGCTACGGCGACTTCAGCCGCCCCGTCGGCCGCGAACGCCACGCCTTCGATCCGCGCCAGCCCCTCCGCTCCGCCCTCCCCGTCCTCCAGCGCCGCGCCGCCTCCGCCGGGGTGCGGCTCACCGTCGATGCCGAGGACGCCGTCGCCGTCGTCGGCATCCCGCTTGCCATCCAGCAGGCCATCGTCAACCTCGGGAACAACGCCATCGAGGCGCTCATCGGACGCACAGACGGAGAGGTCGCGCTCTGGATCGAGATCGAACCCGCACACCTCTGCCTCCATATCCGGGACAACGGGCCGGGGCTGCCGGAGGAGATGCGGCAGGATCTGTTCCGGCCCTTCCGGACGACAAAGGCGGGAGGGACGGGGCTGGGGCTGGTGCTGGCGCAGGAGGCGGTCGCGCTGTCAGGGGGGAACCTCAGGTTGAGGGAGGGGGAGGGGACGCACTGGGAGATCTGGTTTGAGAGGATCACGGCGGCACGGTGACACGGCGAAAGGCGGAAAGGCGAAAAGGCGAAACGCAACCACGGAAGCACGGAAGCACGGAAAAGGCGAAAAGGCTGGAGCAGCAGCCCTCCAATTGCCCGCCTCCCCGGATGCCCAGCGTGCCGACATCCCAGCGCCATGATAGTTTTCCCCGCCACGACCCATCTGAAGAACATCCAAACCGTTCTCCCGCAGTGCAGGTGGAGGGCGGTGTAAGGGCTCCCAGCCCGTCACCACCCACCACCTGCACTGCGGGAGAACGGTTTGGAACAGGAGTTTTTAAAGGCGATGGAGCTCAGGCGGCAGGGAAAGACCGAGGAGGCCCTGCGGAAGATGGAGGCCATCCGGAGGAAGGAGCCGCGCTATCCGGAGCCGCACCTGGAGATCGGGCGGGTGTTCTATGAGCGGGAGCAGTGGGAGGAGGCGGAGGCGGAGGTGCGGGAGGCGATCCGGTTGATCGGGCTGGGCGGGCAGTGGTTGGATGAGATCCCGGAGAATACGATGGAGTCGCTGTGCTGGGCGCTGCTCGGGGAGATCCTGCAGCAGCGGGCGGCGACGGATGAGGTGGTGTTCGGGGACC
>JBEIQZ010000894.1:0-1391 GCA_040376255.1 Alphaproteobacteria bacterium
CCACCGGCAGCACCGGGACGCTCTCGGCGCAGTCGGACGCGCTGTTCGTCGGGGACGATCCCGGCGACCGCCTCGGCTACGACGCGGTCGGCGACTTCGACGCGGACGGGGACGGCATCCCTGAATTGGCCCTCGGCGCCTACCTCGATGACGCGGCAGGCGTGGACGCAGGCGCCCTGCACGTCTACAGCGGGCGCGCCGCCTGGGCCGGATCGCTCCGGGGCGCGGACGCGGACTGGATCATCGAGGGCGGCGCGGCAGGCGACCGCTTCGGCCACGTGCTCGGCTCGCCCGGCGACATCGACAGCGACGGCACCGGCGACCTGCTCATCGGCGCCCTCCTCACCGAGCCCACCGGGCAGGCCGATCAGGGCTCCGTCTGGGCGCTGCTCGGCCCCGATCTCGGCGCCTTCTCCAGCGCCACCGACATCCCCTGGCAGTCCTGGGGCGAGGCCGCCGGCGACATCTACGGCGACGCCCTCACCTTCGGGCAGGGCGACGTCCAGGGCGACGGCAAGCCCGACTTCGGCGTCGGCGCGCAGCTCCATGACGCAGGCGGCAGCAACGCCGGGCGCGTCTACCTGTGGAGCGGACGCTGATGATCGCGGTGCAGGCTCCGGATCGCGGTGTACTGTTCGTGGTGAGCGGCCCCTCCGGCGTGGGCAAGAGCACCCTGCTCTCCCGCGTCTTTGAGCGCGTCCCCGGCCTCTCCTTCTCCGTCTCCGCCACCACCCGCCCCCCCCGCCCCGGCGAGCAGGACGGCCGCGAATACCACTTCCTCAGCGCCGAACAATTCATCCAGTACCGCGCCACCGGCGCCCTGCTGGAGTGGGCCGAGGTCTACAACCACGCCTACGGCACCCCCCGCGCCCCCGTCGAGCAGGTGCTCCAGTCCGGCCGCTCCATGGTCCTCGACATCGACGTGCGCGGCGCCGCCCAGGTCCGGCAGGCCCTCCCCGAGGCCGTCAGCATCTACCTCCTCCCCCCCGATATGGAGAGCCTCCGCGCCCGGCTCCAGGCCCGCAACCAGGACGGCCCCGAGGTCATCGAGCGCCGTATGCGCCAGGCCAGCCAGCAGCTCAGCGCCTGCGGCGACTACGACTACCTCGTCCGCAACGACGATCTTGATAACGCTACCACCATCCTCGTCGGCATCTTCCTCGCTGAATTGCACCGCAGGAGCCGCCGCGATGGGTGGGTGAGGGCGTGGGTATAGGGGAAGGTGGTGGCACCCATCGCGGCTTTTTTGCGGGGGTTACCCCCCGCACCGGCACTGCGCTGCGCTGGTGCCTCCCCCCGCGCGCACTGGCGCGCGACGGCTGGCCCGTGCCGGGGGTGAATGCAGCGGACGGTAGTATCTGTGATGTCGGGGGCTCTTTTGGTTTTACGTC
>JBEIQZ010000372.1:0-6217 GCA_040376255.1 Alphaproteobacteria bacterium
CCCAACGCCGCCGAGACCTGGTACGACGGCGTGGACGGCAATTGCAACGGCGACTCGGACTACGATCAGGACGGCGACGGCCACGACTCCGACGCCTACAGCGGCGACGACTGCGACGACACCAACAGCGCCACCTACCCCGGATCGGGCGCGGCGGAGATCTGGTACAACGGCGTCGATAACGACTGCGACGGGCTGTCCGACTACGATCAGGACTACGACGGCTTCGACAGCAGCGCCTACGGCGGCGAGGACTGCAACGACACCAACGAGCTGGTCAACCCCTACGCCTTTGAGACCACCAGCGACGGCCTCGACAACGACTGCGACAACGCTACGGACACCGCCGACACCGACTATGTCTCCTTCGCGGCGGCGGATGACAGTTCGCAGGCGATCACCTTCACCGGCGCCTTCCGCTTCCCGTTCTGCGGCCAGAACGTCGGGACGATCTACATGGGGAGCAACGGCTACGTCAGCACCACCAGCATCACCGACTTCAGCGAGTCGACCTCCGAGTTCGGCGGCTACAGCATGATCGCCGGGGCCTGGGACGATCTCTACCCGGGGACGGGCAACTGGGGCTACGTCCAGGAGAACGACCACGTGAGCTTCTACTGGCGCTCCACGCCGGAGTTCGTCGCCACCGGCTCCAACACCTTCGCCATGACCCTGGTCGACGACGGGCGCGTCTACTACCAGTACGGCAGCATGTCGCTGGCGGACGCCATCGTGGGCTACTCCTGCGGCACCTACGCGGCGGCCTCGCTGATCGACATCAGCCTGCAGGCGGCGAACCTGTACAGCGATCAACTCGGCATCGGGAACGGCGTCAGCGGCCTTATGTACGAGCAGTTCGTGACGGTGCCGCTCGATCTTGACGACACGCAGTTCTTCATGTGCATGGGCGGCGGCACCGACGCGGACGGGGACGGCTGGAGCGTCTCCTGCGGCGACACCAACGACAGCAACGCGGCGGTGTATCCGAGGTAGCGGAGCGGTCAGGCGCAGGCAGCGAGGGGTGGCTGCATCAGCGCGGGTCGCGGCAGGTTAGCTCTCCTGAATGGAAGCTGTCTCTCTACCTGCTGTCTCTCTGCCCGGGGCCGTCGTCCGGGTGAGCCTCTACGGGCGCGGCGCGGTGGTGACGCGCCGCGTGCTGCTCCCCCCCGATCTCGATCCTGCCGTGCGGCTGATCCGGGTCGGCGGGATCTCCCCGATCGCGGAGCCGGGCAGCTTCCGGGCGACGGTGATCGCGGAGGGCGGGCAGGCGACGACCCGGCGGGTGGAGCGCATCCGGGCGGATCAGGTGTTCCCGGAGACTCCTCCGGAGCCGCCGGAGCTCGCGGGGCGGCTGTTCCGGCTGGGGGTGGAGGTGGAGCGGCTGGAAATGGAGGCGCGGGCGCTGGGGGCGCGGTTGAAGCAGCTCGCGGGGCTGCGCCCCGCCCCCCGGCTGCGCCAGCGGACGGCGGCGGGGGATCGGGTGGGCGACGCGCTGGCCGCCGGGGCGGTGCTGGAGCGGCTGCAGCGGGAGGCTGAGGCGCGGACGGCGGAGCTGGGGCGGCAGCTCGCAGCGCTGCGGCGGGAGCGGCAGGCCCTGGAGCTGGCGCTGGCGCAGAGCAGGGCGTCGGCGGGGCAGAAGATCACGCGCTTCCAGGCGGAGCTGCTGCTGAGCCCGGCGGAGGAGGGGGGCGGGCGGATCGCGGCGCTGGAGCTGTCCTGCGTGGTGCGCGCGGCCCGCTGGTGGCCCGCCTATGTGCTCCGCATCCAGGGCAGCCGGGCGCGGCTCCAGATGGACGCGTGGGTGGCGCAGGCGACGGAGGAGGACTGGGAGGGGGCCGAGCTCCTGCTCTCCACCGGGGACATCCACACCGATCTGCGGCTGCCGCAGCTGGCGGCGCTCCGGTACGGCAAGGCGCAGCCCCCGGCCCGGCCCAACTGGCGCGAGCCGCCGCCGGGGCTGGATCGGCTGTTTGAGGGCTACGATCGCAGCCTGCCGAAGCTGCTCCAGGAGCCGGAGGCGCCGCACCTGCAGGTGGATGACGGGCTCAGCGGCATGCTGCTCGGCGTGGGCAGGGCGGAGGGCGGACTGCAGAGCGAGGCTCAGGCGCAGCCGGGCAGGCCGCCCGGCAGGCCGCCCGGAAAGGGAGGGGCGCGGCAGGCGTCGGAGAAGAAGGCTCAGGAGCAGGCGCAGGATCGGCCATTGTCTGATGAGAACGAGAGATGGAGCAGCCGGGAGGACATCGCCCCCCGCAGCCGGGTGGGCGCCACACTGTCCGCTGCCCCGATGCCGGTGGCGTTCGCGGCACCGAAGTCAGGGGCGCTCCGGGGCGGCGGGATGTTCGGGGCGGTGACGGAGGCGGCGGCAGGTGCGGCGGGTGCGGTCGGCGCGGCGATGATGGGGGGGATGATGGATCGGGAGAAGGACATGGAGGAGGACAGCTACGGACAGGAGATCCTGCCGGTGGAGCCTGCCGACGCCTGGATGGACTACGACCGGCTGCTGCTGGGGGCGGCGGAGGATCGCGGACAGCGCGGGCGGCTCCACCACATGGGCGGGATGGGCGGGGATGCCCCGGGGCTTGTGCGGCGGGAGGCGGCGGCGAAGCTGGAGCGGCTCCCGGTGGATCTCGTCGATCCGCTCGCGGGGCGCGGGGTGTTCGACGCGCGCTACGCGGCCACGGCGCGGGCGGACATCCCGGCGGACGGGCAGCCGCACCGGCTCCAGGTGCAGGCGGGAGAGGCGGCCACGACGCCGCAATTGCGGGTGGTGCCGCGCGAGTCGCCCGAGGTCTACCGGTCGGTGCGCTTCACCAACCCCATCGCGGGGCCGCTGCCCGGCGGGCCGGTCGAGGTGTGGGTGGAGGGGTCGCTGCTGTGCCGCTCGATGCTCGCGCCGGTCGAGCGGGGCGGGGAGGTCGAGGTCGGGCTGGGGGTGGAGGATCGCGTGCGGTGCGCGCGCAACGTCAAGGTGCTGGAGGAGAAGGTCGGGCTGCTCAGCGGGTCGGTCTCGGTCACGCACACCGTCCACGTCGAGCTGCGCTCCTCGCTCGGCTGGCCTGCGGCGCTGGAGGTGGTCGACCGGCTCCCGGTCACCGACGAGAAGCACCTCACCATCACGCGCCTCTCCGCCTCGCCTGAGCCTGAACCCTGGGATCAGGCCGCCCGCAACGCCCCGATCCGTGGCGGCATGCGCTGGCGCCTCACGCTCAAGCCCGATCACCCGCAGATCATCGAGTACCAGTACCGGCTAAGCCTCTCGGCCCGCCAGGAGATTATCGGGGGGAACCGCCGTGAAGTATGAACCGCTCGACAGCCGCGTTGACGGCGTCACCCTCTTCGAGGATCGCGCCGAAGTCCGCCGCCTCTCCGCTGTCACCCTGCCCGCCGGCGTCCACGGGCTCCAGATCGGCGGCCTCTCGCTCAGCACCGACGACGGCAGCCTGCTGATCGCCGCGACCCCTGAGCCGCCCGGCCTCCCCGATCCCGGCGGGATCCGCGTCCTCTCCGCCGCCATCCGCCGCCAGCGCCACACCGAGGGCGCCGACGCCGCCGCCCGCGAGGCCGCGCTCCAGCGCGTCGAGGCCGCCCGCGCCGCGCTCGTTGCCTGCTGCGACCGGCGAGCGCGCCTCCAGGATCAGCTCCAGCGGCAGGAGGCGCTGTGTCAGGGCTGGATCGGGGGCTTCGCCGCCACCCCCGCCGCCGCCGATCAGCCCGGCTGGGAGGCAGGCTGGAAGGCGCTCCAGTCCGCGCTGGAGCCGCTGACCTGCGCCGTCCGGGACGCCGCCATCGCCATCGACGACGCCACGCGGGAGGCCGATCTGGCTGAGCGCCGCTACGCCGCCGCCTGCGTGGTGCGCCAGCGCTTCGCCGCCGCCGCCGAGATCCAGCTCCAGCTCGACGCCCCGGCGACCCTGCGGCTGGAGCTGCGCTACCTCACGCCCTGCGCCCTCTGGCGCCCCGCGCACGAGGCCCGCCTGCTCTCCGCCCCCGGCGCCCCGGACCGCCCCACCGTCGCGTGGCAGGGCATGGCCGTCGCCTGGAACGCCACCGGCGAGGCGTGGGAGGGCGTCGCGCTCACCTTCTCCACCGCCCGCCCCGGCCGCGCCGCCGACCCGCCGCTGCTCCAGGAGGATCGCCTCTCCCTGCGCCCGAAGACCGAGGAGGAGCGCCGCACCGTCCGGGTCGAGGCCCGCGAGGTCGACATCCGGCAGGCCGGAGAGGAGGGGCGCCGCGACGTCGGCAGCCTCCCGGCGTCGAGGACGGCGGCGAGCCCCTGAGCTTCACCGCCCCCGCGCGCGGCACCCTGCCCTCCAACGGGATGCCCGTCTGGTTCCCGCTCACCGCGCAGCTCCTCCCCGCCGTCCTCACCGCCACCTGCTGGCCTGAGCGCGCCGAGGTCGTCCACCTCCGCGCCGCCCTCACCAACACCCCCGCGCCCGGCGCCCCCCCCGCCCCGCTCCTCGCCGGGCCGATCCGCCTCTCCCGCCAGCAGAGCTGGGTCGGCGTCGGCCGCCTCGACTTCGTGCCGCGCGGCGAGGCGTTCAGCGTCGGCTTCGGCGCCGATGACGGCCTCTCCGTCCGCCGCCGCACCGAAGACCGGCGCGAGACCACCCCCCTCACCGGCACCCAGCACCTCCAGCGCACCGTCAGGCTCCACATCGGCAACCTGAGCGGCGAGCGCCGCGCCCTCCGCCTCATCGAGCGCGTCCCCGGCAGCGAGATCAGCGAGGTCAGCGTCGCCCTCGTCGAGGACGGCGGCGGCGATCTCGACAAGGACGGGATGCTCACGTTCAATGTCACGCTCGAACCGAACGAGCGCAAGACGCTGCAGTACGTCTGGAAGCTGGAGGCCGGCGCCAGGGTCGTCCTGTAGATCCGCCGCTCAGAACTCCCCCCGCGCCCCCACCAGCGGCACGAACCCCGGCCCGTGCACCGGCGCCTGCTGATCGTAGTCATACCGGTAGACCACATACATCACATTATTCGGCTCCGGGACGTACCACGCCTCCAGGTAGAGCGTGAGGTTCCACCACCGCTGGTTGAACCGCTTCTCCACATGCAGATCGAACTTCTGGTACATCGGCAGCCGCATGCTGTTGGCGGCGCCGTAGACGGGGTCATAGCTGTCTGATGCCGCGTCATAGACGCCATCGACGGCGGGGGTATAGGGCAGCCCGGAGGCGAGCCGGTAGCGCAGCCCGACGTTCCAGGTGGGGGCGAAGCTGTAGCTGGCGACGGCGTTGAGGGCGAAGGGCTGATCGTAGTCGTAGATGCGGAGGGTCCCGTCGGCGTCGGCGCGGGTGGCGCGGCTGAGGCTCAGGGAGAGGGCGCTGAAGAACAGGTCGCGGAGCCGGTAGCGGGAGGTGAATTCTGCGCCGATGGCTTCGCCGTCGAGGCCGGTCTGGAGGGAGCCGGAGGGGTCGAGGTCGGAGAGGCCGGAGAGGCGCTTATAGTAGCCGTCGAGGGAGAATTCGAGGCGTCCGGCGACGACCTGATCGGCGCCTGCGGCGATCTGGAGGGAGCGGGCGGCGGGGAGGGTGCCGGGGGCGCCGACGAGGGGGGCGGTGGCGAGGGTCTCTGTCAGGGGGAAGGCGCTGTACCGGCCGCCTGCGAGGCGGAGCCGGGTGGACGGCCCCTGCCAGCGGAGGGCGATCCTCGGATCGACGGCGGCGGCCTGCGCGCGGGCATCGGCAAGCCGGAGGGCGTCGAGGTCGGCGCGGACGGAGGGGATGAGGCGCACCGGCCCTGCCGTCCAGCGCGTCTCGAACCAGGCGCCGGCGCGGAGGCGCTGGACGGTCTCATCGGCGGCGACGCCCTCGGCCAGCAGCGAGGTCTCCTCTTCCAGCCCCGGCCACGCCTGATCGGTGTCGCTCAGGGCGCTCAGGCGCTCCAGCCGTCCATCGACGCCGGAGGCCAGGGTGAGCCGATCAGAGGCGACCCAGAGCAGATCCTCGCGCAGGGCGAGCGTCCCGCTGTCGAGCTGCTCCTCAGCCGCCGCGAGCGCGCCGCGCCGGAGGTGGGTGGTCCAGGAGAGGCTGCCGTCGAGGCGGATCGGGGAGGTGGCGGGGCTGAGCAGGAGGTGGTGCTGGAAGGCGAAGATGTGGAACTGGTGATCCCAGGCGAAGGAGGCGTTCTGCGTCTGCTCGAAGCTGTCGAGGAGGGAGGGGTCGACGGCGAGGCGGGTGTACTGATCGCCCGCGCCGAAGGCGAGGAAGCC
>JBEIQZ010000280.1:0-7905 GCA_040376255.1 Alphaproteobacteria bacterium
CCCCCCCCGCGGGGGGGCCCCCCCCCCCCCCACCGTTCGCCCCCCCCGGGGGGGGGGGGGGGGGGGCCCGGCCCGGGGCGGCGCCCCCCGCGCCCCCCCCGATCCTGCGTCCCCGCCCGACCGCAGGGTTTGGTAAGGGACCCGCGCAGGGTCCCTTGCCCGGGAGGGGCCGGGAACCGGCGGGTTCCCGGAGTCCGGTAGCCACTCGGCTACTCAAAGGGACGCCCCTCACACCTTCGGCATCAGCACAAAAACCCCGATCACATCCACCGGCAGCAGCGCCCGCACCTCATAACTGCCGCTCTCCCGCGCCGCCCCCCTGACCCGCTCATGGTCGGCCAGCAGCGCCGCCGCCCGCGCCTGCGCGAAGGCGTCCAGGTCTGCCGTCCTGAGCTCCACCTGCTCCAGCGCCCGCGCGATCTCCCGCGCCTGCACCGGCCCCGGCGGCTCTCCGGCGGGCGGCTCCAGCATCAGCCTCAGCGCGTCCTCGCCCTCCGCCGTCCCGGCGCCTGCCCCGGCGCCTGTCCATGCCACCGCCGACGCTTCTTCTGCCATCAGCAGCCGCTCCGCCTGCCGGCCCTTCTGCCGGACGAGCTGGTGGCGCAGCCGCAGCAGCACCACGGTCGTCCGCGCCTTCACCCCCGCCGAGATCCAGCACCCGACCCGGCCCGACCCGGCGCTCTCCGCGCCCTCCTCTCCGCTGAGGCTGCGCTCCAACAAAAACTCTGCCAGCACCGTCACCAGCGGGTGGCTCCGCTGGATGGTCTGCGCCTGGCCGCGCGGCGGGTGCTCGTAGTCGATCTGGATCGTCCCCTCCAGCCCCTCCAGCTCCAGGCGCTCCCGCACCTCCAGCGGCAGCGGCGCGGTCGGCACCTTCCAGCAGCCGCGCCGCTGCAGCTCCGCCCCTGACCCCAGCCGCGCCAGCGCGCGCTCCACGAATCGTTGCACCTCCGCCTGCCCGCCGACCGCTGCCAGCGTCCGCTGCCACTCCGGCAGGACATCGGCGGGCTTCAGCGTCCGCTGGGCGAAGATCGTCCGGTTCTGCTTCGCCTTCTGCGCCGCATTTGTCCACTGCACCTCGATCTCGTTCACCTCCCGCAGCGCGGGGAACAGCCCCACCTGGGTCGCGGCCCCGCCCGCCTGGTCGCCGCGCAGCAGGATCGCCTTGAGGAGCGTCTGGATCAGGGTCTGTCCGTTGTCCGGCAGCGGCACCGGCACGCCCAGCTCCTTGCGGATGCGCTCGGCCTTGCGGATGATCACCTCCAGCACCGCGCCGTCCACCGGGTTGTCCGCCCCGTACATCAGCGTCGTCCGCACCTTCGGGCTGCGCTGCCCGAAGCGATCCACGCGGCCCTCCCGCTGCTCATGGCGCGTCGGGTTCCACGACAGATCGTAGTGGACGACCGCATCGAAGCTGCCCTGCAGGTTGATGCCCTCCGAGAGACAGTCTGTGGCGATCATCAGCCGCTGACCGGCGGTGTCCAGCGCGGCGACCCGCTCCCGGCGCTCCCCGGCGGTAAGCTCCCCGGTGACGACCTCGACGCGCAGCTCCTTCTTCTCGTCGTGGAAGCGATCCCGCAGCGCCCGGTACAGGTAGTGGGCGGTGGCGATGTACCGGCAGAACACCACCGGGTTGAAGCCGTCCTTGAGGAGCTGCTGGAGGTGATCTGTGAGCGCCTTCAGCTTCGGATCGCCCGCCTGACCGCTCAGCCGCTCCGCCTGCACCACGAGCGCCTGCAGCCGCGCCTCCTCCGCGCCGACCGCCGGGACGGTGTCCTCCTCGGACATCGCCTCTCCGCTGCCGTCGAACAGCCGATCCAGCAATTCCTCCCGCTCCTCCGGCCCGATCTCCTCGCCCATCTTCCCCCGCAGCGCCAGCACCGCCGCCGCCGGACTCGACGAGGCGCAGCGCATGAGGGACAGCGTGCTGTAGAAGCGGCCCGCCCCGGCGTCCGCCTTCATCGCGCTGGCGCAGTAGCGGAGGACGTCGGTGAAGAACCGATCCCACTCCCCGCTAAGCCGGTAGGCGATCTCCGCGCTCTCCCGCACCGGGAACAGCCGCCCCTCCCGCCACTCCTCGATGTCAGGCCGCCGGCGCTGGACGAAGTGCGCGCCCAGCCGCGCCCGCAGCCGCTCCCGCGCCGGGTGCTGCCCGTCCAGCTCCGACAGCCCGGCGAAGTCCGGGTGCAGCAGCCCGAGCAGCCGGTGGAACGCCTCGTCGTCCCCGCTGTGCGGCGTCGCCGTCAGCAGGATCAGGTGCCGCCCCCGCCCGCCCGCCATCGGCTGCTCCGCCAGGCCGCGCAGCAGCTCGTACCGCTGGTGCCGCCCCTGGGTGGTCGCCGCGCAGGTGTGCGCCTCGTCGACGATCACCAGCTCCGGGCAGGCCCGCAGGAAGTCCGCCCGCCGCTTCTCGCTCTTGATGTAGTCGAGGCTGACGACCGTGTGCGGGTGGACCGAGAAGATGCTCACCCCCGGCGGCAGATCCCGCTCCAGGCGGCCCGCGCCCGCCGATGTCACCGGCTCGGCCTTGATGTGGAACCGCTGCTCCAATTCCTGCACCCACTGATCCGTCAGGTGCGGCGGACACAGCACCGTCAGCCGCTCCACCTCGCCGCGATCCAGCATCTCCCGCGCGATCAGCCCCGCCTCGATGGTCTTGCCGACGCCGACATCGTCCGCGATCAGCAGCCGCACCGGATCGAGCTTCAGCGCCATCATCAGCGGCACGAGCTGGTACGCCCTCGGCTCCACCGCGATCTGCCCGAAGCTCCGGAACGGCCCCGCCCCCCGGCGCAGCGACAGCAGCAGCGCGTCCCGCAGCAGCAGCGCCGCGTCATGCCCCGCCACCTGCGTCGGCGTCGGCATCGGGAACCGCGCCGCCTCCACCGGCTCCAGCTCCAGCGGCAGGTACACCAGCGCCACATCCTCCTCAGAGCCGGAGACAGGCCGGAGCCGCAGCGTCTCGGCGTCGCTCCCGGTCAGCACGATCCACTCGCGCCCCCGCGCTTTCACGAGGTTCCCGGGGCTGTAGAGGGCAGGGGTCGGCGTCATGATCTTCCCAGCAGCGCGGCGAGGCGCGCGAAAGCGGTCTCCCGGGTGGCTCCCTGATCGGCGGCGGTCGGGAAGTCCACCAGCTCAAAGCCGATCTCCTCCAGCCGCTCCCGCTCCGGCTCCGGCAGCCCGCCGAACGAAGCCGCCACATAACTCTCCCGCCAGCACAGCAGCGACACCCCGCCGACCTCCAGCCGCTCCGCGTCCGGCGCCGGGAGCCCGCGCGCAGCGGCGGCTGCCTCCCACGCCCGCACCGGATCATCCCCCGCTCCGGCGTCTGCCGCTCCGGTGTCTGCCGCCCCGGCACCCGCCGCCCCGCTGTTCCTGCCCTTGAGCGCCTCCGTCGCCGCGCCTGCGATCCGGTGGAGCAGCGTCAGCACGAGCGGATCGCACCGGTCGATCTGCTCATGGTCGGGCTGGTTGTAGTAGGACAGCAGGCACCGGTAGCAGCCCGCCACGCAGCGCGTCCCCGGCTGCTCCTCCAGCTCGAACGGCGTCGCAGGCAGGCCGCCCTCCACCGACCAGTGCATCACATGGAGCGCCTTCTGCGCCACCGACGCCAGCGCCCCCGGCTCCGCGATCAGGCGCGTCAGCACCCCCGCCCCGCCCTCCGTCGCCTCGTACAGCAGGAACCCGTTGCGGATCTCCCGCGACGGCATCGGCTCCACCAGCAGCTCGCCCTCCTCCAATTGGTACACCGCCTCCAGCCCGCGCAGCAGCGCGTACTGCAGCGTCGCCATCGTCCCCTCCGGCAGCGTCCCGCCCTCTGTCAGCACCGGCTGCACCAGCAGCGCGTTCTTGTGATCCCGCACGCTCGGCACGATGAGCTGCGGCGGCGCGCTCGTCGGATCGGTCGGGGCGTCGTCCTCGTCGGTGTTGCGGCTCCAGTAGCCGGAGATCGGGTCGATCCAGAACCCCAGCTCAGCCTTGTTCGCCCGCCGCCGCAGCCCCTTGTTCAGCCGGATGATCCGCGCTCCCGGCCCGTACACCAGCCGCAGCACCGGCATGCCCTCGCCGTCCACCACATCGCCGCGCCGCACATCCACCGCGCCGTCCCGCACCGCCCACTGGAAGGTCGTCTGCAGCTCGAACCCCTGCCGCTGCCGCTCCTCGTCGTTGGAGGTGATGCGCTCCACCGGCCAGGTGCTGACGTTCTCGATCCGGTACACGCTCCGCACGATCTCCGATGTCCCGAGCGGTCGCCCGCAGGCGTGGCACACTGAGCGCTCCTCGAAGTGGCCCGCGCCGCACTCCCGGCAGATGCGGACGATCTCAGTCGGCAGCCGCACCTCAGACATCCCGGCCTTCTGCGAGGTGGCGATCATCGCCCGCACCACCCGGAAGGCCCGCCCCTCGTGGTACACCAGGCTGCGCGGCCCGAACTCCGCCAGCCCCAGGAACCGGGGCCGCTGGAGCCAGGTCTGCCGCCCCTGCGCCCCGCCCGCCCCGAACCCCTTCGGGATGTAGGCCATCAGCGGCAGCCGGGGGAAGTTGTACCCCGGAAGGAACCCCTCGGTCGCCAGGTAGCGGTAGGTGTAGAAGTCGCCCCCCGCGTGGTTGCTGTCGCCCTGCATCAGCAGCGCGATCTGGTCGAGCGCCTGCTCATGCCGCGACCGGGCCGCGCGCTTCTCTGTGCCGGGGGCGGAGTGATCGTCCATCGTCTTCCGCGCGGCGTCCCGCTGCTGCTCGGCGGCCTGGAACAGCTCGCGCCACCGGTTGAACGCCCGGTCGAAATTCTGCGCGGCGCCCGCTGCGATCTGCGCCGCGTATGCCCCCGCGCCCGGATACCACGGCGCGGCCTCCGGCGTCAGATCCGCCGCCACCATCCCCAGCAGCCGCTCCATCCGGCGCACCGCCTGCCGGGTCACCGCCGCCTCTGCCAGCGCCGTCACCAGCTCCGGGCGGAGCGGGCGCGCGGCGTCGTTCAGCACCAGCAGCTCAGAGATGGAGGGGTCGAGCGGCTGATCGGTGCAGGACAGCCAGATCGCCTGCAGGTGGCTCTCGACGAGATCCCGGTTCGCCAGATCCAGCATCGGGGCGCGCACCTCCCCGTGGACCATCGCCTTCGGCTCGCGGAAGAAGTACTGATCGTGCGGCCCCTGCGCCGAGGCGTAGGTCAGCACCAGCGCCGCCTGCCCGCTGCGCCCCGCACGCCCGCTGCGCTGCGCGTAGTTGGCCGGGGTGGGGGGGACGTTCCGCAGGTAGACCGCGTTGAGCTGCGAGATGTCCACCCCCAGCTCCATCGTCGGAGAGCAGAACAGCACCGGCAGGAACCGCCCGCCCTCGCCCATGTCCCGCAATTCCTGCGCCCGCCCCGCCAGCTCCTGCTGCTCCTTCCCGCCGTACCGGAACCGCTTCTCCCGCACCTGGCGCTTCTCCTGCTCCACCTGCGCCGTATGCTCGCGGGCCTCGAAGCCGAACAGCGGGTGATCCTTGTGCGCCAGCATCGTCGCAAGGCTCTCATAGAAGGCGCGGAAGAAGGTGTTCTCCCTCCGTTTGATCCCTTCCTGCACATCGGCGCCCGCGCCTCCGCGACAGAACACCACCGCGCTCCCCACGAGCTGCCAGCCCTTCACGTTGAACGGGGTCGTCTCCGCCCGCACCAGGCCGTAGTCCTTCGCCGCCACCGTCAGCAGCGCCTCGATCAGCCTGTCCATCTCGGCGGACTTCAGATCCCGGATCGCGGGGTTCTGCCAGAGCGCCGCAGACTTCAGCCGCCGCCCGATCCCGCTGCGGGAACCCGCCCGCACGAACAGCTCCTCGTCCTGCGCCCGGATGTCCTTCTTGGCCGGGGTCCTGATCATCAGCCAGCGGCCCGCCGGGGGCTTCTCCTCCGGCCCGAAGCCCCACGGGGCGCGCAGCCAGCTCCGCGAGCGACCGACGATCTGCTCCAGCTTCACCGGCTCCAGCACCTCGCTCTGGATCGCCATCGAGGTGCGGAGGTGATCGAGCAGCACCCGGTAGACCGCCGCCCGCACCTCCGGCGTCGCGTCCCGCAGGATCGGCGGCGTCGATGCGAACCGCGCCGTATCCGCCACCATCTCCTCCAGCCCCAGGTAGCGCACGGTCATCAGCCCGAGCTGCTCCAGGTTCGGGCTGGTGTAGCGCCAGCCGCGCCGCTGATCGAACCACGCCCGATAGGCCAGCACCTCCCGCAGCGTCCGCTCTGCGGTCATCAGGTTCGCCCCGAGCAGCCCCGGCTCGTGCAGCCACTCCGCCCGGATCTCCGGCGTCCGCTTGTCGAAGCCGAGCGACTTCTGCTGCGCCTTCCCCAGATCCTCCGCCAGCAGCCCGTCCTCGCCCGCCGCGCTCAGCGCCCCGAGGAAGCCCGCGCGGATCATGCTCACGAACAGGAAGTCGTTGAAGTGTCCCGCCTGGAGCGCCGCGTCCTGCCGGTTGTCCGAGAACCCGAGCAGCTTGCGCGTGTGGAGCGGCAGCCCGGAGTCTCCCCCGTGCATCCAGCGCAGGATGCTGCTCACCAGCACCGTCGTCGCGGAGCTGCGCCCCTCCGCTGAGAGCGAGGACAGCCGGTTGCGGTCGCGGGAGTTGCCGCTGTGCACCTCTCCGCAGCGCAGGCAGAACCGGAACCGCCCCGGCAGGAACCAGGCGGCGACGCTCCCCGCCCCGTCACGGATCGTCCCGTCCGGCTGCACCCGCAGCGCCCGCGCCCGCACCTCGCGGTACTCCCGCTTCAGCCGTGACTCGCCCTTCGGATCAGCCTCGCGCCAGTTCTCCGGGTAGTCGTCCACCTCGTTCTCAAAGGTGAAGTCCGGATCGGTCGGGGCCGTCATCAGGAAGCCCGCCTCCTCGTCCCGCACCCCCTGGCCCTCCTCGGCGTTGAGCGCCACGTCGTCGATGTCGCGGGAGAGCGCCACCTGCCGGTCGCTGCGGCTCGCCAGCCAGACCGGGTGGTACTCCTGGCCGCACTCCCGGCAGAAGTGGGTGGCGTAGAGCCGCTTCTTGTCAACGCCGGGGAGGAATTGCTGACCCTCGACGGTGATCCTGCGGACGCCGGGCTGCTCCAGGGTGGCGTAGGCGTGGCCCGCGCCGGAGATGAACTGGTGGAGCTTGAACGCGAAGAAGCTGCGATCCCCGGCAGCGCCGGGAACCCGCTCCCGCTCCGGCTGGCTGGAGATCAGCAGGAACCGCTTCAGCACCTCGCCGCAGACCTCCGGCGGGCGCCCGGCGTCGGCGCTGAGCTGCTCCCGCGCCTCGGTGAGCGTGAGCGGGGGCGCGCGGCGCCACTTCTTCTCCTCCGCCGCGTGGTACATCCCCATCACCGTCTCGACCCAGATCGCCAGCGGGTGCGTCCGCAGCGCGGCATCTTCGAGATCGGCAGGCACGCCCGCATCGATGGCGGCGCCGAGGAGGGGCCGGACGCTGCTGCGGGTCGCTGCCGGATCGGTGGCGCGCTCCAGCGTCTCCTCGATGACGTTGCTGCCCGGGACACGGGCGGCGAACAGGCGGGAGGCCACCGCCGCGACCGCCGCGCGCCGCTCTGAGGCGGTGCCGTCCGTCTTCATCGTGGCGGAGGTGCCGATGCACTGGAGGTCGGGCGAGAGCTGCTCGCGCACCCGCCGCACCAGCATGGCGACATCGGCCCCCTGCCGCCCCCGGTAGGTGTGAAGCTCGTCCAGCACCAGGAACCGCAGCCCGCCGCAGTTGCGGATCACCCGCTTGTCGAGCGGGTCCTGGCGGGTGAGCAGCAGCTCCAGCATCATGAAATTGGTGAGCAGGATGTCGGGCGGGTCGTCCGCGATGGCCCGGCGCTCCTCCTGGCTCTCCTGTCCGGTGTAGCGCGCGAAGGTGACGGGGCGGCCCTCCGGGCGATCCGGGATGTACTTGCCCAGCTCC
>JBEIQZ010000820.1:0-1729 GCA_040376255.1 Alphaproteobacteria bacterium
CGAGCGCGGCGTCGCTGCCCGGCTGATCCGGGCGGCGGGGGGGCTGCGCTGGCCGAAGGATCTCCTCCAGATCCAGATCCTCGACGACTCCACCGATGACACCCTGCAGGCCGCCGCCGCCGCCATCGCCGAGCTGAAGGCCGCCGGTCACACCGTCGAGATCCGCCACCGCGCCGACCGCAGCGGCTTCAAGGCGGGCGCGCTCGCTGCGGCGCTGCCGACCGCGACCGGGGAGCTGATCGCCATCTTTGACGCGGACTTCGTGCCGGACCCCGGCTTCCTGGAGCGGCTCGCTCCCCACTTCCAAGATCCAGGGGTCGGGATGGTGCAGGCGCGCTGGGGCCACCTCAACGAGGGCGCCTCGCTGCTCACCGCCGTCCAGGGCTGGATGCTCGACGCACACTTCTGCATCGAGCATGCGGCGCGCGCCCGGCTCGGCGTCTGGTTCCACTTCAACGGCACCGGCGGGATCTGGCGGCGGAGCTGCATCGAGGGCGGCGGCGGCTGGCAGCACGACACGCTCACCGAGGATCTCGACCTCTCCTACCGCGCGCAGATGGCCGGGTGGCGCTTCGTCTACCGCGTCGATGAGATCGTCCCCGCCGAGCTGCCCGAGGCGCCCGGCGCCTTCTACAGCCAGCAGGCCCGCTGGGCGCGCGGCTCTGTCCAGACGCTCCGGAAGCTCGCGCCGCGCATCCTCACCGGGCCGTTCCCGCTCATGGTGAAGGTCGAGGCGCTGTCTCACCTCAGCGCCAACCTCGCGTGGCCGCTGGGGCTGGGGATCGCGCTGCTGCTGCCGCTCATCGCCGCAGCCCCGGCGGACACCGGTGCGTTCTGGTGGATCTTTGATCTCCCGGCCTTCCTTCTTTCCACCGGCACCAACGCCCTCTACTACCTGTCCGTCCGCCCCCGGCTGCGCGCGCTGCCGCTCCTGCCGCTGGTGCTGGCGGCCGGGATCGGCCTCTCGGTGAGCCAGACATGGGCGGTGTGGCTGGGCCTGACGGATGGGCTGCGCGGCACCACCGGCACCTTCGTCCGCACCCCGAAGACCGGCAGCGCGCAGGGCGCCCGCGCCCCGTTCCCGTGGAGCGCGCTGATCGGGGCCGGGATCGGCCTCTGGAACCTCCTCGGGCTGTGGTGGGCGGCGCAGACCGGACACCTCGGGGTCACCCCGTTCCTGCTCCTGTTCGCCGCCGGTTATCTGTGGATGGCCGGGCTGGTGATAAAGGAATTCCTGGCGGGTCTGGCCGCGCCGCATGTACAACCGGAGCCGATTTGATGGAGGGCCGCCTGTGGATCTGATCCTGGAGCACATCCCTGAGATACCGGCGCTCGCCTGGGGCTACTCCCGCGATGTCTCGGAGGTCTGGAAGATCTTCCTGCTCCTGTTCGCGGTGCCGCTGGCCCTGCTGTGGCGCCGCCTGCCGCGCCTGCCCGCCGTGGCGCTGCTCGCGCTCCTCACCGCGCTCTCAGTGACCAACTACACGCGCCTCTCCGGCAAGCTCCTGTTCGAGCGCGTCGATACCTACGATCTCATCCACTACTATATCAACACCCGCTACTTCGATGAGCTGGGCTACTACGATCTCTACCCGGCGATCATCACCGCCGACATCGAGAACGGCGGCCCGCACTTCCGCAGCGGCAACGTCTTCCTCGATCAGGACGACACCGGCCACCACATCCAGCCCCTCTCCGTCGCGCTCGCCAAGGGACAGGAGGTGAAGAA
>JBEIQZ010000908.1:0-1300 GCA_040376255.1 Alphaproteobacteria bacterium
CCCGGGGTTCGCCCCGCCCTGGTTGCCCCCGCCCTGATTTATCGCCGGCGGCGGCAGCGCCCCGCCCCCGCCGCGCGACCCTTCGAGGTGCTTCCACATCCCCGCCTGCGCCTTGTACTGCGACATCATCGACGGCAGCCCGCCGACAAAGCCGGTGCCGGAGGCGCTGACCCGCCACTCCCCCTTCAAATAAATCTCCAGCAGGATCAGCGCGCACTCCCGCCCGATGTCAGACCCCACGAGCGAGAAGCTGGCGCTCCCGATGGTGGCGGTGCAGGACTTCACCATCCCGAGGTGGCGGCCTGCAGCGCGGGCGGCCTCAGTCATCGAGGCCACGATCAGCACCTTGCCGCTCATCGCCGCCGGATCGAGCCGGAAGTCGGCGCGGGCCTCGCCCTCCGCCGCCGTCACCGGGCCGCTGCTCCCGGCCACGCCGGTCGCGGCGTCCTGCCCGTCGAGCAGCAGCGCGAAGACGCGGATCTCAGCGGCGGCGAGCCCGCCGAGCTGAACCTGCACCTGCACCGGGCTCCCCGGCGCCACCTCGGAGAGCCGGATGCGCTGGCCCCGCGTCAGCGCAGCCACTACTTCTGACCCGCCGACCAGCGGAAGCCGAAGCCGAACTGCGCGTCCGCCTCAGAGTGCTTGGTGAAGTACTGCTCCTCTTTGCTGATCTCCAGCCCGGTGTCCGTCTTGCTGATGATGCAGATGGCGCAGAAGCGCTTGCTGGCGTCGGGGGTGTCGAGGTTGATCAGGATCTCGTTGCCCGCATGATCCTTCACCGTCAGCCGCCCATGCACGGTGGCGAAGTTGGCCGTCCCCTCGTAGATCAGCGCGAAGATCATCACCTTCTTGATCAGATCGGGGCGATAGATATGGAGGTTCTCGCCGTCCGTCGCGGCGCCGCTGCGATCGTCCTTGTCGAGGTGGATGTAGGGCGGCTCGTGGCGGGCGCCGAAGTAGCCGCCGAGCGGCTGGATGACCCCCATCTCGCCGGTGACGAGCTGGAACATACAGCCAAGATCGAGATCGACCTTCGAAGGGCCGGTCAGCCAGCTCATCAGCCCTTTGGACTTCTTCGACGGATCGTCCCAGTTCAGGTTGATGTGCATCGGCTGGAGATCGCCGCCCTTCTTCAGGCTCACGCCGGTCTTGGCGCCGCGCTTCTCCAGCGTCAGCTTCTGGAGGCTGAGCTTCGGCGGGGCCGCGACCGGGGGCGGGCTGGCGACCGGCGGGGCCACCGGCGCGGGCGGGTTGCCCACCGGCAGCGGCGGCGGGGCGACCGGGCGCGGCGGGACAGCCG
>JBEIQZ010000068.1:0-16106 GCA_040376255.1 Alphaproteobacteria bacterium
GGCGCTGAACCTGCAGCCGCCGGAGACGAAGCGGGTGGCGCTGATCCCGGGGCCGACGGCGGTGCCGGGCGACGCGCGGGTGTCGGTGCCGGTGCGGGCGGTGGTGGTGACGCCGGACGGGAAGCCGGATGCGGGCGCGACGGTGACCTTCACCGCGAGCGTGGGCCAGATCACCCCGGCGCGCCACGAGGGCAACGGCGTCTATGTGGCGACCTGGACGCCGCCCAACGGCTACGCGAACAGCACGGCGACGATCTCGGCCAGCCTCGGCACCCCGGCGCAGACCGACTCCTGGACGGCGGGCGTGGTGGGCGCGCGCCCGGTGCGGGTGGACGTGATGAGCGATCCGGTGGTGCTGCCGGTGGGCGGCGACAGCTTCAAGACGACGGTGAAGGTGACCGGGCCGGACGGCCAGGGGATCGCGGGGCGGCAGGTGGAGTTCGCCCTGAACGGGGCGAAGCTCTCCGGGCTGATCAACGACCGGAAGAACGGCGAGTACGGCGCGTCCTTCGCGACGACCGGCACCGGCCCGGTGGAGCTGACGGCGCTGGTGGCGACGCCGGCCTCGGGCAACCCGCTGGCGCGGGTGCTGCTGATCCCGTCGCGCGAGCTGCTCCCGGCGGACAGCCTCTCGACCAACGCGGTGACGGTGGTGACGGTGGACGAGTTCGGCTACCCGGTGGCGAATGTGCCGGTCACGCTCTCGGTGAAGCAGGGCGACGGCACGATCCCGACGGCGGTGACGACCGGCGCGAACGGCACGGCGACGACCTACTACACCTCCGGGCGCAGCAACAACCTGGTGCTGATCGAGGCGTCGGCGAACGGCAGCGGCCCGGCGGCGGCTTCGTTTGTGCAGGCGAACGGCGTGAAGCTGCCCGATCTGCCAGTCTCCGGCGACGCGACGGTGAGCCGCCAGATCAATGAGTGGACGGGCAGCCGCGTAGAGGTGCGGATTGATCGTCAGGTGGCGGCGGCGGCCCCGGTGGTCGCGCCGGTGCTGGCGACGCCGCGCGGCAACCCCCCGGCGCGGCTGGCGATGATGGCGGACAACCCGTCGCTGGCGCCGGGCCAGAGCACGACGCTTCGGCTGAACCTCACCGACGCGGGCGGGCTCGGTGTGGCGGGCTACAAGATGGAGTTCCTCAGCTCCGCCGGCACGATCAGCAACCTCGTGGAGGTCGGCAACGGCATCTACACCGCGACGCTGACGCTCCCGGCGGACGCCTCAGGCGAGGTCAAGATCTCGGCCTCGACCACGGATGGCGTGGCCTCGACGTTCGTGAAGCTGCAGGTGGCGGGCGCGGCGGCCCCGGTGGCGACCGGCTCCGCGTGGGGCGCTCCGGCGGCGGCGACCACCGGCCCGGTGTGGGGCGATCCGGTTCCAGCGAACACGGCTCCGGCGAACACCGGCACCTCGCTCAACGGCAACACAGCGACCGGCGGCGCGGTGAGCCCGGCGACCGCCGGGACGATGCCGACCACCGGCAGCACCGGAACCGCCGGGACGCCTGCGGTCAGCGGGACGCCCCCGGTCAAGGCCGAGAAGCCGCCGAAGCCCCCGCGCCAGCCGGGCGACGCCATCGAGCGCCCCTGGTTCAAGCTCCAGGCGGGCTACGTCGGCGCCAGCTACGCCTACAGCCAGCAGCGGCTCTCGGTGCAGTCCGATCTGTACCCGAACGACGTGAACGTCCCGTGCGCGCCGGAGGACGACTGCGGCGGGGTGTTCAGCAACGGCGGCGCGCTCAACGCCCGCATCTGGGTGCCGGGCTTCCGCTATGTCGGCTTCGATGTCGGCGCGCGCAGCATCTTCTACTCCGTCGATCCGACCCCGCTCTGCGCCGGTCTGGATCGCCCCTGCCCGGGCGCCGATCCGGTCTCGGACGCGGTGGCGGACATCCACGCGATCGCGGTGGGCCGCTACTTCTTCGACGCGGGCAGCAGCACCCTGCACTTCGGGGCGCGGCTCGGCTACACGATGACGGACGTTCACGTCTACCAGGCCTCCGCCACCACCATCGATCCCAACGACTTCTTCGTGTCGGGTCTCGGGGTTGGCGCTGAGTTCGGTGCGGACATCGGGCCGAAGTTCTCGCTGCTGTTCGCCTTCACCGAGCACCTCGGCGGCTTCACCAGCCCCTACAACACCCAGCTCAACCTGAACCTGAGCTACGCGCTGACCGATCATCTGTACCTCGGCGCGGGCTATGAGCTCTCGGCGCGGAAGTTCGAGATCAGCTCCGCCGACTCCAGCGGGGCGGTCGGGGAGATCCAGGACAAGCTGAACGCGGGCAGCCTGTTCATGGGCGTCCAGTTCTGAGACAGGCGGCCAGGACGGTTACCCGCCGTCCTGGCAGCAGCGGAACCCCGTAGAGTAGTCGTGGTATGAAAAATCGTGGGCGGTGGTTGTGTACAGGCAGCCCTGCCCGTTGATGCTCGCGTCGGCGTAGAAGCCGCCCCGGAAGGTGCCGTCGGCGTCGGCGACCCACTCGTGCAGGTTGCCGTGCATGTCGAAGTGGCCCTCGGCGGTGACGCAGCGGGTGTTCGCGCCGGTGGTGTCGACGGTGTCGGGCTGCTGGTTGATGCCGGGGTCGTTCATGTGCTCGCTGTCCCAGACACCGTCGGCGGTGCCGAAGTAGCTGATGACGGGGTGCTCAGCGCGGGTGACGTTGCAGGCTGTCGCGTCGTATGTCTCGCCGTAGGGGAATGTCCGCCCGTCCGGCCCCTGACAGGCCCGCAGCCACTCCTCCGAGGTGCAGAGCCGCTTGCCCGCCGCCGCGCAGGCCGCCGCCGCCTGCTCGCCGCTCGTGTAGCCCTGCGGCGTCAATCCGGGCTGGCTGATAGCCACCAGCCCCGCCGCGTCCGGCACCTGGTAGGCCGACCAGCCGATGATCGCCGCCTCGTAGCGATCCACGCAGGCCGATCCCGCGAGCGCCATGCCGACCGGGCAGCCGCCGGTGCCGCCGGAGTCGTCCGTGTCGTCCGTGGAACCGGTGGAGTCGGTGGTGGAGTCGATAGTATCGGGTTTTCCCGTGATCTCAGCGCCGGGGGGGAGGGTGCAGGCGAGGGAGAGGAGCAGCATCGGGGCAGGGTATCCCGCGCCGATGCTGGCGTCGGCAGGAGGAGCGGGTTAAAACGAGGGCGGTGCTTCCATAGCTCAGTTGGATAGAGCAACAGCCTTCTAAGCTGTGGGTCACAGGTTCAAATCCTGTTGGAGGTGTTTACATAAAAACAATTCGATATCTCCTTAACGGAGAATCCTCCTGGAGCGCTGATGACCCGACTGCCCGCAGTTTTTCTGTTCCTCTCCGTCCTCCTCGCAGGCTGTGAGAAGAATAAGAATATAGATGGGGGCCCGTGCACCTACGACGACTTCCCCGGCACATGCACCGGCGAGGGTGGAGGGCTGTTCACCTTTGAAGGCGACATCAACGGCACGGCCGCGACGCTGAGCGGGAACACCCTCGACGACGCGGACGCCCTGCCGAGCGGAGAGTCGGTGAGCTGCACCCTGAGCGTGGAGACCGACGGCACCTGTACGCCCTGCATGTTCGACATCGGCCAGTGCGGGGACGAGGCCTGGGACGTCGAGCCGTAGCGGGTGTAGAATCGTCTCTGGTGACGCATGCTCCTCTACGCCCTGCTCGGCTGTGTCCGCCCGCCCCCGCTGGATCTCCCGGCGCGCGATCTCCCCGATCTGGAGGTCGCCCGCAGGCCGCGCGACGTGCTGATGATCTCGGTGGACACGTTCCGGCGCGCGGCCATCGGGCGCTACGGGGGCGGCGGCGACACGCCGTTCCTCGACGGGCTCGCTGAGCGCTCAGTCGCGCTCGACCGCCACCAGACGTGCAGCGCCTGGACCTACCCTGCAGTCACCTGCGCCCTCACGGGCCGCCTGCCCTACGACCTCGGCATCCTGCCGAACCTCCAGGATCCGAGCGACGAGATGGCGCCGCTGCCGGCAGGCACCGGCACCATCGCCGGTCACCTCGGGGGGGCGGGCTGGCAGAGCCTGCTCGTCAGCACCAACCGCCACATCGGCCCGATGCACAACACCGCTGAGGGGTACGGCGCTGTCGAGGACTGGAAGGCGCACCCTGCCGGGGCCATCGTGGATCGCGGGCTGGAGTGGCTGCGGGGGCCTGAGCGCGACCGGGATCGGCGCTGGCTGCTCCACCTGCACTTCATGGACGCCCATGAGATCTACGAGCCCCCCGCCCGGTACCGGGATCTCCTCGCGGGCCGCCCGGCGCTGCCCTGGGATCTCAGCACATGGGAGGGGCTCACCGCCTTCGAGGAGGCGGAGGCCGGGCTGGACGCGGAGCTCCGGGAGGAGGCGCGCGCACAGATGCGGCTGCTGTACCGGGGGGAGGTGCGCTACCTGGACGACGAGATCCGCCGCCTGATAGAGACTGCGGAGGCGGAGGGGCTGCTGTCCGACGCGCTGATCGTGTTCTGGAACGACCACGGGGAGCAATTCTGGGAGCACGGCGAGCGGGGCCACAACAAGTCCCTCTACGCCGAGGAGAACGACGGGTTTCTGTGGTTCTCCGGCAGCGATGTCGTGCCGGTCGCCTGGGAGGACGGGACGGGGAGCGTCGATCTGCTCCCCACGCTGCTCGGCTTCCTGGGGCAGAAGATCCCCGGCGGGCTGCGGGGCGTGCAGCTCGGAGAGGCGGAGCCTGAGCGGGCCCGGATCAGCGTGTTCTGGCCGCCCGATGAGCCGCCGATGCAGTCCGTCACCATCGCGGAGACCAAGCTGATCTACTCCTGGGACGGCCGCCACGAGGCTTACCGCCGGGGACAGGATCCCGGAGAGCAGGTGGACATCTACGACCGCCAGGATCCCATCCAGGCAGCAGAGTGGGAGATCATCCGGGCGGAGGCGGAGCGGATGGAGCCCTTTGTAGACGGCTATCGGCCGCACGGGATACCGAGGTAGCATGAAGCGGAGGCGGCAGGTGACAGAGCTGTCCGATGTGCTGAGCGGCGGAGATCCTCAAGCGGCGGCGGCCCTGATCGCGGCGGGCGCCGACGTCCGGTACCGGCGGGAGGGCGGCTATGACGCGCTGATCGACGCGGTTCACGGGCGCGACATCGCGCGCGATCCCCGGTTGATGGAATTGCTGGAGCTGCTGATCGCGGCGGGCGCGGATCTGAGCGGGGAGAGCGACTACGGGGAGTCCGGCCTGAGCGTGCTGGCGCGTATCGGGCGGTTCGACGCGGTGCGGCGGCTGCTCGGTGCGGGGGCGGACGAGCGGCTGCTTGGATGGACGGCGCTGATCCGCGCGGTCGTGCTGGGGACAGCCGGGGAGGTGGAGGCGCTGATCCGGGGCGGCGCGGCGCTGGAGGAGCAGGATCGGTGGTCGCGGACGGCGTGGCTGGTGGCGCTGCTGGCGGGGGATATCGGGAAGGCGGAGCTGCTGGCGTTGCATGGCGCGGACACCGGCGCCTGCGGTAATTACAGTCAGCCGCCATTGTTCTATGCGATAGACGGTCACCATCCAGAGGTGGTGCGCTGGCTGCTGGCGCGCGGTCAGGACGTGGAGCGGACGGACGACGGCGGCAACACGCCGCTCATGGAGGCTGCGAGCTGCGATGATGCCGCCTGCCTGCTGCTGCTGCTTGACGCCGGAGCCGATGTCCACCGGGGAGCGGACAGCGGGGACGCCTTGAGCCGGGCGGAGAGTCCGGAGATTGTGCAACACCTGCTCAGGGCCGGTGCCGATCCGGCCAGCCTGTCCGCCGGGGGGCGGCGCGCGCTGCTGGGCCTCGGGCCGGAGGCGGACAGGGCGCAGGAGGTCGTGCCGGGGCTCGCGCCTGAGGAATTCCGCCGGGCATCCATGCGCCGCTTCGGCAGGACAAACCCGGAGCAGATGGCAGAACCGCTCTGGGAGGGGATGATCCGCGCCGGGATCAGCGCCTGGGCCGCCAGCCGATCCGGCGCGGACGCGCCCGGACGTCCGCCGGTGTGGTGCGCGGCGCGGTTCGGGCAGTCGATAACGGCGCTGCCGGACGGCGGGTTCGTGCAGATCGGGGGAGAGCATGAGGACTGGTATGATCTGGACTTCTGCATCTACAACGATCTGTTCCTCCACACGCCTGACGGCGCGATCACCATCTTCGGGTACCCGGAGGCGGATTTTCCGCCCACCGACTTCCACACCGCGACGCTGATCGGCGATCACCTCTGGGTGATCGGGTCGCTCGGCTACCAGGGGACGCGCCGCTATGGAGAGACGCCTGTCTACCGGTTCGATCTCCGCACCTTCGCGGTGGAGCGGCTGCAGCCGGTCGGGGAGGCGCCGGGGTGGATCTACAAGCACCGGGCGGATCGCGCCGGGCAGTCAGAGATCCGCCTGCGGGGCGGCACGGTCGTCACAGCGGGCGGGGAGGGGGAGGTGCATACGGCCAGCACCGGCGCGTTCGTGCTGGACACTGCGGCGCTGCGCTGGCGGAGAGAGCCAGGCTGATCCGTCCTACTGACCGGGGCAGAGGCGCGGATCGGGGTATGCGTCGATGCAGTCCGCCATCCAGTCATGGCGCTCGCGGAACCAGCCCTTCAGGCCGGTGATCGTGGTGGCGAAGTCCTCCCCGCCCCAGACCTCCGCATCGCGGGCCGCCGCCTCGTCGAGTCCGGCGGCGAGCGCGTCGATGCGGGCGTCCATGGCGTCGTTGCTCAGCTCGTCGTCGAGCAGGGCGCGCAGGCGCGACCAGTAGCGCGCCGACCACTCCGGGTCATCGAAGAGCGGCTTGTACCATCCGAAGTCGAAGACATCGGTGCAGTCCCAGGTCTGGTTCTGCGCGTCCCACCAGGTCGGCTCCCAGGAGCGGTCGTCGGCGGAGTCGGCGGCGCGGTCGAAGTCCCAGACCGGCCCGGCGGTGATCCGCCCGCCGCGATCCTGGTACAGGTAGCCGGAGAGCCGGAAGGAGTCCGGGTTCTTCATGATGACGTTGGTGATGTGGTGATCGATGAACGAGTCCGTGTCCATGATCGCCTCGAAGTGCAGGCCGGTCCCCGGATCGGTGCCGTCCGCAGCGGCGAGGGCCGCGCCCAGCGCGTCGAGGCGCCCCTCCAGGTAGCGCTGCTGGGCGGGCATCAGCTCCTCCTCGGAGGGCTCGACGGCGACGAAGCCCTGCTGGAAGTCCCACTGGCCCGCCGTCCCGGTGCCCCAGGTGAGCCCGGCCTCGCCGTCGCCGGTGCGGTCGATCTTGAACAGGTAGCCGCCGGTCACCTCAGGCTCAGCGACGTCGGCGGGGGCGAGATCGGTGATGGCGACGCGGTCGTCGTCCACCTCGACCTCCTCCATCAGCACATAGACCCCCTGGTAGTCGGAGGCGTCGACGGATCGCCCCCCGGTCGCGAGGAACACCTCGACGAAGCGGGCGCGGGGGGCGTAGCGCCCGACGGCCTCGCTGACGCTGAAGGCGAGGGGGTTCCGGATCAGCCCCTCGTCGTAATAGTAGGGCGCGTACAGGATCCAGTCCCCGTTTTCCGGCATGCCGAGCAGCGCGTCGCCGCGATCCGCCTCAGAGTCGGCCTCCCACAATTCGACGTCCCAGCTCTTCTTGTCGAGCCCTGCGCTGGATGACCCCCGGACGTTCATCCGCGCGCGCCCGTCGTTCGCGGCGGGATCGGTGAGGCTCAGGCGCCCGCCGTCCGGCGGCTCGATGACGACCATCGAGAGCGCCTGATCGCCGCCGTCCTGCGGTGCGTCGCCGGGCGAGGAGAGCAGCAGCACCGGCAGGTTGGAGCGGAAGCCGGACAGCCCCGCGTCGACCGCCACGAACGTCCCCGCCACCTGCTCAGAGCGCTGATCGCCCAGCACCGCCTCCGCGCGCAGGATGCCGCTGCCGGTCAGGGTGACGGGGCCGGTCCATGGCATCATGGTGCAGGAGGAGCGATCCGGGTCGGAGAGGCACCACTGGATCTCCCCGCCGCCCTCCAGCGCCAGCACCACCTCCAGCTCCCCGATGAAGGCGCCGCCCTGCGGGGTCATCGTGACGGCGCCGAGGCCCGGCTCGATGACGGTCAGGCTGTCGGAGTCGCCCGGCCTGGAGTCGTCCGGCCCGGAGTCGTCCGGCCCGGAGTCGTTCCGGCTGTCAGGCCGGGGGTCTGCGCTGTCGGTCAGCCCCGGTAAAACAGGGGTGGCAGGGGTACAGGCCAGCAGGAGGAACATCGCAGTTGTGTATTCTATATCTGTCCTCCTGTCCAAACATCGCCTCTGAGCCGGGGGCGCTTGACAGCCTGCCAGGAGTTCGACTATCCCCACCCGGGGAGAGACCCGATGGCGGTCGAGGTTCAAGGGCGCGGGGTGAACCGCCGTACCGTGCTGCGGGGGCTGCTCAGGGGGGCGGTGATCAGCGTGGGGTTGCCCCCGCTGGAGATGTTCTTCAACAGCAACGGGAGCGCCTATGCCTGCGGCGGGGCGATCCCGAAGCGGTTCGGGCTGTTCTACTGGGGCAACGGCAACCGCCCGGAGCGCTGGGTGCCGGAGGGGGAGGGGACAGCGTGGGAGCTGTCTGAGGAGCTGGCGCCGCTGGTGAATGTGCAGCCGAAGATCTCGGTGATCAGCGGGATGGCGATCCACTTCCCGAACCTCTACCCGCACACCTCCGGCGCGGCGGCGCTGCTGAGCGGGATGGAGCTCATGGGCTCCGGGGAGAACATCACCTTCGCCGGGCCGAGCATCGATCAGATCATCGCGGGCTCCATCGGCGTCAACAGCCTGTACCGCTCCATCCAGACCTCCCCGACCGGCGCGAGCGGGCTGTCCTACAACGGCGCCAACGCCCGCAACCCGCCCGAGGCCTCCCCCTGGGCGCTGTTCGAGCGGCTGTTCGGCCCGGCGTTCCAGCTGCCCGGCGAGGGCGGGGCGGTCGACCCCCGGCTCGCGCTGCGCCAGAGCGTGCTGGACGCGGTGCTGGCCGATCTCAACCGGCTCCGCGCGCAGGTTGGGAGGGCGGATCAGCTCCGGCTGGATCAGCACATGGAGGGCGTCCGGGAGCTGGAGCAGCGGCTCGCGCTGCTGCAGCAGGATCCGCCCGCGCTCGACGCCTGCGCCCTGCCCGCCGCCCCGCTCCAGAGCTACCCCGACATCGACGGGCGGCCGCAGGTCTCGGCGATCAGCCGCGCGCAGTGCGATCTGCTGGTGATGGCGATGGCCTGCGATCAGACCCGCGTGTTCGGTCACTACTTCTCCGATCCGGTCAGCGACGTGCTGTACGCTGACGCCACCGCCGGACACCACGATCTCACCCACAACGAGCTCGACCCGCAGCCGGAGGTGCATGAGATCACGGTCGGGATCGTCAGCGAGCTGGCGTGGCTGCTGGAGCGGATGGACGCGGTGCAGGAGGGGGACGGCACGCTGCTCGACAACAGCGCGGTGCTCGCCACGTCCGAGGTCTCGCTGGGCCACATCCACGCCATCGACGATCTGCCGATCGTGCTGGCGGGGAGCGCCTGCGGGCGCCTCCAGACGGGGGTTCACTACCGCAGTTATACGTCGGAGAACGTCTCCAAGGTGATGCTGACCCTGGTGCGGGCGATGGACATCAGCGCGGCCTCCTTCGGAGCGGCAGAGGGGGAGGTGAGCGATGGGGTCTCTATGGTGGAGGCATAATACCGTGCAGCGTGTTGGCGTTGCGCGCATGGCGTTGCTGGCGGGGTTGCTCTCTGTCTCCGTGATCGGCTGTCATGCTGCGGAGGAGCCGATCCCGACCCCGCCCGGCCCCGCGCCTGCGGTGGAGGCGCCCGCCCCGACGCTGCGCCGCCTGACGGAGCGCCAGTACCGGAATTCGGTATGGGATCTGCTGGGGATCGAGCTGCTGACGGGCGGGCTGGAGCCGGACACGGCCATCGACGGCCTCCTGTCGGTGGGGGCGGCGCAGACCAGCCTCTCGCCGCTCGGCGTGGAGCAGTACGAGGCGGCGGCGTTCCGCCTCGCTGAGCAGGCGCTCGACGCCGCGCACCGGATCGCATCGTCCCCTGCGCCCCGTCCGGGGTGGTCGATGCCGCCTGCGCCGGTCAGGCGCTCGACGCCCTGGGGGCGCGGGCGTGGCGGCGTCCGCTGTCAGAGGAGGAGCTGGCGGGGCTGGTCGCGCTGAGCGGGACGGCGGCGACCGTCATGGGCGACTTCTATCAGGGGCTGGCCTACGGGGTGGCGATGGTGCTGCAGTCGCCGTTCTTCCTGTACCGGGTGGAGCTCGGGGAGGACGATCCGGACGATCCGGGGCAGCGCCGGTACACGGCCCATGAGCTCGCCACCCGCCTCTCCTACTTCCTGTGGGACACCACGCCGGACGACGCGCTGCTGGCGGCGGCGGCGGACGGCAGCCTGCTGGACGGGGGGCTGGAGGCGCAGGCGGATCGGCTGCTGGACGATCCGCGCGCCCGCGCCGGGGTCCGCAGCCTGTTCAACGAGATGCTGTCGCTGTACCTGCTCGACACGCTCTCGCAGGATCCGGCGATCTTCGTCCACATGGGGCCGGACGTGGGCGCGAGCGCGCGGGAGGAGACCCTGCTCGGGATCGAGCGGCTGGTCTTCGACGAGGGCGGCGACTTCCGGGACATCCTCACCACCCGCGAGACCTTCCTCGACCGGAAGCTGGCGGCGATCTACGGCGTCCAGGCGCCCGCGCGGGACGGCTTCGGCCTGACCACCCTGCCGGAGAGCGGGGGCCGCCGGGGGCTGCTCGGGCAGGTGAGCTTCCTCGCGATCAACGCGCACCCGGTCTCGACCTCGGTGACCCGCCGGGGCCGGTTCATCCGGCAGGTCCTCCTGTGCGAGCCGGTCGATCCGCCCGCCGCGTCGGTCAACACCACCATCCCGGAGCCCTCCGAGGAGGCGCGGACGATGCGGGAGCGGATCGCGGTCCACCTGACCGACCCCTCCTGCGCCGGGTGCCATGAGCAGACCGATCCCCTCGGCCTCGGGCTGGAGAACTTCGACGGGCTGGGGAGCTGGCGCACCACCGAGAACGGCGCGACCATCGATCCGTCCGGCGATCTGGACGGCGCGGCCTTCGGGGACGCCGGGGGGCTGGCCGGGGTGCTGCACGGCGACGCGCGGTTCACGCGCTGCCTGAGCCGCACCGTCTACGCCTACGCCGCAGGCCATGGGGTCACGGAGGGCGAGGAGGCGCTGCTCGGCTGGCTGGAGGATGGCTTTGTGGCTGAAGATCACGCGCTGAAGGCGCTGCTGCGGGCGGTGGCGCTCAGCCCCGGCTTCCGCACCGTCGGCGCGCTGGAGCTGGAGTAGGAATGTCGATGCTGTGGCTGGTGCTGGCCTGCAGGCCGCAGGAGGAGATCCCGGGCGGGGGGGAGCCGGGCTGTGACGATCCGGGGGAGACGGAGGTGGCGATCTTCCGCACCATCACCTTCGCCCGGCGGGACGGCGAGGGCCGCTCGCGCGGCTTCGACCTCGACGGGCTGGACTCGGACGCCTCCGACCCGCAGGGCTGCTTCCAGGCCGATGTGCAGAGCCCGGACGGTGAACCCGGCATCGACAGCGCCTTCTCCGCGCTCATGCCCGCCCTCGACCAGACCGAGGCGCAGGGGCTGGAGGAGCTGATGCAGGACATCATCAACGCCGGGGACGCCCTGTTCGCGCTGGAGCTTCGCGGCGTGAACGACCGGCAGGATGACCGCTGCGTACAGGCCCGGATGCTGCAGGTCGCCGGGCCGCCGATGCTCGGCACCGACGGCCTCCCCGAGCCGGGGCAGACCTATGACCCCGATCCGGACGCGCCGATCATCGATCTCGGCCAGGTGGAGATCGCGGGCGGCACCCTGACCGCAGGCCCGTTCGACTGGGCTGTCCCGCTCGACATCCTCGGGACGCACCTCGATCTGCTGCTCGATGAGAGCCGCATCCGCTATACGCTGGCCGCGAGCGATGATCAGGGCGGCGGGCAGGGCTACATCGGCGGCGGGCAGGACGTCGCCTACACGCTCGATGTGATCACCTCCTCCAAGAGCGCGGTCGGGGAGGTGATCAACCCGGTCATCGCGGGCCTCGCGGATCTCCAGCCGGACGCCTCAGGTGCCTGCACCCAGCTCTCAGCGGTGATGGAGTTCACCACCACCACCGGCTTCTTCTTCGAAGAGTAGCGGCACAGCATGTCAGCGATCACTGTCTTGTACTTTCTTCCGCCATCCTGTGCGGTAACGGTATACAGATAGAGGGGCATCCGCCCCGACACACACGACAGGAGCAAAAATGCCCAAGGGTCAGCAGAGCCAGGGTTCCAGCAACAAGCCCAAGCTCACTCAGAAAGAGAAGGACGAGAAGAAGAAGAAGAAGAAGGCCGCGAAGAGCGCGCCGTAGCCCTATTGAACGGGGGCCGGAGCCGTGGACAGGACGCGGCTCAGCCAGTCGCTGGTGTACAGCTTGCCGCGCTGCTCCTCACGGACGGCGAGCGCGCGCTGCTGCAGGGCCGTCTGGACGTCGGCGGGCAGGGCGAAGGTCTGGAGCCCCTTCGCCTTCATCTGAGCGAGGGCGGTCGTCTGCTCGCCCCGCATGGTCTGGAGGATGCTCTGGTTCAGCGCGGCGGTGTCGGCGGTGACGGCGGCCTGGAGGTCGGCGGGCAGCGAGGTATAAAAAGACTTGTTGAGCAGGAAGGTGCCGACCTCGTAGGCGATCGGCTGCTCGCTCATGAAGGCTGTCTTCGTGGCCCAGCCGGTCGACAGGGCGGTCCGGGGCGGGGCGATGAGGGTGTTGATGATGCCGGTCTGCAGGGCGGGCAGGATGTCCGGGTAGTTGAGGTTTGTGAGGTTCATCAGCCCGCTTAGCCACGCCTTCATGAGGGTGCTGTTGGAGGATGTCGCGGACTTCCGGCTGAGGAGCGTCGCCTGCGTGTCGATGGGCGCGCTGGTGAAGATGTGGAGCGAGCCGGGATCGTACCAGGTGATCAGGACGTAGCCCTTCGCGTCGAGCTTCTGGCGGATCTCGGCGTCGAGCGCGACGCGCGCGCTGTCGAGCGCGGCGGTGTCGGGGTACAGGCCCGGCAGGCTGAGCGCGTACAGATCCGCGTCGACGGTGGCGGTGGCGGCGCTGTTGAGCGTGGCGGCGTGGAGCTGGCTCAGGCGCATCTTCTTGAGCGCGTCGTCGTCGCTGCCCATCGACCCGCCGCTGTAGAGCTTGAGCCTGAGCTGGCCGTTGGTCCGCCGCTCCATGAGCTTGCCCCAGTTGGTGAGCGCCACCCCGACCGCAGAGGAGCCGCTCTCGGTGGTGCCGACCTTCATCGTGTACTGCGCCCACGCGGTCGTCGGGGCGAGGCTCAGGCAGGTGAGGAGGGCGAGCAGGGCGAGGGTGGTCAGCGATCTGATCATGGCAGGCTCCGTGAAGGGTCAGCGGTAACACGCGCCGGGGCGGCTTCCGTTCGGGACGGGAGACAGAACGTGAGATACAGTGAACATCCGGTGATGGAGGCGGGATGTTGCTTGCGTGCCTGATGTGGTTCTCGGCCTGGGCGCGCGCCGGAGAATTGCTCACGTTGCGGGAGGAGATCGCGCAGAACGGCAGCGGCGGCGGCTGGACCAACTATGAGGTGCGCGATCCCGCAGAGCAGGCCCGCGCCCGCGCCGCCGCGCTCGCCGCCCCGGAGGACATCCCGGCCCTCCACCGCCTGCTCCGCAAGGACGGCGACCCGGCCTCAGCGGCGCTGCTGGCGATGATCGGGGATCGGCGCGCGGTCGGCCAGATCCGCCGCTGGTTCGTCCAGGGGGACGGCTTCTATGGCTGGGAGAGCTGCGTCCCGCACGAGATCGACGCCGCCAACTGGCCCGCCCACATGATCTATACCGACGCCCTGCTGCTCCTCACCGGGCAGACCCCGCAGGCGCAGATCCGCCCGACCGCCGCGCAGCTCGACGGCATGGAGAAGGACGGGCGCACCTACGCCCTCTCCCTGCTCGCCCCCGACCGCGCCCTCCGCCTGTTCGCGGAGCGCTTCCGCACCGACGACCGCATCTTCGCCTTCGCTGCGGTTCTCGATCTGATCCCGATGGGCATGAGCCGCGCCGAGGCCGAGGAATTGCTCGGCCCCGCCGACGCGCAGCCCGACGCCCGGACGCTCCGGTGGGCGCTCGGTGACGAGATGTGCGGCCCGCGCGCGATGGATCTGCGCTTCGATCAGGGGCGGCTCCAGGCGGCGGAGATGGTGCGGCTGGACGAGGTGCCGTCTGAGCCTGCCCCGGCGACCGATCCGGCGCCCGCCCCGGCGCCCGCCCCGGCGCCCATCAGCCCCTGAGCAGCCGCGCCATCTCCTCCGGCTGGTTCCCCACCACCGCCGCCCGCGCCCCCTCCGGCCCCGCCACCAGGATCGGGCGCCGCAGCAGGTTCGGCTCAGCCAGCGCCGCCGTCACAAACGCCTCCGGCTCCGGCGGGCGCTCCTTCCAGCCCCCCGCCTTCGCCCGCTCGTGCCGCGCGTTCAGCACCGCTGACACCGATCCCGCCGCCGCGACGATCTCCCGCACCTGATCGGCGGTCAGCGCCCGCTTCGCGTAGTCGACCTCGTCGAAGGTCAGCCCGCTCCCCGCCATCAGCCCGTGGAGCGCGGCCCGCGCGCTCCGTGCGGTGGTTCACGTTGATTTCCAGTAAAAACGTGCAGGCATGGACATGATTCTTTACTCCTCCAGGCCCAGGGCGCGCAGTTTCGCCAGCAGCCTCTCAGCGCGCTGCTCCGCCTGCGCCTTGTCATGCTCCGCCTGCGCCTTGTCATGCTCCGCCTGCGCCTTGTCATGCTCCGCCTGCGCCTTGTCATGCTCCGCCTGCGCCTTCTGCTGCTCAATGTGAGCCAGCGCCTGTTCGGCATGGGTCAACGCCTGCTCTGCCCTGGCGGCGCGCTCGACGATGCGGCGGTGTTCCTCCTCTATCGTCGCCTGCAACATCTGGGTCTGCACCCGCGTCTGGTAGCGGTGCCAATCTGTTTCATTCTCTGAGAACTGCTTCAACACCGTCATCGCGGCCTCCAGCGGGCGGAGCTGCAGCGCGGCAGGAAGCGCCTGCCACCCCTTCGCCTCCTTGAAGAAATACAGCCACGCAGATTCTCCGTCAAGCGCCGCAGGAACCTTCCACTTCGCCAGCTCGATCACATGGATCTCCATCTGATCGGTGAGCCCCACGTTGTTCTGCCGATCCCACGCGCTGAAGCGGTGGTGCGCCGCCGGACTCTTCTGCCGCAGACACGGCAGACTCCGGGGAGTGCTATGATATGCTGATTGTTGAAGGTGAATACGTCAATGATGTTTGTATAATGGAGATGGACTGTGTTGGATTTTACGACAACACATGTCAAACATATCAGTATTATTACGACAAGTACTATAATCCAGAAACAGATCTATATTGGTCATTCAAAGAATGCTCGAAGGATCACACGGGGCCAGCAGCGTATCAGGTTTATAATTTTCGTTACGACGAAAACATTATGACGAAAATATTCTTCGATCAAGATGGTCAAATGATTGGATTTTGGAAAAAACTTCCCTACTATAACCTCTGCTGTAGCGGAGAACCGGCCCACATCGGCGCCTACGGCATCACCGACGACTGCGTCGCCTACTCCTTACGGGAGCCCGACCCGCTCACACCGCCGCCACCCGCCCCACCCTGCGGCTGCACCACCGCAAACCCCTCCGGCAGCGCCGCCCTCCTCGCCCTCCTGCTCCTGCTCCGGCGCAGATAGCCGCTCAGGGCATATAACGGCCCTCCGCGTCGATGAGCAGCACGCCGACCGGGGCCACCGACTCCAGGATCACCTCGACCTCCGCCCGCTTCGCCCCCCTGAAGCAGCCCGTCACCTGCCGTCCCTTCGCCCCGGCCACGGGGAGAAGGTGTCGGCGCAGCCGACAGATGAGGAGAAAGCCGTTCTCAAACGCCCCTCATCCGGCCCTCCGGGCCACCTTCTCCCCCAGGGGGCGAAGGGACGGGGAGAGGCAAAACTCCTGTTGAGCCTCTTTCCCGCCGCCGGAAGCCCGCAAAACCGGTGTTGAGCCTCCTTCCCGCCGCCGGAAGCCCGCAGATCTCCACAAGAGCCACCTGCCCGCCGACGGGAGCCCGCAAAAATACTCTTGAGCCTACTAACACCCGCCGGGAGCC
>JBEIQZ010000653.1:0-2968 GCA_040376255.1 Alphaproteobacteria bacterium
AGAGACAGGTAGGAAAAAAGAAGAAACCGGCCCTTGGGAGGCCGGTTTCTGTAGGATCGGGGTGGCGGGATTTGAACCCACGCCCCCTTGCACCCCAAGCAAGTGCGCTACCAGGCTGCGCTACACCCCGAACGCCTCCCAGTTATCGTGGCCTCACCGCTGCGTCAAGCATCCGGGCTGCTTTTCCCTGCCCCCTCAGAGCAGCTCTCCGGCGAAGCGGACAGCGTGGACGCGGTGACCTCTGGCTTCGATGTGGAGGACGCGCAGGAGGGCGGAGGCCAGATCAGCGGCGGCGATCATGCGCTGGGTGATGCTGTCTCCGTCTTCAAAATCCACGGTATAGAGCTGATGTTCGGCCTTCTGTGCGATCTCAGGGCGCCCGGGGCTGGCCTCTGCCGGAGGCTCCACCGGGCTGTGGTCGACGGGGATATTATGCTTGCGTCGATAGATACTGACGTTGGTAGAGGTGCACCCGGCGATACGGGCGACATCTGCGTCGGCGAGCCGTCCGACGAGGTGCCGGTACCGATCGAGGCGCGAGGAGCGGGCGCGGCGGATCGCGGGCTGCGCGTCGGCGCCCTCGGCCGCTGCTGCCTGCGGTGCGTCGGGCGCTTCCGCCCCTGCGTCCGTCTGCGCGGCGGGCGCGTCTGCCGGGGCGGCTTCTTCGGTGAGCATTGGAATATTGTGCCTTCTACGATAGCCATAGACATTGGCAACTGTACATCCGGCCAGTTGCGCAATCTCTACATCCGGCTTCCGACCCAGCTCTTCATGGAAAGCGTCCAATCGTGAAGGGCGGCCACGTCTCTTTATTGATCCTGTCTCATCCATCTGATTCATCCTTGGTCTGGCACATGCGTTCTATATAGAAATATCTGCCAAAGCAAGTCTCCTGTCAAAAGAAGCAGGCGTGATCTGCCCTGCCGCCTGCCCTGCCGCCTGCCCTGCCCTGCAGGCTACCCTGCAGACTTCGGGAGGAATTTGGACAGCTCCAGGGTGGTCACCGGGATCAAGCCCGCCAGCACAGTGATCGCGAGCTGCCACGGGGAGAGCGGCGCGATCCGGAACATCCCGCACAGCCACGCGCTCTGCTGGAGGAGCACCTGGAACAGAACGGAGACGCCCACGACGCCGAGCAGGCTGCGGTTGGTGAACGCGCCGACAGAGAAGAACGTGCGATCCGGGCTGCGGGCAGCGAAGGAGCGGAACAGCTCGCTGAACACCAGCGTCGAGAAGGCGAGGTTGCGCGCCACCGCGAGCCCCGCCCCCTCCGCGAGCAGGAACACGCCGAGCACCACCGCCGCCTCCAGCGCGCCGGTCATCAGCACCGTCCGCCACTGCCGCGCCCCGAGCAGCGGCGCCTCCGGGGGGCGGGGCGGGCGCTGGAGGACATCGCGGTCGGGGGGATCCATCACCAGCGCCAGGGCCGGGAGGCCGTCGGTCAGCAGGTTGATCCAGAGCAGGTGCAGCGGCAGGAGCGGCAGCGGCAGCCCGGCGAGGGAGGCGGCGAACATGATCATCAGCTCGGCGGCGTTGCCGGAGAGCAGGTAGATGAGGGTCTTCTGGATATTTGCGTAGATCGTGCGACCTTCGCGGATCCCTTCGATGATGCTGGCGAAGTTATCGTCGGTCAGGATGATCGCAGCCGCCTCCCGGCTCACCTCAGTCCCGGCCTGGCCCATGGCGATGCCGACATGGGCCTCCCGGATGGCGGGGGCGTCGTTGGCGCCGTCGCCGGTCATCGCCACGATCTGCCCGGCGTTCCCCGCCGAGGGGGTGCGTGCGGCGCGCACGATGTTGATCTTGTCCTCCGGGGTCGCGCGGGCGTAGACGAGCCCGGCAGGCGACTCGCCGGGGGCGAGGATCCCCAATTCGCGGGCGATGGCGTAGGCGGTGATCGGGTGATCACCGGTGATCATCACCGTGCGGATCCCGCCGCTGCGGGCGGCGGCGATGGCGGCGATCGCCTCCGGGCGGGGCGGATCCGCCATGCCGATCAGGCCGAGGAACGTCAACCCTTCGACGGCGATCGGCGCATCGACCGGCTGCGCCCGGGAGGCCACCCCCAGGACGCGCAGCCCGCGCCCGGACATCTCTGCAAGCGCCGCCGACATCGCCGCCGCGCCGCCCGGACCCGCCTGGCAGAGGGGCAGCAGGTGATCAGCGGCCCCCTTTATATACAGGGTCGCCGGGGCAGAGGGCCCCCCCGCCCCGTCCGCGCGCAGGATCGCCATCCGCTTCAGCACCGGATCGAAGGGCTGGACGTCGATCCGGGGAGCCAGCCGCTCGATCTCCGCCCGCAGGATGCCCTGCTCAGCGGCGGCGGCGAGGATGGCGAGCTCGGTCGGATCGCCGGTGCCGACCGGCCCCCCGCCCGCGTCGAGGGTGGCGTCGCAGCAGGCGGCAGCGGCGTAGATCAGCGCCCGCTCATCAGCGCCATGCAATTCCCGCACGGACATGACCCCCGTGGTGAGCGTGCCGGTCTTGTCCGTGCAGATGAGCGAGACCGCCCCCAGCGTCTCCACCGCATGCAGCCGCCGCACCAGCACGTTCCGCGCGGCCATCCGCTGCACCCCCACCGCGAGCGCGATCGTCACCACCGCCGGCAGCCCCTCCGGCACCGCCGCCACCGCCAGCGACACCGACGCCATCAGCACCTCCATCACCGGGCGCCCCTGCCACAGCCCGAGCGCCGCGACCGCCGCGACGACCCCCAGGCAGAGCAGCAGCAGCGTCCGGCTCAGCCTGGCGAGCTGCAGCTGCAGCGGGGTCTCTGTCCGGGTCGCCCCGGCGAGCAATTCCGCGATACGGCCCATCTCTGTGGCGCGCCCTGTCGCGCGCACCGTCGCCGCCCCGGTGCCGGTCGCCACATGGGTGCCGAGGAACACCTGATCCTGCCGCTCAGCCAGCGGCACCTCCGGCCCGTGAGATCCAGGCTCCCCGGGCTGCTCCACGGGCTGCTTTACGG
>JBEIQZ010000208.1:0-9367 GCA_040376255.1 Alphaproteobacteria bacterium
CTGGCGAGATCAGGGCCGCCGCCGCTGCCCCCGCTGCCGCGATCAGGGCCGCCGCCGCTGCCTGCCGGGGCGCCGCCGCTGCCTGCCGGGGCGCCTGCCGGGAAGCCGAAGCTGAGCCTGGAGAAGAAGCTGGACGCGCTGGGGGTGACCTCCCCGAAGCTGCTGACGCTGGCCAAGACGGCGCAGCTCTCGCTGAAGAAGCGGAACCTCGACGGGCATGCGGCGAGCGTCGGGCTGTGCATGGACGTCTCAGGGTCGATGGGCAACATGTTCCGGGACGGGACGGTGCAGACGGTCATCGAGCGCGTGCTGGGCCTCGGCCTGAACTTCGACGACAACGGCGCCATCGACGTCTTCGCCTTCGCCGCCACCAGCCAGTACATCGGCGAATTGCGCCACGACCGCTTCCCCGGCGCCGCCGCCTGGATCCAGCGCGAAGAGAAGTGCGGCGGCACCACCAGCTACGCGCCCGCCATCTGGAAGATCCTCGAACACTACGGCTACGCGAAGGACGGGAAGCCGCTCACCGAGGTCAAGCTCCCCGCGCAGCGCCCGGTCTACCTCCTGTTCATCACCGACGGCGGCAACGACGACAAGAACCCCGCCAAAGCCGCCATCGAGGCCGCCGCCCGCTTCCCGGTGTTCTTCCAGTTCGTCGGCATCGGCGGCGCCGAGTTCCCGTTCCTCGAGCGCCTCGACGACCTCAAGGGCCGCTTCCTCGACAACGTCGACTTCTTCGAGATGAACAACCCCGCCCAGGTCCCGGAGGCCGAACTCTACGACAAGGTGATGGCCGAGTACCCGAAGTGGCTGGCCCAGGCGCAGGCGAAGAACATCGTCCTCTGATCCTGGCCCATCGCCCTCCGTCCCCTACCCCACCTTCACATAGACATCTCCCCCGCTCTCCCTGAACTCCTCCGACTTCTTCCGCATCTCCTCCTGCGCCCGCACCTCCGCCCGGAGCTGCTGGGTGATCTCCATCGAGCAGAACTTCGGCCCGCACATCGAGCAGAAGTGGGCGACCTTCGCCGCCGGAGCCGGGAGCGACGCGTCGTGGTAGGCGCGGGCGGTCTCCGGATCGAGCGACAATTCGAACTGGTCCTCCCAGCGGAAGTCGAACCGGGCGCGGGAGAGGGCGTCGTCGCGATCCTGGGCGCCCTTGTGGCCCTTGGCGAGATCGGCGGCGTGGGCGGCGATCTTGTAGGCGATCACGCCCTCCTTGACGTCCTTCTTGTCAGGGAGGCCGAGGTGCTCTTTCGGCGTGACATAGCAGAGCATGGCGGTGCCGAGCATCCCGATCACGGCGGCGCCGATGGCAGAGGTGATGTGGTCATAGCCGGGGGCGATGTCGGTGGTGAGGGGGCCGAGGGTGTAGAAGGGCGCTTCGTGGCAGACCTCCAATTGCCGATCCATGTTCTCCTTGATCTTGTGGAGCGGCACATGGCCCGGCCCCTCGATCATCACCTGCACGTCCTTCTCCCAGGCGATCTTCGTGAGCTCGCCGAGCGTCTCCAGCTCCCCGAACTGGGCGGCGTCGTTGGCGTCGGCGATGCAGCCGGGCCGGAGGCCGTCCCCGAGGGAGAAGCTGACGTCATAGCGGCGCATGAGGTCGCAGATGCGGTCGAAGTGGGTGTAGAGGAAGTTCTCCTTGTGGTGGGAGAGGCACCAGCGGGCCATGATCGAGCCGCCCCGGCTGACGATCCCGGTGACGCGGTTCGCGGTGAGCGGGACGTAGCGGAGCAGCACCCCGGCGTGGATCGTGAAGTAGTCGACGCCCTGCTCGGCCTGCTCGGCGAGGGTGTCGAGGAACAGCTCGATGTCGAGCTTCTCCACCTGGCCCTTGACCTTTTCGAGCGCCTGGTAGATGGGGACGGTGCCGATGGGGACGGGGGAGTTGCGGATGATCGCCTCACGGGTCTCGCGGATCTGGCGGCCGGTGGAGAGATCCATGACGGTGTCGGCGCCCCAGCGGGTCGACCAGCGGAGCTTCTCGACCTCCTCGGCGATGGAGGAGCCGACGGCGGAGTTGCCGATGTTGGCGTTGACCTTCACCAGGAAGTTGCGGCCGATGATCATCGGCTCGCTCTCCGGGTGGTTGCGGTTGGCGGGGAGGATGGCGCGGCCCCGGGCGATCTCCGCGCGGACGAATTCCGGGTCGCAGCCTTCGCGGACGGCGACGAAGCGCATCTCCTCGGTGACGAGGCCCTGGCGGGCGTAGTGGAGCTGGGTGCAGACCGGCCGATCCGCGTCTCCGCGCGCGGCGATCCAGGGGGCGCGGCGCTTCGGGATGCCGGCCGCCGGATCGAAGCCCTCAGGGCCGGTGGTGTCGTAGAGGCGGATCTGCTCGCGGTTGCTGAGGGTGATCTCGCGGAAGGGGACGTGCAGGTCGCCGACACAGACGCGCTGCACTGAGGTGCTGTTAAGGGTATCGTTCGCCATGCCCCCTGATAACCGGCTCTCCGGCAGCCGTCCCCGGCGGACAGACTACCGGAACCGGAGGCCGCGTCCCGGATCCGTCCGGGAGCGGCTCAGTCGCGGCGGCGGAGACCGGCCAGCCCGATGAGGGCCAGCCCGCCGAACGCCAGCCCGGCCTGACCGGAGGCGCTGCTGCAGGCGCAGCCGCCGGCGATCTTCAGCTCCTCGCCGCCGACCCCGGCGCCGTCGTCGAGAGAGGTGTCATCGGTGCCGGGCGCAGTGTCCCCGCCGCCGTTGTCCCCGCCGCCGTTGTCCCCGCCGCCATTCCCGGCGTCATTGTCGTCGCAGGCGGCGCCGAGGCCGTCGGCGTCCTCGTCGGTCTGGTCGGGGTTGGAGACGTCCTCGCAGTTGTCCTCGTCGTCGATGACAGAGTCATCGTCGGTGTCGAGGGCGTAGAGCAGCGCGTCCCAGAAGTAGACGTTGCTGCGATCGGCGTACCCGGCGTTATAGCTGTAGAGCCCGACGGCGTTGAGCGCGCGACCACCGGGCATGTCGCCCCGGAGGTTCGTGTTGCCGTAGGTGGCGTTGAGCGCGCCCTCGTCGGAGGTGACGGAGAGGACGAGGTTGGTCTGCTGATCGTAGCTGGCGCGGGCGCTGTCGATGACGGTCGCGCTGTTGCCGCTGATGTGGAGCAGCGCCGCCTCGCCGCCGAGATCCCCGAGCGGGCAGGAGGCGTCGCCGTCGCCGCAGAGGATGAACAGCAGGTAGTCGTCCTCAGACTGCTGACCGAAGGCGATCCCGAGGGTGTCGTCGTCCTCGGAGTAGATGCTCACCGTGAAGCGCCCGTCGGTGACGTCTTCGGCGCTGTTGGTGAGCCAGTTGCTGCATGCGCCGCTCCAGCGCTCGCAGCCGTTCTCCTCGTAGTCATCGCTGAGCGGCAGGCCGTAGAAGGTGCCGTCGTTGCCCTGGTAGCCGTACCAGGTGTCGCCGTCATAGCCGCTGCTCCAACCGGCCTCACCGTCCAGATAGACATCGTTGGGGAACTCGCCACGCCAGATCTCGACCTCGCCGGCTTCTGCAGGGGCGCTCATCAAAGCGGTCATCATAACGGGCATCAGGAACAGCATCGGAAGCCTCCGGCGGGGAGTATGCCTGTGTTGTGCAGTGCTGACGTCCCCCCGAATGTCAAAACTTTATCAGGACTCTCAGCCGCAGCCCCGGACGGCGGGTTAGACAGCGCCCCTGCGTACAGCCTTGCCGGCAACCATCCTCTGGAATTTTCTGCATGATATGGTGGTGGAAAGATCGCTCCATCCGCATGGCGCTCGTGGTCGGCTTCCTCCTCCGGCTGATCCCGATGGTGGTCTGGGCGGAGAAGACGTGCATCCGGGACGAGTGCACCTATGAGCTCATCGCCGACGCGATGGTGCACGGGCAGGGGATCACCGGGACGATGGGCTGGCTGTGGGCGCCTGCCTTCCCGACCCTTATCGCGATCATCCAGCTCACGACGGGCTACCCCAGGTTCATTCAGGCGCTCCACCTCCCGGCGGCGGCGATCTCGACGATCCTCCTCTGCGCGCTGGTGCGGCAGATGTACGAGCCGGCGGCGCCGGGGCGGGCGACCCGGCTGGCGGCGTGGCTGTACGCGCTGAACCCGACGTTCATCTTCTATGCGACCTCGGCGTGGAGCGAGACGCTGTACATGACGCTGCTGCTGGGGGCGGTGGTGGCGCTCGGGCAGGCGCGGGGGGCGATCGACGTGCCGCTGCTGGAGGAGCCGGCAGCAGATCCGGCAGCAGATCCGGCAGCGGGACAGGCCGGGGCGGCGCGGCGGGCGCCGGGGGTGTGGGCGGGCGCGTGGGTGGGGTTGCTGGTGGGGTTGTGCGTGCTGTTCCGGGGGGTAGCGACGTACATGCTGCCGATCTTTGTGCTGGGCCTGGTGTGGGGGCGGTGGCGGGAGGCGCGGGCGTGGCAGGCGGCGGGGCTGTGCGCGCTGGCGGCGGCGGGGACGGTGGCGCCCTACAGCGCCCACGCCTCGAACCGGTTCGAGGCGTTCATCATCTCGGATCGGACGCTCGGGCAGATGATGTGGATGGGGAACAACGAATTCCCGCCGATGACGTTCGACTACGGCAACGGCTTGCTGAAGCAGTGGGAGTTCGATGAGGTGTCGGCGTCGGGCCGCCCGAAGTGCCCGATGGAGAACCCGGCGCACCGGGACACCTGTGAGGTGGAGAACGGGAAGCGGTGGATCGCGGCGCACCCGGCGGAGTTTCTGGCGCGGGTGCCGCTGCGGGTGGCGCAGATGCTCAACCCGCACTCCTTCCTGACGCGGCACCTGCGCTGGGGGCGGTGGAAGGGGCTGCCGGACGCGCTGGACGAGGCGATGATCCTGGGGGTGGTGGCGGCGTCGATGCTGACGATGGTGGGCGGGACGCTCGGCTTTTTTGCGAAGTGGGGGCGGGGCCGGGACTCCTGGTATCCGATGGTCGCGGGTTCGATCCTGCTCTACCACGTCGCGGCGATCGCGGTGACGGCGGGGCTGAGCCGCTACCGGCTGCCGCTGGAGCCGCTGTGGATGGTGTTCTCGGTCGGCTTCCTGGTCGCGCCGGGGGCGGCGCTCGCGCGGATCGGGGCGGATCGGCGGTGGATGGTGGCGGCGCCGGTGACGGGGCTGCTGGTGTGGCTGATCCTGTGGTTCCTCCCGACGGGCTGGCCGTCGTGGGGGAGCTGGGGGCTGCTGTGATCCGGGCGGCGCTGATCGGGGTGGCGCTCGCCGGGGCGGGGTGCCGGAACCTCCCTGCGGGCGATCCGCAGCGGCCCGACGTGCTGCTGATCAGCATCGACTCGCTGCGCCGGGATCACGTCGGGGCCTACGGGTATGAGCGGGCGACGACCCCGGCGATCGACCGGCTGGCGGCTGGGGGGACCCGCTTCGATGCCGCAAAATCCGCCTCACCGTGGACGCTGCCCGCGCACACGACGATGCTCTCCGGGCTGTGGCCGACGGCGCACGGGGTGGTCGAGGATCGGACGCGGATCGGCGCGGCGCTGCCGTGGCTCCCGCAGGCGCTCCAGCAGGACGGGTGGCAGACCGCCGGGTTCGCCACCGCGATCTATGTGTCGCATATCTACGGCTTCGACCGTGGCTTCGACCGCTTCGAGGACTATGATATATCGAAGGCGACCAACCTCCACCATACGGTGCGGGCGGAGCGGGTCGTCGACGATGTGCTGGCGTGGGGGAAGACCCTCGACGCCCGGCCCGCCTTCGGCTTCATCCACCTCTACGATGTCCACTATCCCTACGCGCCGCCGCCCGGCTACGAGACCCGCTTCAACCGGGCCGCCACCGAGGACGACCTCCACTACAGGACCTACCAGTACTTCCTCGCGAACCCGCTCAAGGAGGCGCGGCTGGCCCTGCTGCGCGGCCAGTACGACGAGTGCCTGCTGGCGGTCGACGATCAGCTCCGGCGCCTGTTCAGCGGCTGGGATCGCCCGGTGCAGATCCTGATCACCGCCGACCACGGCGAGGAGTTCGGCGAGCGCGGGAGCTGGGGCCACGCCCACACCCTGTTCCCCGAGGCGCTGGACGTGCCGCTCATCGCCCACGGCCCCGCCTTCCCCCCCGCCGTCCGCGCCGAGCCGGTCGGCCACATCGACATCGCCGCCACCGTCGCCGCCCTCGCCGGGATCGGCTGGACGGGGCCGGGCGTGGATCTCCGCCAGCCGATCCCAGCGCGCCCGATGCTCGCGGAGACCAGCCGGTTCAAGACGGCGAAGCTCTCCATCGAGGAGGGGCCGATGCGGCTGGAGCTGGATCGCGCGGCCCAGCAGGAGCGCCTCTACGACCACCGCACCGACTCCCGCGAGAAGCAGGACCGCGCCCAGAGAAACCCGGCGCAGGTCGCCGAGATGACCGCCCGCCTCCTCTCGCTGCTCGGGCAGCCCTGCGCCCTCGACGCCGGATCGCTCCGCGCCGACGGCAGCCTCTGGATCGGCGCCGCCTGGACGCCCGGGGTCGCCGGCCCCGCCCGCTTCGGGGTCTATCCGCCCGACGCCGCCCTCTCCCTCGACGGCGTCCCCCTGAGCCGCACCGACGCCCGCGTCCGCTGCGACGGCGCCGCCCCCGCCTTCAATGTCGACGCAGAGACGAACCGGCAGCTCGAACTGCTCGGCTATATCCAGGAGGATCAGGAGGAGCAGCAGGATCAGCAGCAGGATCAGCAGCAGGAGAACGCAGACGGGCCTTGACGGGCCGGGCGGATCGGTTAAAGGGCGTGACACCGGGCCGTTAGCTCAGCCGGTAGAGCACCGGACTTTTAATCCGTGGGTCGCGGGTTCAACTCCCGCACGGCCCATCTTGAGAGTCCGGGGCGTGAAAGCGGTCTGGCGGTTCAGAGTGAGAGTCGACTCCATCGTCTAAGGGTCAGGACACCGGGTTTTCATCTCGGCAATACGGGTTCAATTCCCGTTGGAGTCATTGGCAGGTTGAAAGCGGATATTTCCCCACAGTGAGCGGGACACATCCGGTGCCTTACAAGGCGCAGAATAGAAAATAAGGGGCGTTGTGTCGTTGGCTGGATACGAGATTTGTCCCAGGTGTGGCCCAGGTGTGGCCCAGATTTACCCCCGGAGGAGCCGTGCCGGCAGCCCGACAATGATTTTGTCCTCTGCGCCGGTTAAGAGCGCGCAGAGGTGCCGGATGCAGCCACAGATGGCAGAGCTTGAGTACCCGGAGAGCGACGGGAAGCCCATGTCCGACAACACCCGGCAGGCGTTCTGGATCATCCTCCTCTTCAGCAACCTCGACGCCAGGCTCACAGACTTCGTCGCCGCCAACCTGCTCTGGTATCCCGTCAAGGGCAACCGGAAGGCGCTCGCCCCCGATGTGATGGTGGCGCTCGGTCGTCCCAAAGGCGACCGCAGCAGCTACAAGACCTGGGAGGAGGGCGGCGTGCAGCCGCAGATCGCGTTTGAGATCCGCTCGCCCAGCAACTCCGATGAGGAGATGACGGGGAAGCTGGCGGACTATGACCGGTACGGGGTCGAAGAATATTACCACTACGACCCACAAGCGAACGTGCTGGAGGTGTTCATCCGGCAGGGCGGGCGGCTGACGCTGCTGCCGGTGGTGGGGAGCTTCGACAGCCCGCTGTTGGGCATCCGGTTCGTGCTTCGGCGGGAGGGGCTGATCGTGCAGGACGCGACGGGGCAGCCGTTCCGCATGCTCAACGAGGAGCGCGCGCACCGCGAACGCGCAGAGGCGCAGGCGCGGCAGGAGCGCACCGGGCGCGAGGCTGCAGAGGAGCGTGCCGAGCAGGAGCGCGCTGACCGGGAGGCCGCCGAGGAGCGCGCCGAGCAGGAGCGCGCCGACCGGGAAGCCGCCGAGGCGCAGGCACGCAGCGAACACGCCCGCGCCGAGCAGGAGCGGGCAGAACGGGAGGCTGCCGAAGCCCGCACTGAGCGGTTGCTGGCGCGGCTCCGTGCGCTGGGTCTGGAGGAGTAGCCCCGGTGCAGCCCCGGTGATGGATGAGGCGGCCAGCCTTCCGCCGCCCCCTCCACAGCCCCTCTACCTCGCCGCCTGCTCCGCCCCCGGCTGCAGGCGCCGCCGCCAGCCCGCGACCTCATCCAGCAGCCGCTCCTCCGGCAGCGCCACCAGCCATATCGCCACCGACACCCGCTCCAGGCGCGACCAGCCCCGGCACGCAGGTCTATGCGGTGGACATCGAGGAGGGCGGGGAGCCGGTGCGCTGGAACCTCTGCGCCGCGAGCTTCCCTGATGCCTGCGTGAAGCTCCTCGGCGTGCGGGGGCGTGTGCGGGGGCTTCGCTTCATCGGGGAGCGGCTGTAGCTGCCGTCTCCCCTCCCCTCCTGTGTCCCAAGAGTGTCCCAACGGCTGATTCTCTAAAAAAGATTCACCATATACGCCGAATAGTCTGCACACCTCATTCATCTCGGCAATACGGGTTCAACTCCCGTTGGAGTCATTAGCAGGTTGAAAGCGGATAAGTCCCCACAGTGAGCGGGACACATCCGGCGCCTTACAAGGCATTAGAAGGAAAATAAGAGGCGTTGTGCCGTGGAGCGGATACAAGGTGTGGCCCAGGTGTGTCCCAAGATGTGTCCCAAACCGGGGCCTGGGGAGAGGAGTCGTGGCCAGCATCACCTGGAGAGAGGAGCGGGATGAGTGGGAGGTGCGGTGGAGCGAGTGGAGTGTCGAGACTGACCCCACGACCGGCGCACAGACACTCACGCCCGACGACGCCCACGCCGCCTGGCTCGCCCGCGGTGGCCCGGCCGAAAGCTTCCCGGCGCGCATGGCCTGGGAGCGCTCGAAGCTGCGCGCGCAGCTCTCCCGCGCCGGCGCCACCGGGCTCGACGCGCTGTACGAGATCCGCCGCGACGGCGACACCGTACGCACCCGCGTCCGCGTGTTTTGAGGCGGTGGGAGCAAGGCTTGACCAACTGGGTCAGGTTCCCCATGCCGGAGCCATGAACCCCGTGAACCTCGACGACGCCAAGACCCACCTCTCCGAGCGTGGACAGCGGACAGCGGCCGGCGAGGACATCGTCATCGCGCGCAACGGCAAGCCTGCGGCGCGGTTCGTAGCTTTGGCGGCGCCCGCCGCGCACGCGAGTCCCGGCGAGTGGGAAGGTCAGGTGTGGATGGCCCCGGATTTGGATGAAGCGGACGCCACAATCGCAGCGTGGATGCTCGACGGCGCCCCGTCCGGATGAAGCTGATCGCAGCCGGCCACGTCTTCCTCGGGCAGGCGGCCCTCGGCGAGCGGGCGGGCAAGCGTGCGCGGCGCGTACAGGTGCTCGGCGGGAAGGAGCTCCCGCTTCCGCCGCGATGCGCGAGCTTCGCGGGGTGCAGCCTCCACCCCGGAGTGGGGTTCGAGGCGAGAGAGCGCGCCGGCCTCGAGCCGCTGTGTGGGTACATC
>JBEIQZ010000656.1:0-2961 GCA_040376255.1 Alphaproteobacteria bacterium
CCCCTCCCAGAGATGAAGCTCGGCGAGCTTCACGCTTTATTGTTGCACGCCGGGTACTGCACCGCGCGCACGGTTGAGCGCCTGCCGAACGGCTGGAATGCGGAACTGGCGGTGCCGAACCGCGATGTCGTGGCCGCCCTCTACACCCTTGTCCGCCGCTGGGTTGCCCTCGCCCAGCCGCAGGAGAGTTCTGTCAGGAACCTGCTCAGCGCGATGCTGAACGGGCATATAGAGGTGTTCGAGCGGGAAGCTCACGGAGGCTGAGGCCGGCACGATCCGCAGGTACGGCATCGTCTCCTGCGGAAAGCGGGTGCGGGTCAGGGCAGGCTGACGGGCGTCGCCATGTCCCTCCGCCGCGCCCGGCGCGACAGGGATGGGCCGATCAGCCCTGCGGCGTCGTGTACGTGATCGCCACCAGCCCCGCCCCCCCCGCCGGGTTGCCGCTGATCGACACGCGCGGCGTGAGCGCAGACGGCAGCAGCGCCCACAGCTCCACCTCCTGCAGCTCCGCCAGCGACGGGTCGTTGTCCGCCGCGCCCACCAGCATGTCCGGAACCCCCGCTGAACCCACCCGGATCTCCGTCCCCGCCGGATAGCCCGCCGTCACCTTCAGCTTCACCTCCTTCACCACCGCGCCCGCCGGGAGCTGGCTGGTCGCCTCGTAGCTCGCGTCCGTCCCGATCCCGATCGCCACTGTCCGATCCAGCCCCGCGCCGCTGAACCCCGCGACCTGCCCCTGGAGCGCCGCCAGATCCGCCTGCGCCGCCCCCATGTCCGTCTGGAGCGCTTCGATCGCGCCGTCCCGCGCCCCGAGCGCGGTGTCCAGCGTCCCCCGGTTCACCGCGTCCGTCGGCGCCGCAGGATCCGCCACCCGCGCACGCGCCAGCGCCGTCCCCGCCGCGTTCTGAACCTCCATCACCCCGTTGTTGTTCGCCACCCGGATGCCGTTCCGCCCGATGCGGAAATATTCCAGGATCGTACCGATGAGCTTCTGCATTGCGTTCATTTCCGTTCAGGTGGTGAGAGAGGCCGGCCGTGCGACCACCAGCGCACGGTCGGCAGATCGATGTGAGACATCAGGCCGGATCAGCCGACCTCCAGGGTCAGCGTGAACGCGGAGAGCGGGATGGAGAGCCGATCCCCGCGCCGCAACGTCATCCGCCAGTGCGCGCCGGGGATCCCCTGCGGGCTGTTTCCGTAGCGGGGCGGCTCGCAGCGGCCGGGCAGCGCGTCCTGCAGGCGCGTCCCGAGCAGCGGCGGGACCACCACCGGCAGCGTCAGCACCACCTGCCCGCCGTCCGCCGTCCCGTTGAGGACGTGCAGGCCGATCTCGGAGGGCGTCCCCCCGATGTCGAAGGGCGCGGTGTAGAAGCCGGTCCCGGCGGCCAGGCGCATCGGCCAGGCCGTGCCTTCAGGGCGGCGTTCGGGCGGTCGGCAGCAGTGGGGGCGGAGGAGGGCGTCCGGGGAGAAGCCGAGAATTGCCGTCCCGAAGAAGCCCAACTCCGGCAATACCAGCGTCAGCAGCAGGGCCGTGTCTGCCGGTGCCTCAGGCCGGATCGGCATCTACCGCCCCTCCGCTTCGTCAGGATCGCTGTCGCTGTCGCTCTCCCCGTCGCTGTCGTCCTCGCCGTCGTCCTCCTCGCCGTCGTCCTCCTCGCCGTCCCCGTCCTCCCTGTCGCTGTATTCCCCGTCCCGATCGTCCTCCCCGCCGTCTCCGTCCACCGGATCTGCGGGCGCCTCGATGATCTGCCCCCGGCGCCGCTGCGCCAGCACCTCCCGCAGCAGCTCCACCTCCTCCCGCCGCAGCGCCGCGTCCGCGCGCCGGCTCTCCGCCGCCTCCTCAAGCAGTGCCAGCACCTCCTGCCCGTACTCCCGCACGAGCCCCGCGATCTCCGCGAGCAATTCCACCTGCATCCCCGCCAGCACCGCGCCCGTCGCCTCCCGCTGCTCTCCGGGCCACTCCATCCACTGCTTCAGCGTCCCGTTCCAGCCCTTCTCCGTCCGCAACGCGAGGTGCGAGACCGTCGGCTTCTCCACGAGCCGCCCGTCGCCGTCCCGCCGCCCCGCGAAGAACCGCTGGAACCGGCTCCACACGCCTCCCGCTCTGCCCTTCAGCGTGCGTCCGGGCAGGTTCGCCGCCTGCTCTGCCGCCTTCTCTGCTGCCGCCTTCTCTGATGCCGCCTTCTCTGTTCTGGTCGCCATGCTCCCTCCTTGATGATGTTCAGACCCCGCCCGGCGGATCGCGACTCTCCGCCGCGCCGGCAGGCGCTGCGTCTTCCGCGCCCGGCTTCGAAGCCTTCTCTGCCCGCTCTGCTGCCGCCCGCTCTGCTGCCGCCCGCTCCGCCGCCTGCGCCGCCTCCGCCTTCTGCTGCCGGTACAGCACCAGCCCCTGCTTCAGCAGCGTCGCCAGCATCTGCCGGTTCTGCGGGTCTTCCAGCAGCCCGGGCAGGTCAGGGTCGTGCAGCACCGCGTTGATCTCGGGGTCGTCCGTCAGCGTCTTCAGCAGCCGCGACAGCGCCGGTGACAGCCCCTGCGACGTGAAGTAGGCGCTCCCGAGATCGCCCAGCGTCCCGAGGAACTTCTCCCCCAGCTTCGCGTTCAGCTCCTGGCTCTGACGGCTCTGCTGCTGCTGGAGGCCGCTCCCCGCTGCGTCCAGCCCCAGCCCCATCAGCTCAACCTTGTACGCCGAGAACTCCCCCAGCACGTTGTCCAGCCGCGTCGCGAGCTCCTGGCTGTGCCGCCGGAGGTGCGCGCGGTCGGCGTTGAGGTGATCCAGCGTCTGCTGCTGGAGCTCGGTCGCGATGCTCATCAGCCGCTTCTGCCAGTTCAGCGCGATCTCCATGAACTGCGAGTGGGTCCGGCTCAGGCGCTCCTGCGACCGGCCGAGCTGCTCATAGGCCCGGCTCAGGGCGTCCCAGGCGCTCTCTGTCGGGGGGCGGGCCTCGGTGATCAGGGCGCCGG
>JBEIQZ010000468.1:0-4975 GCA_040376255.1 Alphaproteobacteria bacterium
GCACCGGATTTGATGCCGGTTCCGTCCGCTCTGAGCTGCAGGACGAGACTCTCTACGACGCGCAGCTCCGCGCCCCCCTGCTCATCAAGCTCCCCGGCCGGCAGTACGCCGGGGCGCGCGTCCCCTGGCAGGTGCGCCAGATCGATCTCGCCCCCACCATCGCCGCCGCCGCCGGGGTCGATCCCGGCGTCGGCTGGCAGGGGACGGATCTGTTCGAGGACAGCTTCGACCAGCAGCTGTCCGCCCCGCCCGCCGGCTGGGCCGACCACCCGGCGAGCCGGGACGCCATCGCCGAGCAGGAGGCCGCAGGCGGCATGATCCGCATGATCCGGCGGCGCGGCTGGAAGCTGATCCGCCAGCCCGGCCGGGAGGAGTTCTACGCGCTCTCCGACGATCCCGCTGAACAATTCAACCGCCCCGATGCCTCCGCCCTCCGCGCCGACCTCACCCAGCGGCTCGAAGCCCCGCCCGTGACACCCGGCCGCCAGGAGATCGCCTGCCCCGATCTCTGGCGCGTGGTGCGCGCCGGCTACATGGACGAGGATCGGATGCCGCCGCGCTGCACAGAGGAGCCGGAGCCGGGGCCGGGACAGCCGGGACAGCCGGGGCCGGGACAGCCGGGACAGCCGGGACAGCCGGGGCCGATGCCGCCGGGGCCGGGACAGCCGGGACAGCCGGGGATGCCGCCGGGGCCGCCCGGAGCGCCGGGAATGCCGGGGCCGGGACAGCCGGGGCCACCACAACCGGAGGGGCCGATGCCGGAGCGGCTGCCAGGAGGAGGAGAACCAGAAGAAGATATATTTTAAAACTGAAGGCGCTGTTCTTCCTGATCAGCACAGAGGGCAGCCTCTCTCTCTCGTATCGCACTATCGCCGAACAGGCAGGGGTATCACTTGGCACTGTAACAAATACAATACATTTTCTTCAAGAGCATGGATTTGCTCTAAAAGATCGCAAAGGAGATTTTCGAATTATAGATAGAAAAAAATTGATAGACCGATGGACGACTGGATACACCGAGATCCTGCGTCCATCGCTCCATCTCGGCTGTGTGCGTCCTGTGCGCAGCGATCTGTCGCAGGTCGCCCGACAGACCTCAGAGATGCCGGAGATCCTCATCGGTGGCGAGTATGCGGCGGCGCTGCTGACCGGCAACCTCATCCCACAACGGATGGCGATCCATACGTCCGACTCCTTTGCATCTACTGCCGGACGCTTACGCTTGTTGCCTGATCTACGTGGTTCCATCGACCTCTTCCAGCGCTTCGGTCAGGCAGACACAGGCGCGATGCGAGATGGTATCTCCCTGATTCATCCTATACTTGTTCGAGCCGAATTACTCTATCAGGGGGATTTCCGCCTCATTGAATTGGCCGGGCAGATGGTCTAAGTGATGGAGACCCGTATTGAGACGAGCACACTGGCAGCGCTCCGCTCTTTTCTCTCTATCGCAGCGAACTTCCCGATAGAGATTATGCTCATAGGGACGATGGCCCGCCAATTTGGCTTTGATGAGCCTCGTCGACTGAGTCCACGACGGACACAGGACTGGGATTTTGCCGCCAGAGCGACGGACTGGGATGATTACTTCCGCTTCCTGAGCGCGCTGGAGAAGGCAGGCTACCGCGTCAACCGCGATGCGGGCGTCGCCTTCCATCCGACAGGCACGCAATTTGATCTGCTGCCGTTCAGCGGTGTCCTGGAAACGGACGGGATGATCCGCCACCCCGGCGATCCCCGGAGCGCGATGGATGGAAGGTTCTATGAAGAAGCCTGGCGTCAGCACAATCATCACACCCTCGCAGAAGACATTCGACTCTCTTTGCCGGATGTTCCTTCTTATGTCGCCCTGAAGTTGGTCGCATGGTCAGAGCGCGGCTTCCACAAGCACGCAGCGGATGTCCTGCATGTCCTCCAGCACAAGGACGCTCTATCGTAACCGCATCCCCGATGAGGAGGATGCAGCAGCGCTCTACCGGCAGATCAACGCCTGTATTGAGGGGATGGACAGCGCTGTCTCCGCCGCGCCGCCATGAGCAGCAGCAGCCCCGGCAGCGCCGCACCCGATCCGCCCGACGCGCAGCCGCAGACCTCCTCCTTCTGCTCCCCGCAGGCCTGATCGGCGAAGTCGGGCAGCCCGTCGCCGTTCCCGTCGCCGTCGCCCTCGGCGCTGTCGGGGCAGCCGTCGCCGTCGGTGTCGTCGTCGAGGTGGTTGGGGGTGCCGTCGCCGTCGACGTCGAAGTCGCTGCCGCCGTCGCCGTCGGTGTCGACGGTGGCCTCGATGCCGGTGGGGATGCCGTCGCCGTCGTCATCGGGGTCGATCCGGTCATCGGCGCCGTCGCCGTCCGAGTCCTTCCCGGCCTCGGTGCCGTCCCAGAGGGTGTCGCCGTCGGAGTCCTCATCGAGCGGATCGGTGATCCCGTCGCCGTCGGTGTCGGGGGGCGGGGTGCTGAGGTCGGTGTCGCCGCACTCCCCGGCGGTGGGGACGCCGTCGCCGTCGTCGTCGGTGTCGTTCCAGTCGGGTGCGCCGTCCCCGTCGGTGTCGCGCGCGGCGCCGCCGTCGATGGTGACCTCGTCGCCGTCTGAGAGGCCGTCGCCGTCGGTGTCGGGGTCGTAGGGATCGCTGCCGATGCTCTGTTCGAGCAGGTGGTTGAGGCCGTCGCCGTCGGCGTCCTGGAGCTCGGTGTAGCCGTCGCAGTCGTTGTCGATGCCGTCGTTGACCTCGGTGGCGCCGGGGTGGGTGGCGGCGTTGCGGTCGTCGCAGTCGCCGGACTGGGCGACGAACCCGGCGGGCTGGAGGCAGGCGGTGACGTCGCCGCTCTCGACCCCCCAGCCGTCGCCGTCGCCGTCCGGGTACCAGCGCGTCTGTCCCGCAGGATCGATCGATGGATCGGCGTCGTCCGTCAGCCCGTCGCAGTCCTCGTCCCCGCCGCCGCAGACCTCCGCGCCGCCCGGCCCGACCGACGGGTCGCTGTCGTCGCAGTCGCCGCCGACCGTCACCATCCCGGCGCCCGCCTCGCAGCCGGCGACAGGGAGCGCGGCGTCCCCGCTGCCGTCGCCGTCGGCGTCCGGCCAGGACAGCACGATGGCGCAGCCCGCCTCGCAGACGTAGTAGACCTCGGCGGCGCAGTCGCTGTCGTTCCACAGCCCGGCGGCGTTGTCGGTGTAGCGGGCGCAGTCCTCGCCGACCCCGTCGCCGTCCGCGTCGTAGTCGTTGGGCTCCCCGGCGCGCCACGCGGAGAAGTCCCAGTCGTCAAGGCCGGTGCCGTCGGGCCAGCCGAACGCGCCCTCGGCGGCGCCCGTGCTGTCGCTGTCTGAGAGGCCGATCCACCAGGAACTCACCGCGTCGGTGCCCTCGGCGGTGGCCCAGATCCAGGCGTTCTCGCCGCTGTCCTCGATCTGGACGATGTCGTAGCCGAGGGCGAGGCAGGCGTCCTGCGCGCCCTGCCAGGTGGCCGTCTCGGCGCAGAACAGGTAGCTGTGCGCGCCCAGCGCGGCCTGCGCGCAGGGGCAGACCGGGATCGCGCTGTCCGGATCGTCGATGGCGCCGTCGCAGTCCTGATCGATGCCGTCCGCGCGCACCTCGGGGGCGCCCGGGAAGGCGCCCGGATCGGCGTCGTCGCAGTCTCCGGCGGAGGCCGCCGCCCCGGCGGGCCGGAGGCAGGCGTAGCCCGCGACCCCGGCGTCGTGGCCGTCCCCGTCCGCGTCGGCGTACCAGGCGGTGGCGGAGGCCGGATCGAGGGCCGGGTCGGCGTCATCGGTGAGGCCGTCGCAGTCCTCGTCCGCGCCGCCGCACGCCTCAAGGACGCCGGGGTGGATCGCCGCGTCCGCGTCGTCGCAGTCCCCGCCAGCCGCCACCTGCCCCGCCGGGGTGCCGCAGCCGCGCGTCGCCGTGGCCGGATCGCCCCAGCCGTCGCCGTCGCTGTCCAGATAGCTGTCGGTATAGACGCAGCCCGCCTCGCAGATGTAGAGGATCGCGTCCGCGCAATTCGCGTCGTTCCACAGCCCGCCGCCGTTGATGTGGTACTTGCCGCAGTCCTCATTGCTGTTGAAATTGTTGGGCTCGCCGGCCCGCCACTCCCGGTACGCGGCGGTGCTGCCGCTCTCCCAGGCGAAGGTCCCCTCGATGTCGCGGTCGTTGAGGCCGAGCCACCAGGCGTTCCCGGCGCGCACCAGCTCCGCCTGCGACCAGATCCAGAGGTTCTCAGTGCTGTCCTCTACGTCAGCCAGCCGGTAGCCCCACCCGTCACAGTCCGCCTGCGCGTCCGCCCAGCTCCGGGGGGTGGCGCAGAACAGGAAGTCGTGGAGCCCGTCGGTGGCGTGGGTGCAGGCGCAGCCGCTCTCATCGGCGGTGCCGTCACAGTCGTCGTCGGCGGCGTTGCAGGACTCAGCGGCGCCGGGGTTCACGCCCGCGTCGCTGTCGTCGCAGTCCGTCCCGCCCGCCGCGACCCCGTCGTAGCCGTCCCCGTCCGCGTCGGCGGCCCCGGTGCCCCCCCCGGTGTCAGCAGTGTCGAGCGGGGCGCGGATCGTGCGGGCGCGGGCGCCGGAGGCCGCGCCGGAAGGGCCGGAAGGATCGTCTGTGCCGTCCCCGGCGGTGTCAGGCAGCGCGGACGGCCCCGGCGAGGCACAGCCGCAGAGAAGGAACAGGATTGCGCAGCGCCAACGCAGCATTGTGGATCCCCTGAAAACAGGATAACCTGAGTTACGAGGGTTCTGCTATGCCTGCCACTCAGACAATGACGGACGCGACCACCACCCCGAAGAGCAAGACCATCGCTCAGAAGAGCGGGCCGTCTTCGGACGCGCTGACCGCGAAACCCAAGTCCATGACAAAGCCGAAGGCAGAGACAAAGCCCGCGACGGACACAAAAGCCAAGACAGAGCCGAAGGCAGAGACAAAGCCGAAGGTAGAGACGACGAAGGCAGAGGCGAAGCCGAAAGAGACCGGCGAGCAGCTCCAGCAGTCTGAGACGGC
>JBEIQZ010000034.1:0-21230 GCA_040376255.1 Alphaproteobacteria bacterium
GCGAGGCCCTGCTCGCCGAGCCCGCCGGCCATCGGGATCTCGATGGAATTGAGGAAGGTCGGCGGGCGGGTGTGGGTGCGGTTCTCGCCGGAGCGGGCGGCAGGCGGCCAGGTCATGCCGAAGAGGCAGTTGCCCACCAGCAATTCGTCTCCGGCTTCGAGCGTGGCCTCCCGCGTCCCCTCCTGGCTGCCCTCGCGGGGGAACAGGGGCAGGATGCGGGTGCCGCGCCGGATGAAGCTGTAGCAGTGGCGCGCCATGGATCGGGCGGCCGGCTCGCGGCTCAGGTCGAGCTCCAGGTGCTCAGAGGCGACCATGATCGAGTCGGTGTAGAACCGGGACTTGGGGATCTCGCCGTTCCGGGCGCGGATGGTGGTGCCGTTGTCGACCTGGGGCAGCCAGCAGATGTTGTCGTTGTGGGGCTCGTCGGGCAGGCGCACCTTGCAGCGGCGGTCGCGCCCGATGCGGAAGCTCCCGCCGAACTCCAGGTAGGTCCCCATGCCGGGGCGGCGCAATTCCCCGAGGTAGGGCCAGCCCTCTACAGCGATGTCGGAGAGATCGCGGTACTGGAGCGGGTGGCCGTCGATGTTGATCTCCATCTCGCCCTGGAGCGGCACCGACTGCCCGACAGGCAGCGGGCGGTTCCCGACGCGCACCCCCTCAGACTGGGAGAGCAGCGTCACCTTGCGCCCGCGCACATGGATCGTGGCGCGCGGGGCGGGCAGCATGGTCGCCATCTGGCCGTTGCTGCCGACGTACACGTCATAGCCTTCCATGAAGGCCGAGAAGTGAACCTTCTGGAGCAGCGCGCCGCGCTCCTGGAGGGTGAGCGTCCGCCCGCTGATCTCGCCGGGGACGATCGTCTTCTTGCCGGCGTCCGCCACGCTGATCGTGCGGATCGTCTGCATGTTGGCGAGCGCGCTCATGCCCATCCCCGGCAACTGCGCGGGCGCGGCCGGCGCTTCGGGCTGGACGTCCATCACCGCCAGGACCAGGAAGGCCAGCGGGCGCCCGTCGCGCTCGACGATGGTGATGACCGAGGCGCCATCGACGCGATCGCTGCGGACGATGTAACGGTCCTGCAGCTCAGGGCTGATCTCGTGGATCAGGGTGCCGGAGGGGAGCTGCTGGAGGCGGTAGAGACCCGGCTCCTGCAGGGCGGGGTGGTGGAAGTTGTCGAGCCAGTGGCGGCCGAGCGTGAACAGCAATTGGTCGCTGTAGAGCTGACCGACCTCCTTGTAGCCCTCCCACACCCCGGGCAGGTTCAGGTGGACGGACAGCACCGGGCGGCTGTTGGCCGAGGGGCCGATGTAGAGGTTGGGGAGCAGGCCGGTGACGAACTCGCCGGGGGCGAGGCCGTAGGACTGGTTCAGCATCTCCTTGCTGCCGTCCGAGATGAACCAGTAGCGCAGCGGGCGCCTCGGGTGAGGCAACAAAAAACCCTCCTTCGCCGCGAACCGGTCGAAGGCCATGCTGATGAGCTGGCTGGCATGCTCCGCCCACGGCTCCGCCCCGCTCCACGCCGCCGCGCGCTTCGCGTCCGCCGCGTTGACGATGATCAGAACGTCGGTGAACGAGCCCGGCCCCTCGCCGCGCTCCGCCATCAGGTGCGCGAGCAGCCCGCCCTTGCGCCCGCCGAACGAGGCGCTGCTCCAAATCTGGCCCGGATCATCCACGAGATCCCCGTCCGCGTGGTGCTTCCGCAGCCGGGAGGCATAAAAGCTGTTCGCCGGATCCGGATCGAGCACCGCCTCTGCCGCGCCGGACAGACCCTGCGTCCGCCCCGTGGAGAAGATCCGCGAGATGATGTCACCCCACTCCGCCATCGCACCCTCTCAGTCTGGCTGTTCAGCTAACCGGACAGCGCCACCTCATGCACGGTAGTTCTGTGCGATCGCCACTGCGATGTCCAGTTCATCGGCCTGCACCATCCGCACCTGGAGCCCGCACTCCTCCTGGACCGCCCGCTTCGCCTCCGCAGAGGGCTTCGCCGCCGCCACGATCAGCACGTTGCCCTCGCGGCGCACCGGGATCAGCATGTACCGCTCCACGACATCGCGCCCCACCATGTTCATCGCGTCGTCATGGAGCCGCGTGCGCGACAGATCGAACCGGACCGTCGGCGCCTCCCCCTCCCCGCCCGCGACCGGGCGGCGCCGGTTGCCGGTGTCGAACGGATCGATGCCCTCGTCATCGCGGCGGTCGACCTGCTGCCACGGCGCCCGCCCCATCCCCGGCGGATCCCAGCCGTCCCGGATCGTCCTGCCGATCCCGTACTCCCCCTCCGGCTCAGGCCGCCGCGCCGGGAGGGCCGCGCCGCTGGCGCCCTCCGCCGGGGTGACCGTGGGGGCCGAGGCGGGGCGCCGCAGCGCCGCAGAGGCGGCGGAGGGCGGGATGGGGACGCGCGTCACCTGCTCAGGGCGCGGCCCGCCCGGCTCATGCCTCGGCTCAGACTTCTGCTCAGGTCTCGGCTCAGGCTTCGGCTCAGGCTTCGGCTCATGCTTCGGCTCAGAGCGCGGCTCGCCGACCGGCCCGCCGACCGGCCCGCCGACCGGCCCGCCGACCGGCCCGCCGACCGGCCCGTTGCGGGCCTCCGCCTCCATCAGCGCCGCGATCCCCCCGGTGAAGTGCGGCCTGCGCTTCGAAGCGAACGCCGCCAGCCCCTCAGCGGCGTCCGGCGCGGTGAACAGCCGCTGCTGAAGCTCCCGCTCCAGCGCCAGCCCGCTCTCCAGCGGCAGATCCGACCCGCTCACCACCGCCCGCTTGATGAGGCCCACCGCGCCCGCCGCCCGGTGCGGACGGCAGAACGTCCCGGCGAAGGCCAGCACCTCCTCAAAAAAGCCCGCCGCCGGGAACAGCCGGTGGATCAGCCCCGCCGACAGCCCCTCCTCCATGCCGACGTTGCGCCCCTCGATCATCCACTGGAGCGCCTTCGCCCGGCCCAGCAGCCTGCTCAGCCGCTGCGTCCCGCCCGTCCCCGGCAGCACGCCGAGGTTGACCTCCGGCAGCCCGATCAGGTCGGGCTTCCCGCCGGCGAGGCTCGCTGTCGCCCGCCCCACCCGCAGATCGCAGGCCAGCGCCACCTCCAGCCCGCCGCCGACGCAGTGCCCGTTCAGCGCCGCGATCACCAGCTTCGGCGTGTGCTCCAGCCGAAGCAGCGTCTCGTTGGCGTGGAGGCAGAAGGCGTACTTCTGCTCCGGGGTCAGCGTCCGCAGGTAATTGATGTCCGCTCCGGCGCAGAAGAACTTCTCGCCGCTCCCCCGGAGCAGGATCACGTCGATGCCCTCGTCCATGCGGACGTCGAGCACGTGCGCGTCCAATTCGCGGTGCATCTGGTGGGAGTAGCCGTTGGCCGGGGGGTTGTTCAGGCAGAGGACCGCCACCCGCCCGATGTCCTCGCGCGAAACGAGCGCCATCTCAGACCCGCTCGATGAGCGTCGCCACGCCCTGCCCGACGCCCACGCACAGCGTCGCCACCCCGTACCGCTCCCCGCGCTCCCGCAGCGCACAGCCCAGCGTCGCCAGGATGCGCGCCCCCGAACACCCGAGCGGGTGGCCGAGCGCGATGGCGCCGCCCTTCACGTTCACCCGCTCCATGTCCATCCCGATCTCCCGGATCACCGCCAGCGACTGCGCCGCGAACGCCTCGTTAAGCTCCCACAGCCCGATCTCCCCCACCCCCAGCCCCGCCCGCTCCAGCAGCCGCCGCACCGCCGGGACCGGCCCGATCCCCATGTGCCTCGGATCGACCCCCGCCGACGCGCAGCCGAGGAGGCGCGCCACCGGGGTCAGCCCCCGCGCCGCCGCCTCGCCCTCCTCCACCACCAGCATCGCCGCCGCCCCATCGTTGAGCGTCGAGGAGTTCCCCGCCGTCACGCTCCCGCCCTTGCGGAACGCGGGCCGCAGCTTCGCCAGCGCCTCCACCGTCGAGTCCGGGCGCGGCCCCTCGTCCCGCGCCAGCGGCTCCTGCTTCCCGCGCGCCACCGGCAGCAGCTCCGCCGAGAAGTCCGCCGCCGCCGCCTTCCGGTGCGACGCCGCCGCGAAGGCGTCCTGATCGGCGCGGGAGATCCCGTACTTCTCTACAAGGTTCTCCGCCGTCTCGCCCATCGCCTCCAGCGGGAACATCGCCTCCATCGCCGGGTTCGGGAAGCGCCACCCCAGCGAGGTGTCGTAGGCCGTCACGTTGCCGAACTTCGGCGCCACGTTCCCGCGCGGCGTCACATACGGCGCCCGCGACATCACCTCCACCCCGCCCGCCAGCGCGATCTTCGCGTCCCCGCACCGGATCATCCGCGCCGCCTGGTTCACCGCCTCCAGCCCCGACGCGCACAGCCGGTTCACCGTCACCCCCGGCACCGACTGCGGCAGCCCCGCCAGCAGCCCCGCCATCCGCGCGACGTTCCGGTTGTCCTCGCCCGCCTGGTTCGCGCAGCCGAGGAACACCTCCCCGATGTCTGCAGGCGGGAGGCCGGCGCGGGCAACCACCTCCCGGATCACCAGCGCGGCGAGATCATCGGCGCGGATCTCAGAGAGGCCGCCCAGGAAGCGGCCGATGGGCGTGCGGAGCGGGTGGCAGATGACCGGGGTGGGCATGGGGCCTCTGGAATGGTGGGATGCCTAATCCGGTACGGGGGAGAGGGAAAGGCTGCGCCCTCACACCTCCACGAACCGCAGCATCCCGCTCACCAGCCCCAGCGCCAGCACCCGGCTGTCCGGCGAGAACGCGAGCTGGTAGACCTTGTCCGGCAGCGCGATCTCCGCGAGGCGCGCCCCGCTGGCGACGTCGATGACGAGGAGCTGGAGATCGTCGCAGGTCCCGGCGAGCCACCGCCCGTCCGGGCTGATCGCAGCGCGCTGGAAGGGCGGGAGGGGGTGCGGGTACGGCTGGCTGGTGCCGTCGAGCGGGTCGATCCAGCGCCCGCTGTCGGCCTGCTTGTAATGGACGGCGAAGATGCTGTGCGGCCCCTGGTGGAAGATGAGGAACGAGGACTCTCCCTGCAATTCCCAGCGGAGCGCCCCGTCGCGGTCATAGCCGTAGACGTTGCCGGTGCTGCTGCCGGTCACCAGCCGGTCGATCTCCGGGAACAGGAGCAGCCTGGAGGCGTACTCCTTCTTGTCCGCCGGGCGCGCCCGCCCGAGCTGCGCCCAGGGATCGCCGAAGCCCTTGACGAGCGCCCGCGTCTCCAGCTCCCACTTCTGGATCTCCCCGAACGCCTTGTCGTTGTAGCGCGATGTATAGAAGGTGCGCCCGTCGGTGTCCCAGACGAGGTTCTGGTTGTAGGCGGTCTTGCCGCTGAACATCTCACAGGCGCCGTCTAAAATCCGCCAGGCGGCCAGCCCTTCGAGGACGGCGCTGGTGAGGACATACTGGCCGTCCGGGGTGAGCCAGGTGTCGTTGAGGTTGTAGCTGGTCATGCCCTTGGGGCGGCCGCTGAAGCGGAGCGCGCCGGTGCCGGTCTCCCAGGCGTAGAAGGCGCCGTAGTGGCTCGCGAAGAGCAGCGCATCCCCGCCCGCCCGCGCCCCCTCAGCGTCGCTCAGCAGCCCGACCGCGTTGACGTTCGGATTCTTGTGCCGGAAGGTCTGGAGCAGCGCCCCGTCTGCCGACCACAGGCGGGTGGTGCCGTCCAATCCGCCGGTGGCGATCCGCTGCCCGTCTGCGGACCAGATCAGGCTGTTGCAGCTCCCGAGGTGGCGGGCCGGGGTGCCGCCCCGCAGCAATTGCTTGACGCTCCAGGCGGTGATCTTGCCGCTCTTGTCGCCGCAGAGGATCGTCTCCTCGTCTGCGGTGATCAGCACCGAGTACACATCGTTCTCGTGGGGCATCGCCGCCGCGAGCTCCGCGCCGGTCTGGAGGTCGAGTACGCGGAGGCTGTGGTAGCTGACGACCGCCACCTTGCGCCCCTTATCGAACACCGCCGCCTGGTGGATCTGCCAGCCGTTCCCCTTGTCGAGGACGCGCTCCGACCAGTCAGCCGGGTTCCAGACGATCACCTCCTTCGCGCAGGAGAGCAGCCGCCCGTCGTCGAGGAACCTCAGGACGTGCGGGGCGTCCGAGTGGCCGCGCCCGGAGGTGTTGGACGGGGCGATATAGATGTCGCCCATGATCGCGTGCGTGCCGCCCTGATCCGCCCCGTAGAGCGCCCCGGCGGGCTTGCGCTGCCGGAGATCCCACGCGAGGATCTGGTTGTTGAGCGAGGCCGAGATCAGCAGCCCGTCCGCAGAGAGGCCGAGCGCGTACACCCAGCCCCGGTGGCCCTTCAGCGCCGAGCAGACGACGCCGGGGCTGCCGCCGGAGGCGAAGGGGGTGGGCTTCGGCACCCGCGCCTTAGGGAGCTTCGGGGGCTTCGGCGCCTTCACCGTCTTGATCTGCCCGCTGCTGGTGACGATCTGGACGGTGTCCTCGGCGTCCCGGGCGGCTTTGGCGGCGACAACGATCTCAAAGAACGCCTTGATGTCGAGCGCCGCGACGCCCGGCGGGCAGGGCCACACGCCGACGCTGCTGTCCCCGCTGCCGGTGACGACGGTGCCATCCGGGGCGCAGAGGACGCGGCTCACGTAGCCGGTGTGCGCGCTGCCGCAAGCCAGCTCCCGGAACGTCCCGGCCTCCAGCCAGCGCACCTTGCTGTCGTCACCGGCGGTCACGACGTAGCGCCCGTCGTGGCCGAGGCAGATCCCGTTTATGCAGGTGCCGTGCGGGCGGAGCGAGGTGATCTGCCGCTGCCGCTGGAGGTCCCAGTGGCGGAGCGTGCCGTCCTCTGAGCAGGAGACCAGCGTCCCGTCCGGCAGCAGCACCATCCCGTGGACGATGTTGGTGTGTCCGGTGAGGGTGAACAGCGGGCGGACATCTTCGGTGACAGCGGGGAGCAGACGGACGGACATGCGCGACCTCAGCGGATCAGAGAGGATCAGAGTGGCAGCACAGGTTAACCGGTGGCTCCTGAGGGCGATATGTACCTGCTTCTCTGTCTCCTGGCGTCCGCTGATCCGGATGTCCCCGCGCCCGCGCAGGACGCCCGCACCTACGCCGCTCCCGGCGGGAACATCTCCCTCTCCGACGCCGAGATCGCGCTCCGCGTCATCCAGTCCCCGCAGGACGATCACCTGATCTGGCAGCCGGGCTGGGTGCAGTGGAAGAAGTGGTGGGAGTCCCCTGAGCTGGCCCGCGCCGTCTTCCGGATCGCGGGCGACACGCCGATCTGGTCCGCCACCGACGGCAAGGAGAAGACGCAGACGACCGCCGGGGCGCTGGCCGCCGCGATCAAGGCCGGGACACCCGCCGGGCTGGCGTGGAAGGAGGGGATGACGGAGTGGGTGGTGGCCGGGGAGCTGCCGGAGATCGCGCTGCTGCTCGCCTGGCCCCGGCTCCCTGAGGGCAAAAGCGCCCCGCACACCTCCAGCAGGCCGCCGATCCCGGCGGCGCCCGCCAAGGAGTGAGATGCCGCGCCCCCTGCGATCCCTGCTCCCGATGCTGCTGACCGGCTGCGGGCTCTCCGATCTGCTCCCGACCGGCCCGGTCCTCGACGCGGAGGGACGCGCGTGGTTCGACGTCCACGAGCCCTCCCCGGTGACCTACACCGGCCCGCCGCAGGTGGACTACCCGGTGCTGCCGCTCCAGGTGTGGGGGCTGCGCTACGCGCTCGACGTGGTGATCCGCACGACGAACCCCGACTGGGACATGCACGAGTACGCCCTGATCCAGACCCCTCAGGGGCCGCTCTGGCTCGCCAAGGACGCCAACGCCGCGAAGCAGCAGCACATCACCGCCGGTATCCCCGGCCTCCAGTCCTGGGCGCCCGAGGTCCCGGCCCCGCGCACCGTCAGCCCGCTGGAGGTCGTCGACCAGAGCACGGCGGAGGACGTGAGCCTGGAATTCCGCTACACCAACCCGCTCCAGCAGGAGGTCGTGGTGCGCGTGGAGGGGAAGCGCCCGACGGAGCCCTCCCCGAAGCGGAACGGCAACACGATGGGCCACTCCGCCGACATCGCCGCCGTGCTGCTCGACCTCCACCTGTTCGGCCCGGCGCGCCGCGTCGACATGACGATCCAGGGCGAGCGCCAGCGCATCAAGCGCGTCCTCGGCCTCTACCCGATGAAGCTGATCATCGCTCAGACGCAGGGCGGCCTCGCCATCGCCGACGCGCGCATGCGGCCGATCCCCGGCGGCTTCCAGCTCGACCGGCCCGGCGGCGACCGCCCCTGGAACACGACCTCCTCCGAGGACTGGTACATCGACGGCGACCCCGGCGACCCCGGCGACCCCGGCTCCTCCGATCTCCACGTCCGAACCGGCAGCGACCTGCTGACCCTCGACTACCACTTCCTCGGCTATGAGCTGGCCGACGCCTCTGTGTGGCAGTACGCCGTCCCGTTCCCGGTGACCAACCTCGCCTTCCGCCCCGCGCTGCCCGACCTGCGCCGCCCCTTCAGCGGCGCCGCCACCAGCCGGTTCGTCGTCGACATCTCCGGCCAGAAGGCACACGGCGTCGGCACCGTGCAGGCCCGCCGCGAGGGCGACGAGATCGTGCTCGACATCCAGCCCGAGGCGCCCGCCTGGTTCGCCGCCCGCCCGATGCAGGCCCGCATCCGGTTCGAGGGCGACCAGACGATCCTCACCGTCATCCGAAAGTAGGCCCCATGTTCAAGATCGCCGACCGCACCTTCACCTCCCGCCTCCTGCTCGGCACCGGGAAGTACCCCGACTTCGCCACGATGCGCGCCTGCCACGAGGTCAGCGCCACGGAGATGGTCACCCTCGCGCTGCGCCGCGTCGACCTCAACGCCCCCGCCGGGCAGAACATCCTCGAATTCATCGACCGCACGAAGATCCACCTCCTCCCCAACACCGCCGGGTGCTACACGCCCGAGGACGCGGTGCTGACCGCGCACCTGTCGCGGGAATTGCTAGGGACGGAGTGGATCAAGCTCGAAGTGATCGGCGATCCCGACACGCTGTTCCCCTGCGCCGAGGGGACGCTGGAGGCGGCGCGGCGGCTGGTCAAGGACGGTTTTGTCGTGCTGCCCTACGTCATGGACGACCCGGTGCTCTGCCGCCGCCTTCAGGACATCGGCTGCGCCGCCGTCATGCCGCTGGCCGCGCCCATCGGCTCCGGCCTCGGCATCCGCAACCCGTACAACCTCCAGATCATCCTCGAACAGGCGAAGGTGCCGGTGATCGTTGACGCGGGGGTCGGGACGGCCTCGGACGTGGCGGTGGCGATGGAGCTGGGGGTGGCGGCGGTGCTGCTCAACACCGCGATCTCCGGGGCGACCGACCCGGTGAAGATGGCGCAGGCGATGCGGCTCGGCGTGGAGGCCGGGCGGCTGGCGTTCGAGGCCGGGCGCATCCCCCGCAGGCTCTACGCGAGCGCCTCCAGCCCGCTCACCGGCATGATCGGGCGGTGAACCCGCCGGAGAACCCGCCGGGGAACCCGCAGATCCCCTTCTGCCTGCTGGCGATCACCTGCGGCCCCGCCTCGCTCCAGTGGGTGCCGGGGCTGCTCGCGCTGCCGGGGGTCGGGGTGCTGCTGCGGGAGGACAGCCTGCCGCCGGGGTTTCTGGATGGACTCCCGGATGTGCCGCAATTGCTGATCCATGTCCGGCTGCTCGGTCAGCCCGGCGTGAGGCTGGACGGGACGCGCCGGGGCCTCCACCTGAGCGGCGATGAGCCGGTCGCCCCCCACCGGGCGCGCCACCCGGATCGCCTGATCTCGCGCAGCGCCCACAGCCGTGAAGAGGCAGAGGCGGCGATCACCGCAGGCGCCGATCTGATCCTCCTCTCCCCGATCTGGAGGCCCGGCAGCAAGCCCGCAGACACCCGCCCCCCGCTCGGCCTGGAGGTGTTCCGCGAGGACGATCGGACGCGCGGGCGGCTGTTCGCGCTAGGCGGGGTCACCACGGCGCGGATCTCAGCAGCGATACAGGCGGGCGCGGCGGGGGTCGCGGTGCAGAGCGGGATATTTGGATAGGGACGGACAGACGGGTAACCATCCTGTTTGAACAGATGGAACACTACCAGCCACAACGCTTCTGAGATAGAAGCTGCCAGGAGGTGTTTGTTGGACATCACCGATCTTCATGAACACGGCCTTCCGGATGCATCGAAACCCGCAGTCTTCGCATTCGGTGATCCTGACGATGCCTACCGCATCTGTGGCGCCCTGGCGAGCATCGCCAGACAAAACACAGACAATGCTGCTGCGATCGCCACGTGCCATTCGCGTAATAGTTCGTGGAAGCAACGCATCGAAGCCGTAGAGGAGATGCTGGATGAGGGCGCGCTGGAGGGTGTGTTGTTCATTGATCCTGACGCCCTCTTTCCGGGGATCGTCGATGACGCATCCCGCTGGAGCGACGCATCGATGCGCATAGAGCGCGACGCGCTTTTCACCGTCCTCGTGCGGGGCGGTAAACGGCACAGATGGAAGTTCATCCGAACGCTGCCTGACAACGACATCACAGCCCTTGAACCTGTGCCGGGAGACAGGCCGGAACCATCGCCTGAGCTCCGGCCCGCAGCGCGGTGGCTCCGGGAGCGCGGCATCCTGCGTTCAAGATCGTGGGGCGACTTCACTCAGGAGGACATCGATCATGTAGTCCTCGCCGGACTCGCAGACAGTCTCGATACCGCGCTGGAGACCACCGCGATGCGGCTCGCGCTTGTGCGTCCTGTAGAGACGATCAATGGCGCTGTCGGACCCTACCCGACATCAGGTGTTAGTCGCATCGTCTGCCGTGAGCATCTGGAGGATCTCGCAGCGCGGGGCATCGTGTCTGTACGGGAGAACCGCTTCCGGATGCCCCGGCGCTTCCGCAGACACTTCCTCGCGCTGGCAACGGCGATGCGCAGTTTTGTCGCCGCTCAGGAACACGAATGGCTCGCGGTGAGACCTGGCACCTCAGTCCCTGAGAGACACTTTCATGCCATCCGCAGCGGCGATGTCCTTCTGGCGATAGGCACCAGCCATTGGTACAGCAACGACCTTCGCTTGATGACGTTCGCTCTCACAGCCGAGAAAAGGTTTAAAGAAGCATCCGACATATATGACTTCATTCGCATTTCGGACGAAAAAGATGCCTATGCGCATGAATACTTCGGCTGGTCGCTCTGGAAACATCAAATGTGGCAGAACGATGACATGGAACGCGAAAAGATCCTTGATGCTTATACCAAGGCACACCAACTCGATCCTGGTAATCCCCTGTATCACGGTCGTCTTCTGCGCTTCCGGATTGAGTGTGGCGAGAACGTCCTGAGGGAGTTTGTACAACATGTGCGTAAGATGACCCAGGAGTCCCGCTCTGAGAGCGCCATCAAGTGGTTCACGCATCCTGTCGTCAGGATCTTTAAATCAAGATCCAAGACAGAAGACCTAAAATCTTTAGAAGATACGTTCGGAAAAACTCTCGTGCGCTCCTGGCTCTCCCGTCCATTTGGAAAGTCTGATGTTGAGTTTTGATGGCATTCCCAGACCTGTTCCCGGCACTCTGACAGCGTACTTCCTCGGGCCGGGGTTTGGGGAGAGCATCGTCGTTGTGTTTCCTGACGAGCGATGTATGGTCGTCGACGCCTGTTATCAGGACAATGAGAATGCCACACTGGCGCTCCTCGACAAGGTGATCAGGAGCAGGAGTATCGATCTCCTCGTCCTCACGCATCCGGATCGGGATCACCTGAGGGGCGCTGCCGATCTGCTCCCGACGACGACGCGCCTCTGGTCGTGGCCGCACCACGGCTCAGTGCGTCGACTCGCCTCAATAGCCTCAGCGAATGCCAAAGGGAAAATCTACCACGACCTGTATCTACTTTTGGAGCAACTCAACCAGAAGATCAGGAACGGCCTGCGCACGGGAGGAGGTGGCGTGGGTATGCCGCAATGGCCTGAAGATCCGGGAGCCACCTACCATGTGGTGAGCATGGGTCCCAGCAGTTATGATGAGAACTCTGCCGGGGTTGAGCTGGATCGCCTCGTTGAGGATCGCCTGAAAACCGGATGGCCGTCCACCCAAGCGCTGCTGGACGGTATCCTGACATCGGGACAGGCGGGGGATCGTCCGAACCGGCTCTCCAAGGCCGTCGTGATCGAATGGGGGGTGCATCGCCTCCTGCTCGCTGGCGATGTAGAGAACAGGGGCAACCCGAAGTCCGGCTGGGGCGGCATCATCGCAGAGCTGCTCCCTGAGGGAAATGAACCTGATCGTCAGCATCTTCTGCAGAACTTGACCCTGGTAAAGGTCGCCCATCATGGTTCGGCTGGTGCCTTCTCTCAGGAGGCATGGAATCTCCACTGTTCGGCAGGGAAGGTGCATTGTGGCGTGCTGGCGCCCTTCAACCTGGGGACAAACCCTCCCCCCGATCAGGCTACGCTCGCTCAACTCCGGGGGCACATCAACACATTGACGATTACTTCGGCTTCGGGCAAGGCTGGCGCCGCCGCCATCGCAGCAGGCTGGACATCAGTGCATTGCTCCCGCGCGACCGGCTCCGCTTCGGTCGCTGCCCTCACGCTGAATGCAGACGGGACATGGACTTGGTGCCTCTCCGGGCAGGCACTACTTTACCGTTGATAAGATCACTGCAAGCGGCGCGTATCGTCTTCCGTGCCTGCTGGAGGCGATGCGAGCGCTGCGCATCGTCTTCCGCGCCTGCTGGAGGCGATGCGAGCGCTACGCATTGTATGGCAGCACGTGATGGAGGCGATACGAAGCCTGCGCATCGCCTTTCGCGCCTGCTGGAGACGATGCGAGCGCTGCGCATTGTATGGCAGCACGTGACAGAGGCGATGCGAAGCCTGCGTATCATGTATGCGCACGTGACAGAGGCGATACGAAGCCTGCGCGACGGGTGGTCGCGCGCAGCCCGGTTATATTGGCGGCATGCTGATGTTGCTGTCGCTCGCCTGTCTCCCGAAGGATGCATCCCGGCTGACTGAGGAGCCGGTGGTGCTGTCGACGTGGGTGGCGGAGGAGTCGGCGGCGGCGGTGTCGCTGGGGGTGGAGGGCGGGGCGGTGCGGGCGACGGCGGGGGAGGTGCGCCGGTCGGTGCCGATGGAGCGGGTGCAGATGGAGAGCTGGATCCGGCGGGACTGGCGGTGGTCGCTCCAGCCGAGGGAGCTGCTGCTGCTCGGGCTGCCGGGGCTGGGGGCGGGGCTGCTGCTGGCGGGGGTGGATGCGGCGATCCCCGCGAAGGACGGGGAGGCGGCGTTCGGCGCGGCGGGGCTGGCGGGGGCGGGGCTGGCGGGGGTGGGGCTGGCGCCGCTGGGGGTGCTGGGGGTGCGGAGCCTGCTGGTGATGGACACGCGCGTCGGGGCGGGGCCGCCGCTGGAGCGACCGGCGGGGGCGGCGCGGGAGGTTTTTGTTCAGGCGGGCGGGTACACCGGGCCGGTGCAGGTGCGGGTGGCGTCGGAGCGGACGGCGTGGGAGGGCAGCGGGGAGCTGGTGTTCGCGGAGGGCGCGGCCACGGATCTGAGCGGGATGCCCTACCTGCCGGACACGGCGCGGCCGGGGGTTCCGGTGTTCTCGCAGGAGGGGCGGGCGGTGCTGGTGGCGCAGCCGCTGGAGGTGTACCGGCAGGCGCGGGCGCAGGCGCTGGTGAGCCGGGACGCAGACTTTGATACCCGCAGCCAGGTGCAGCCGTTCGATGCCGACTACGCCTGGTGGCACACGCCGCACCGGTTCCGGCTGGAATTCCAGACCTACGATGTGCCGCAGACCCGCCCGATGGACAACCTGCTGAAGGCGCTGGTCGGGGGCGCCTACGCAGACGTGAAGGTGGAATTCCGGGTCAACGATCAGAGCCTCGGCTGCACGCCGCTGCTGGGCGACAACCTGCCGCCGGGCGTCCACGCCTGGGGTAGCCTGCCGGTGCTGCTGGTGAACATCGCGCGGGCGGACGAGTGGCAGATCGTCGCGTGGGACGAGGACTTCACTGACAGCGAGATGATGTACGAGGGCCAGCTCCAATTTGGCCTCCCGCCAGAGACCGGGACGGACGGGCTGACATGGCGGCTCACGGAGCTCAAGGCCAGCCCCCTCCCCCGGAGCGGCTGGCGCGGGTGCATCAACGGCACCTGATCGTGCTGATCCCGCCTATCCTCCCGCGCTGCCCCCGCTGAACCAGCGCCCGATGACCGCCTGCGTCTCCGGCGCGGGGAGGAACGGATCGTCCTCCCCCGGCAGATCGGTGAACCACTTCCACGCCAGCACCCCGTCGAACCAGGGCTGGGGGGCGCAGGCGCGGAACAGGGCGTCCCAGGCGCGGGCCTGGAGCGCGGGGTCGGGGACATCGCCCGCGCTGTTCCAGGGCCGGGCGGCGGCGCCCCGGAGGGCCTGGTAGCCCGCCTCGGTGAACAGGATCGGCTTCCCGGTGGCGGCGGCGAGGCCGGAGAGGAGGCGGAGGTGGGGCTGCCAGCCGTCGATCAGGGTGGCGGTGGCGGGATCGGCGGCGGGATCGGCGGCGGGATCTTCGGGGACGAGCGGGAAGTAGGCGTTGACGCCGATTGTGTCGAAGCTGGCCCAGTCGCGGAAGCCCTCGACCTCGGCGTACCAGTTGGCCCCGTAGCAGAGCGGGCCGCTGTAGACCTGCCGCACCCGATCCGCGATCCGCCCCCAGGCGCCGGGGCAGGCGAGGCTGGCGCGGGTGCACTCGATGCCGACGCAGAACAGGTCGGCGCCCCCGTCGCGGGCGAGGGCGGCGAGGTCGAGCGCCCAGGCGCCGTAGGCGTCGAACCACGCCGCCCAGGCCGCCGCGCTCTCCATCTCGATGTCGCCGGGGAAGCCGCCCGCCCAGAACGACCCGGCCCACAGGTGCGGCTTCAGCACGACGGACATCCCGGCGTCGCGGATCGCCGCCATCTCGCGGAGCAGGTGATCGCGCTGCATGGTCGGGTCGCCGCCGTACCGCACCTCCGGGGAGGTCAGCGAAGGCATCCAGGCGAAGGGGTTGAGCGCGATCCAGCGGGTGCCGAGGTCGCGGAGCCGCCGGAGCTGCGCGGCGGATCGCGCGGATCCGTAGCCGTAGCCCTCGCGGTGGAGGTGGGCGTGGTTGAAGCCGCGCCGGAAGGCGGCGGGGAGCGGGGCCGGGCCGGGGAGCGGCGGCAGGACGGGGCCGGAGAGGCCGGAGCCGCCCTGCGGGGGGAGCGCCGCGCGGTGCGCGCAGCCGATCAGATCGCGCCCGCCGAGGGCAGTGAAGGCCGCGCCGCCGATCCCGGCAAGACCAAGGCCGAGGCCCAATCGGAGCGAGGAGCGGAGCAGATCGCGGCGGGTGCGGTCGGGCTTCACAGAGGGGTCGCGTCGGGCGCAGACTCAGCGGCGGGCCGGCGGGGCTGCTGGATGTTGTAGACCCCCTTGCCCTCCGCGACGAGCCGATCCCCCTGGAGCAGCCGGACGCGGGCGACGCCGACCCGGTTGCCGAGCCGCGCGACCTCGGCCTCGGCGCGGATCGGGGCGAGGGCGGCGGGCTCGTAGTAGTCGACGCGCAGATCGACGGTGGAGACCCTCGCCTGCACCGAGCCGACCGCCGCGAACACCGCGAGACCCCAGGCGGTGTCGGCCAGCGTGGAGAGCAGCCCGCCGTGGAGCGCGGGGCGGAAGATGTCCCCGACCAGCTCTTCCCGGAAGGGCAGCGCCAGCACGCAGCTCCGCGCGCCGAGAGACTCCACCTTCATCCCGAGCCATCGGTTGAACGGGATCTGCTCCTCAAAGAAGCGGATCAGCTCAGCCGCTGAGGACGCATCCATCCGTGGCGCTCCTTTCTCTCGTGTTCTCTGACCCGCTCTCTGGCGCGGGGTGACCGGGAGACGATAGGTTATCACACATGAGTGATACGACCGCGCCGCCCCGGACACGGGTGGTCATGGATCGCTTCGAGGAGTGCATCTACCGCCCCGGCGAGGTGGCGCGCTGTCCGGCGCGGGTGCCGGTGGAGCCGCTGACGCTGGATCAGTTCGACCAATTGCTGGGAGAGGGCGATCAGCGCGTAGGAGGCACGCTCTTCCGCACCGAGTGTCCGTTCTGTCACGCCTGCGAGCCGGTGCGGATCGACATCGGGACCTTCCAGCCCAATAAGACCCAGCGCCGCATCCTCACCCGGAACGACCGCATGCTGCGGATGGAGTTCGGCGCGCCGGTGCTGTCCCGGCGGCGGGTGGCGCTTTGGAACCGGCACCGCGAGCAGCGCCGCCTGATGACCGAGCACTCGCGCCGCGATCCGGTGGGCTACCAGGAGTGGCTGGTGGAGAGCTGCGTGCCGACCACCGAGGTCAGCTACTACCTCGGGCCGCGCCTCATCGCGGTGAGCCTCCTCGACACCGGGCGCACCTCGGTGAACAGCGCCTACCACTACTTCGATCCGCACTTCGCCAACCTGTCGCTCGGGGTGTACTCGGTGCTGAAGGAGCTGGAGTGGGCGCGGCAGCAGGGGTGCCGCTGGTACTACCTGGGCCTTTGGGTGCGGGAGTGCGAGGCGCTGCGCTACAAGACCAACTACGCGCCCCACGAGCGGTTCGTGCGGGGCCAGTGGGTGCGCTTCGAGGCGCCTGAGCCCGCCCCGCCGCCCGCCCCGCCCCCGCCTCCGGCGGAGATCGCGCCGCGCCGGGCGATCCAGCGGACGGGCCGGGAGCTGGAGAAGGGGTAGCCGATGCCCGGCGACAGAGTGGCGGCAGAGGCGGCGGAGATCGGTTAGCAACCCGGACGGGGGTGCTGAATGGCGATGCTTCTGGCAGGGTTCTTCCTGACATCCATGACCGGCTGTACGGCTGACAAAGAGAGCGCGGCGACCGACGACAGCAGCGCGACCGGCGCGGGCTGGGTCGCCGTCGGGTCGGGGCTGCCATCAGCGATCTTCTGCGTGGGCGGGACATCGGCGACGGACGTGTGGGCGGTGGGCGCGGACAACGGCAGCGGGCCGTATGTGCAGCACTGGGACGGGTCGGCGTGGACGCAGCTCCAGACCGGGACGACCGGCGATCTGTGGTGGGTGCGGGTGATCGGGGATCATGTTTACATGGTCGGGGCGGGCGGGCAGGTGTACGTCCATGACCCGGCGACCGGGACGGGCGCGGCGACGGTGCTGGACGAGACGGTGACCTTCTACGGGGTGTGGGGGACCTCGGAGCAGGACATCTGGGCCGTCGGCGGGCGCCCGGAGCTGGGGTCGGACGGCGGGACGATCTACCACTATGACGGGGCGGCCTGGACGCAGGCGGTGATCCCGGCGGAGGCGGCGGCGGGGCTGGCGATGTTCAAGGTGTTCGGCTCCTCGGCGACGGACGTGTGGGCGGTCGGTTCGACGGGGATCGCGCTGCACTGGGACGGGGCGGCGTGGACGCTCGACGCGACGACCGGCACGCGCAACCTGTTCACTGTCCACGGCAAGGACGGGGTCTACTACGCGGTGGGCGGCTTCTCGACCGGCACGATCCTGCGGCACGACGGGGCAGGCTGGACGGACGAGACCCCGGTGATGGCGCCGCAGTTCAACGGCGTGCATGCGCTCAACGCGGACGTGGCGCTCGCTACCGGGAACACCGGCGCCATCTGGCTGCGCGACGCAGACGGCTGGCGCGAGGACACCCGCCGTCCGCAGCTGTTTGAAGATTTTCACGCAGCCTGGGCCGATCCGGACGGCGGGTTATGGGCGGCGGGTGGTCATCTCTCGTCACGTCCGTTGGACGCGGGTGTGCTATATTACTACGGCTGGAACCCCCCTGCTGAGATCGGAGGCTGAATGTTGCTGCTGCCATTGCTCTGGGCCTGTGACGGTGCGCCGAAGGAGTCGGACACCACCTCCGGGACGGAAACCGTCGAGATCCCGGCGGACTGCGAGGCCACCCCCGGGAACATCTGCACCTGGGCGGGGACGCCCGGCGTGGCGGCCTTCGACGGGGGCGGGCTGCACCGGCGGCTGTCCTACTTCTACTGGCCGATGGACATCGAGTTCTCGCCCTACGGCGATCCGGTCATCAGCGACTGGAACAACCACAAGATCCGGATGGTGCAGGCGGACGGCACGCTCCGCACGATCATGGGGACGGACTTCGTCGGCGACGGCGACGCTGAGCAGGCCGATCTGGTGGCGCCGGGCGTGCCGGGCGACACGATCAACCTGAACCACCCGACCGACGCGATCTACTACCCGGACGGGACGCTGCTCTCTGCGGGCTGGCACACTTTCAAGTTCCGCACCTGGGACCCGGCGACCGGGCTGGCGCACGTCTACTGGGGCAGCGGGCCGGGCTACACCGGCGAGGCGGGGGCCGACGCGACGGGGGCGCTCAACAACTTCCTGAAGTCGGTGGTGATGGACGACGACGGGAACCTGTACTTCATCGACCAGCGCAACGAGCGCGTCCGGATGCTCACCACCGACTACACGCTCTACACCATCGCCGGGACGGGCGATGTCAGCTACGGCGGCGACGGCGGCCCGGCCACGGCGGCGATGTTCCACTTCCCGAAGAGCAACCAGCCTGAGCCGGGCGGGGCGCTCGCCTGGTCGCCGGACAAGTCGCTGCTCTACGTCTGCGACACTGAGAACCAGCGAATCCGGGCCATCAACATGGAGACCGGCATCATCGACACGGTCGCCGGGGACGGCACGCCGGGCTTCGGCGGCGACGGCGGCCCGGCCACGGCGGCGCAGCTCAACAACCCGCGCGACATCGAGGTGGACGCGGACGGCTCGATCTGGATCGCCGACACCGACAACCACCGCATCCGGAAGGTCGCCCCGGACGGCACCATCACCACCGTCGCGGGCGACGGCACCGCTGCCTTCGCGGGCGACGACGGCCCGGCCACCGCAGCGTCGCTCTACCGGCCCTTCGGCGTCTCCATCGACGAGGGCGGCCACGTCTACATCGCCGACACCTACAACCAGACGATCCGCGTCCTGTACCGCTGAGGGAGCCACGATGACACTCTTCACACTGCTGACGCTCGCTTCGCTCCTCACCGCCTGCAACGGCCCCGACGACCCGAAGCCGGAAGACACCGCCATGGACTGCAGCGAGCCCGGGGTGATCTGCAACTACGCCGGGAACGGCATGGCCGGGCTGGGCGCTGAGGGCGCGAAGGCCACTGAGACCTTCTTCTATCTGCCCCAGGATCTCACCTTCGGCCCGGACGGCAACGCCTACGTCCTCGACTGGAACAACCACCGCGTCCGCCAGATCCTCACCGCTGACCAGACGATCCACACGGTCGCCGGGACGGGCGAGATCGGCGACGGGCCGGAGGGTCCGGCCAACCTTGTGAAGTTCAACCACCCGACAAACGTGGTGTTCCACCCTGACGGTCGCATGTTCATCGCCGCCTGGCACAACAGCCGCGTCGAGGCGGTGGATCTGGACACCGGGATGCTCACCTTCGTCTGCGGGGACGGCACCCGCTCCTTCTCGGGCGACGGCGGAGCCTGCCTGATCGCGAAGCTCGACCTGCCCTCCAGCATCGCCTTCGACAGCGCGGCCAACCTGTACATCTCGGACATGGCGAACCAGCGCATCCGGCGCATGACCCCGGACGGCATCATCGCGAGCTGGGGCTTCACCGGCGAGGCGGGGCTGTCCGGCAACGGCGGGCCGGTCTCTCAGGCGCAGATGCATGCCACGGTCGGTCAGGAGGCCGATCCGGCGGCGCGCATGATCATCCACGACGATCTGCTGTACCTCGCTGACACTGACAACCACCAGATCCGCATCATCGACATCGCCTCCGGTATCGTCGATGCCTTCGCCGGGACCGGCACCGCCGGCACGGGCGGGGACGGCGGCGCGGCGACGGCGGCGCAGCTCCGGGGCCCGCGCGACGTGGCGATGGGGCCGGACGGCGAGATCTACATCGCGGACACCGACAACCACTGCGTCCGCGTCGTCGGGACGGACGGCGCGATGGAGACCTTCGCCGGCCAGTGCGGCGTCCCCGGCTACGAGGGCGATCAGGGGCTGGCGGCAGACGCGCTGCTGCAGCGCCCCTTCGGCGTGGAGGTCGGGCCGGACGGGACGGTGTACATCGCTGACACCTACAACAACGTCCTCCGCATGGTCCATCGGTGATCTCAGGTCCGCTGCTCTTTGTGCTGGCCCTCTACGGTTGTGCCGGACCTGAACCTGTCGAAGCCTGCGCCGCAGGCGATATCTGCCGGGTGGCAGGGACGGGTCAGCTCGGCTTCAACGGAGAGGGGCTGGCGGCGGCGGACTCCTGGCTCTACTGGCCCTCCTCGGTCGAGATCGACCCGGCGGGGCGGCTGGTGATCGTGGACTTCAACAATATGCGGCTGCGCCGCCTGGAGCCGGACGGCACGCTGCGGACGATCGCCGGGAGCGGCGAGCACTCCTGGTCGGCTCCCGGCTCGGGCGCGCTGGAGAGCCCGCTGGAGAACCCGGTGGAGGTCCGCTTCCTGCCGGACGGCACGTTCTTCATCGCGGCGCTTCACGAGGCCCGCGTCCTGTACGTCGACGCGGATCAGCAGGTGACCGTCTACGCCGGGACGGGCGAGCAGGGGTTCTCCGGGGACGGCGGCCCGGCGACGGCGGCGGCGCTCTCGGAGGCGGTGGGGCTGGCGGTGCTGGAGGCGCCCGCCGGAGATCTCGACGCCGGGACGCTGGTGATCTCTGACACCCAGAACCACTGCCTGCGGGCGGTGACGCCGGACGGCGCGATCCGCACGCTGGCCGGGAAGGGCCTCCCCGGCTACGCGGGCGACGGGGACGACTTCGACGGGGTGATGTTCAGCACCCCGGAGCGCATCGACGCGGCGGGCGGGGCGCTCTATGTGGCCGACACCTACAACCACGCCGTCCGGCGGCTCGATCTGCTGACCGGCGCGGTCAGCACGGTCGCCGGGATCGGCGCCCCCGGCTTCAGCGGCGACGGCGGCCCGGCCACAGCGGCGCAGCTCAACAGCCCCTACGGGCTGGACATGGCGGCGGACGGCACGCTCTGGATCGCCGACACCGGCAACAACCGCGTCCGGAGGGTCGCCCCGGACGGCACAATCACCACCCTCGCCGGGACGGGCGCGGCGGGGTTGACCGGGGACGACGGCCCGGCCCTGGACGCGACGCTCGACTGGCCGGTCGATGTGGTGGCGGATCCGGACGGGAACGTGTACATCGCCGACATGCGGAACGGCGTCGTTCGCGTCGTGCGCGCCGAATAAGCCGCGACAAGACCAGCCGCCCCCCAGCCGACACTCAGCCGACAGGACGCCGATGCCCCGCCTCATCCTCCCCCTCGCC
>JBEIQZ010000382.1:0-6076 GCA_040376255.1 Alphaproteobacteria bacterium
AGTACCCCCGCACCCCGCACCTCCCCTGGTCCCCCGGCTTCACCGCCGACGATCTCCACCACCGCGATCTGCGCCGGTTCGACGGGCAGGAGGTTGTGGTGACCGAGAAGATGGACGGGGAGAACACCAGCCTCTACCGGGACGCGATCCACGCGCGCTCCCTCGACTCGGCGCACCACCCCTCCCGCGCCTGGGTGAAGGGGCTGCACGGGCGGATCGCCCACCTGATCCCGGAGGGCCGGCGGCTCTGCGGGGAGAACTGCTACGCGGTCCACTCGCTCACCTACGCGGCGCTGCCGTCGTACTTCTTCCTGTTCTCGATCTGGGATGAGCAGAATTCCTGTCTCGGCTGGACGGAGACGGAGGAGTGGGCGGCGCTGCTGGAATTGGAATTGCCGCCGGTGCTGTACCGGGGGCCGTTCTCGGAGCGGCGGCTCCGGGGGCTGACGGCGGGGCTCGACCCGGAGCGGCAGGAGGGGATCGTCGTGCGGCTGGCCGCCGGGTTCAGCTACGGGGAATTCGGGCAGAGCGTCGCCAAGTGGGTGCGCGCCGGTCATGTGACGACCGATCAGTTCTGGATGAGCCGCCCGGTGGTGCCGAACGGGCTCGCGTGTGTCCAGGATGACATGATAAATGACATCAAGGAGCAGTCATGAAGCCTCCAGAATTCTTCGATTCTCTTATGACTGGCAACCGGCCCGACATCGACGCCTGTATCGGGGCGCTCGGCGGGCTGCTGCCGCTGCTGGAGGGCTTCGCAGCGACGCCGCAGGATCCCGAGTGGCATGCGGAGGGCGATGTGCGCGTCCACACGGGGATGGTGCTGGAGGAGCTGTACCGGAGCTTCGACCTGCACGACAGCGATCCGGAGGCGGCGCCGATGGACGCTGCGTCGCGGCGGGTGCGGATCCTCGGCGCGCTGCTCCACGACATCGCCAAGCCGCTCTGCACGCGCCCGCGCGAGATCCGGGGCGTGATGCGCATCACCGCGCTGCACCATGAGGAGCGCGGGCGATCCTGGCTGGCGACCCGGCTCGTCGATCAGGGGCTCCCGTGGCCGGAGCTGCAGCGGGTGCTGGGCTGCGTGGGCTCGCACCACCACCCGAAGGGGCTGGTGCTGAAGGAGCGCGGCGCCGGTGAGTTCCGCCGGGTCGCGCGGCGGGCCGATCTTGACGATCTGTGGTGGGTGGAGCGGGCGGACATGCTCGGGCGGGCCTGCCCGGATCGGGCGGATCAGGTGGATCTCGTTGACATGTTCCGCATCGACGCGGAGGCCCACGCCCCGGCTGGCTGGCTGGAGGCGGGGATGGCGCTGTTCACGGCGGCGATGCCGGGGCGGCCGGCGGCTGCGGTGGATCGGGCGTTCGGGGAGGCGCTGCGGGCGCTGCAGGACGGGCGGATCCAGAGCTTCGAGGAGGGGCTGTTCCATGCCCACCGGACGCCGGACGATCCGCCGGAGCTCGTGGTGCTGGTCGGCCCCTCCGGCTCCGGCAAGAGCACGTTCGCGGAGACGGTGCTGTCGCGGCCTGAGTGGCGGCATGACATCGTGTCGCTCGACGATCTCCGCGAGGAGATCGCCGGGGATCGCCGCGATCAGCATTCCAACGGGCAGGTGCGGCAGGAGGCGCGCGCCCGGCTGAAGGCGGCGCTCCGGCCCGGCCGGCGGGTGGTGTGGGACGCCACCTCGCTGCGGCGCGAGTTCCGCGAGGCGGTGATCAGCACCGGCTACGACTACGGCGCGCTCACCACCATCGTCGCCTTCCAGCAGCCGATCCGCGCGTACCACGCCCGGAACCGCGCCCGCCCGCACGCCGTCCCGCCGCGCGTCCTCGACGATCAGCTCGACGGGCTGGAGTGGCCGGAGGCCGATGAGGCCCACCGGCTGCTGGTGCTGGACGGGGCGGGGCGGGCGCGCGGCGGCGCCGGGTTCTGTCAGGGGCTGCCGTGGGGATTGGAGCTGGCCTGATCAGCCCGCTCCTCAGGCCGACAGCGCGCTGAGCGCCTCCACCCCCACGGGGGGCGCCAGCTGCCACGGGATCAGCGCCACCTGCACCCCCTGCCGGCAGACCTCCGCGATGAACGGCGCCTCCCGCGCCCGGCGCGCGACGAGCACCGGATCGGAGACGTCGAGCGGGGCGAAGCTGCTGTTGATCACCCACGCCCAGGGGCGGATCCCGGCCCGCACCAGATCGGCGCTGAGGGCGGCGGCCTCGTGGACGGGCGTGGCGGCGGGGAGCGTGACGAGCAGCGTCCGGGTGAACGCCGGGTCCCGCAGCCTCGGCAGCAGGGATCGCACGTACGCAGGCATGTCGGAGGTCGTCCGCGAGATCTCGCGGTGGTAGGACTCGCTCGCGTCGAGCAGCAGGAGCGTGTGGCCGGTCGGCGCGGTGTCGAGGATCACGAAGCGCCCCGCGCCTTCACTGACCGTCCGGGCGAATGCCCGGAAGACCGCGATCTCCTCAGTGCAGGGCGAGCGCAGATCCTCTGCCAGCAGCTCCCGCCCCGCTGCGTCCAGCCCGGCCCCCGCCCGCGCCATCACCTCAGCGGCGTAGGCGCCGGTCTCCACCGCCGGATCGATGCGGCTCACGGTGAGCCCGTCGAGCGATCCGGCGATCATCTCCACCACATGCGCCGCCGGATCGGTGGTGGAGAGGTGGACAGAGCAGCCGCGCCGCGCGAGGCCGACAGCGATGGCCGACGCCACCGTCGTCTTTCCGACGCCGCCCTTGCCCATCGTCATGACGACGCCGTGTCCGGCCGCCTCCAGCGCGTCGAGCAGCCCGGAGAGCGGCCCCGGCAGGGCTGCGTCCGGCGCGACAGAGTCCGGCAGGGCTGCGTCCGGCGCGGCAGAACCCGGTGCAGCAGAACCCGGCGCGGCAGCTCCCGGCGGGGCGAGGAGGGCGCGCAGCCCGGCAGCGCCCATCGGCGCCTCTGCCAGCAGCGGGATGTCGGCCCTCGGCAGACCGGCGAGCGACGGGGGCAGCGCCGCGAGCGCCTCCCGGCCGCACCGCTCCAGCGCAGCGGCTGTCAGGTCAGGTTTTACTTCATGGTTTCCTGAATCCGGCTGGATTGAAGCATGGAAGATGCCATTGATCACCAGCAACCGGTTGCTGATCCCCAGCAGCGCAAGCTCCGCCGCCGTGCGCGCCGCCTCCCGCAGCGCGGCCTTCTCCGGGCGGCTCACCAGTACCAGGGCTGTGCGCGTCCGGTCGACGAGCGCCGCAGCGGCCGCCGAGTAGCGCGCGCGTTGCGCGTCAAGGCCGGCGAGCGGCCCGAGGCAGGAGGTGCTGCCCTGGCCCGCGCCGATGTAGCCGCTCCACGCCGACGGGAGCTCCAGCAGCCGCAGCGTGTGGCCGGTGGGCGCGGTGTCGAACAGGACGTTGTCGAATCCTTCCGTCGTCTCTGTGTCACCCAGCAGCGTGGAGAATTGATCGAACCCGGCGATCTCCACGGTGCAGGCCCCTGAGAGCTGCTCCTCCATGCTCCGGATCGCCGCCGCCGGCAGCAGCCCCCGGTACGGCCCGACCACCCGCTCCCGCCACACCGCCGCCGCCGCCACCGGGTCGATGTTGACCGCCCACAGCCCGCTGATCCCCGGTATCGCTGTCGGCGTTGGACCCAGCCCGACCCCCAGCACCTCGTCGAGGTTCGACGCCGGATCTGTGCTCACCAGCAGCACCCGCCGCCCCGCGCCCGCGAGGTGGAGCGCGGCGGCGCAGGCCACCGAGGTCTTCCCGACGCCGCCCTTTCCGGTGAAGAACAGGTTCCGGCAGGGAGCCGCCAGCAGCGCGCTCAGCAGCATGACCCCCCCGATCCGTCGGCCTTCGGGATGCAGGAGGGCGCCGTCCCCAGCGCCACCTTCTGCTTCGCCACCGTGCGCCGCGCGAGCTGCTCCCGCGACGGGTAGGCGCCCATCGACAGCACCCGCCCGTCGATCAGCACGACCGGCAGGCACTCCACGCCGTCCTCCTCGATCGCCCGCTTCACAGCTTCGCTGGCGAGGACCGCAGCAGGCTGCTGGGAGAGGGTGTAGCGCTGGACATCGACCCCCTGCAGGCTCAGCCACTCCAGATCTGCCGCGAAGCGGACGAGCGCCGGATCGACCTCAGGGCCACAGATACCTGTGGAACAGCACATCGCCGGATCGAAAACTTCTACACGGGCCATGAGATCTCTTTGCAGTATATCAGTATATGCTGATATGCTGATGTCCTGCATGACCTCCATCATAAACTCTTCCGATGTCCACCCTGCCGCAGAGCTCCTGAAGGCGCTCGCAGACGGGAACCGGCTCCGCATCCTCGCCCTGCTGATGAACGGGGAGCAGTGCGTCTGCCACATCACCGCCGCGCTGGAGCTGAGCCAGCCCAACGCCTCTCAGCACCTGGGCGTCCTGCGGAACGCCGGGGTCGTGGAGGCGGAGCGTCGCGGGAGCTGGATGTACTACCGGCTGTTGTCCGACCCGGATCCTGTCCGGGCGCGGATCCTCGCGGCGGTGCTGGAGGGGTGTGCGGCGCTCGGCGCAGCGGCGGATCGGCGGCGGCTGGAGGATGCGCAGGCAGGTATCCCGTGCAGGTAGCCTCGGCGGCGCGGCGGCTCTGCGCTGAGGGGCTCGGGACGGGAATGCTGCTGGCGGTGGTCGTCGGGTCGGGGATCATGGCGGAGCGGCTCTCAGGCGGGAGCGTCGGGCTGGCGCTGCTGTGCAACACCGTCGCGACCGGTGGCGGGCTGATCGCGCTGATCCTGACGTTCGGGCAGGTCTCCGGCGCGCACTTCAACCCGGCGGTGACGCCCTCGGAGGCGGTGTCCGGGGCGCTGCCGTGGCGGGCGGTGCCGGGCTACATCGCGGTGCAGATCACCGGGGCGGCGCTCGGGGTCGCCTGCGCCGACCTGATGTTCGATCTGCCGCCCTGGACGCTCTCGGCGCACGTCCGCACCGGCGCGGGGCAGTGGCTCTCTGAGGCGGTCGCGACGTTCGGGCTGATCGGGACGATCATCGGCGTCTCCCGCCGCGCGCCGGCGGTCACGCCCTTCGCCGTCGCCGCCTGGATCGTCGCCGCCTACTGGTGCACCGCCTCCACCTCCTTCGCCAACCCGGCGGTCACCGTCGCCCGCGCCCTCACCGACACCTTCGCCGGGATCCGCCCCGCCGATGTCCCGGGCTTCCTGCTCGCCCAGACGGTCGATGCAGCCGCCGCCACCGGGCTGTTCGGCTGGATGATCCCGATCCTTCCGCAAGGAGCTCCCCGATGAACCCGCCCGCGCCGGTTATCGTCATCTTCGCCTGCGTCCACAACGCGGGCCGCTCCCAGATGTCCGCCGCCCTCTTCAACCTGCTCGCCGATCCGTCGAAGGCGCGGGCGATCTCGGCGGGGACCGCGCCCGGCGAGCGCGTCCACCCGGAGGTGCTGACGGCGATGGGGGAGATCGGCGTGGATCTGTCGGGGGCGCGCCCGCAGCGGCTCACCGCAGCGCTGGCCGCCGGGGCGGGCTGGCTGATCACGATGGGCTGCGGCGATGAATGTCCGGTGGTGCCGGGGGTGCGGCGGGACGACTGGCCGCTGCCTGACCCGAAGGGCCGCCCGGTCGCGGAAGTGCGGGCGACCCGCGAGGAGATCCGGGGGCGCGTCGCGGCGTTCGTCGCAGAGAACGGCTGGGCGCGCTGAGCCTCAGCACTGCTTGAAGAACGAGGAGAGATCCGGCCACACCCGGTACGCCCGGATCGGGTACCAGGGCCAGCTGTCGTTCCAGTCCTCGACCTGCCCGAAGTCCGGCGCGGCGCGGTCGCAGGCGATGTGCCAGGCATGCCGGTCGTTGCTGCCGAAGTGGACGCGGAGCAGCGCCGCGTCGAGGCGCGCCGGATCGCGCTCCCGGCACCGCCGCTCCTCGTCCTCCGGCATCCCCAGCGCGCTCCCCAGCCCGTCCGGCGGGAGCAGGTCGATCTCCTCCCAGTCGCCCTGGCCCACGTCCCCGATGTAGAGGTCGCCGGTCACCGAGTCGAAGCTGAAGCGCCAGGGGTTGCGCAGGCCGTAGGCAAAAATCTCGTCCGCGCCCGGGGTCGCACCGGCGAACGGAT
>JBEIQZ010000616.1:0-3368 GCA_040376255.1 Alphaproteobacteria bacterium
AGCGGGCTGCCGGGGTCGGGCCACGCCTGCCCGCAGGCAGGGGCAGCGTCGACCGCTCCGGCGGAGACTGCTCCGGGCGCTCCGGGCGCGGCCATCCGCCACCACGCGCCGGGCGCGCGCACCCATGTGCCGGTCCCGGGCGCGTCCGGCTGCAGCAGCGAAGGGACCGGCGCGGCGAGCAGCGCGGCGAGCAGCGCGGCGATCGGCAGCACCGCGCGGGGCGGGAAGCCCGCCGTGCCGAGCGCGAGCAGCACGCCCTCCCGGCGCAGCCGCCACACCGCGAGCGCCGAGCCGAGCAGCGAGAGCGGCGCGCACAGCCCGGCCCAGACCGGCGGGAGCCGCGCCTGGAGATCGGCGAAGGCGGCGCCCTCGACGAGCATCGCCAGCCCCGCCAGCAGGACCCCGCCCGCGTGGATCAGCGCGAGATCTTTGGCGAGCCGGCGGAGCAGCAGCAGCAGCGCGGGGATCACCGGGCCGGCCAGCGCCACCAGCCGAGCAGCCAGAGCGCGCAGCCGCTGACCAGCAGCGCGGCGGCGACCGGCTGGCCCAGGGCGTTGATGTTGCGATCAGCGAGGCGGGTGAGCGTCCAGAGGGAGAGGATCATCGCCAGCCCGGTCGGCCAGAGCGGGCGGGGGCCGAGGGCGAAGGGCGGCGCGGCGAGGCAGAGCAGCAATTGGCAGATCGGGAGCAGGGTGCGCTTGTGGAGCAGCCACCACTCGTAGCTCAGCCGCTCAGCGGGCAGCGGCGAAGCGCGGAGCTTCTCCAGCAGATCGGCGGTGCCGCGCTCAGAGGCGTGGCTCTTCTGCGTGAGGCCGGGCAGCGGCACCGGGAGCCGGAGCGTCCCGAAGCGCATCGCGGACGGCGGATCGGCGCTCCAGATCCGCCCGTCGCCGAGCTGCATCATCACGCCGTCGCGCGCCGGGAGCAGCGCCCAGCTCCGGGCCTCTCCGAACAGATCCGCCCCGCCAGAGCGCCCGGCGAACCGGAGCAGGCCGCCCTCGACGGCGATGGACCACGGGCCGACGTGGAGGGTCTGCCCCCCGACCGGCTCGATGTGCAGGGCGGCGGCGACGCGGAGGGCGCGGAGCCGCTCGCGGGCGGCGGGCTCGATCCGGTGCTGGAGGGCGAGCTGGAGCAGCAGCGCGGGCAGCAGGAGCAGCAGCAGGCGCAGCCCGATCTGGCGCCCGGAGCAGCCGAAGCTCTGGAGCGCGAGCCACGCCCCCTCATCGCGGAGCCGCCGCAGGCCGCTCAGGCAGCCGAGCAGCAGCGCGGTCGGGAGCGCGAGGCCGAGGCTGCTCTGGATGGCGGCGAGGGCGAGCGGCGGGAGCAGCGCGGGGGGCGGCGTCAGCCCCTGGCTCAGCAGGAGCCCCGTGAGCGTGCCGAGGCTGATCAGGACGGCGCTCACCACGAGCACGCTGATCCCGGGCGGCAACAGCGCAGCGAGCAGGAGGACAGATAACGCTGGAGAGGGTGCGCGCAGCATGACAACCGGTTATAGGGGTGGACGAGAAGATCCGACGGCGAATGCACTCGGAACTGTCCGAAGTGTATTTATGCTGTCAGAGTATTCCGGGAGCAGAAGCATGGAATTCAACGTCGGTGACAAGGCGGTATATCCTGCGCATGGCGTGGGCATCATCCGGGATGTGATCACGGTGGATCTCGATGGAGAACGCGCAGTGTTCTACGTCCTGAAGATCCTCGACAACGGGATGACCATCAAGGTTCCGGTACACAACGCCCGCCAGATCGGGATGCGCAATATCATCAACGGCGAGCAGATCGAGAAGGTGTACCAGATCCTCCGGGATAGAGACGTTCCGACTGACAACCAGACATGGAACCGGCGCTATCGCGACTATATGAGCAAGATCAAGACGGGCGATCCCATTGAAGTGGCGAAGGTTCTACGCGATCTGGCGCTCCTCAAGGGCGACAAGTCGCTCTCCTTCGGTGAGCGCAAGATGTTCGATCAAGCGCGCAACCTGCTGGTCCAGGAGATCGCAGTGGCGCGGGATGGGGATGAGAAGGAAGTGGCCGTCGAGATCGACGGCCTTTTCCATCTCAAGGCGGCCTGATCCGGTAGATCGGCGCGCGCCAACGGGCTAGGACAGGGGATAGAACAGAGGCGGGTCTGGAACGGCCCGCGACGCGGGACGGCTGTCTGTCTTGTTGACAGACCTCCCGATTCCGCGTGTGTCTATTTTACTGGAGCGCCGATGTCTGATCGTTCATCCCTTCACATCTACAACACTCTCAGCCGCAAAACTGAGCGTTTTGAACCCATCGAGCCCGGAAAAGTCGGCCTCTATGTGTGCGGGATGACGGTCTACGATCACTGCCACATCGGCCACGCACGCGCGGCGATGACATTTGACATGGTCGTCCGTCACCTGCGCAACACCGGCTATGCGGTGCGCTATGTCCGCAACCATACAGACGTTGACGACAAGATCATCCGGAAGGCGCGGGCGGCGGGGCGGAGCGGGCTGTCGGTGTCGGCGGAGTACATCGAAGCGTTGGAGGCGGATCTCGACGCGCTGGGGATGATCCGGCCCGACATCGAGCCGAAGGTCAGCACCTCCATCCCGGAGATCCAGGGGGTGATCGCGCAGCTGATCGCGCGCGGCCACGCCTACACCACTCCGGGGGCGTCGGGCGGGCCGGGGGACGTCTACTACGCGGTGGAGAGCTTCGAGGGCTACGGCAAGCTGTCGGGCAAGCGGCTGGAGGATCTGCAGGCGGGGGCGTCAGGGCGGGTCTCGGACGTACCGCCGGAGGAGCGGCAGAAGCGCCACCCGGCGGACTTCGTGCTGTGGAAGTCGGTCAGCGGCCCGGCGGGCATCGACGGCGCGGAGCCCTGCTGGGACAGCCCGTGGGGCGTTGGGCGGCCGGGCTGGCACATCGAGTGCTCGGGGATGTCGCTGATGCACCTCGGGGCGCGGTTCGACATCCACGGGGGGCGGGATCGATCTGGTGTTCCCGCACCACGAGAACGAGATCGCGCAGTCGGAGGGGGCGACCGGCGAGGCGCCCTTCGCGCGGGTGTGGATGCACAACGGCCACCTGACGCTGATGGACGCGGCCACCCAGCAGACCGAGAAGATGTCGAAGTCGCTCGGCAACGTGATCCGCATCCAGGACATCGTGGCGGAGGTGCCGGGCGAGGTGCTGCGGCTGGCCTACCTGGAGAAGCACTACCGGGCGCCGATGGTGTGGACGGAGGACATCCTGCCGGTGGCGATCGCGGCGATGGATCGCATCTACCAGGCGAAGGAGGTCTGCGAGGACATCCTGACGACAGGCGCGGACGCGGCGGTGGAGTCGACGGGCGAGGCGGGCCGGGAGCTGTATGAGCTGGCGATGGC
>JBEIQZ010000379.1:0-6096 GCA_040376255.1 Alphaproteobacteria bacterium
CATCATCACCCGCTCCGGCGTCCGGTTCCACGCCGCCACCCGCAGCCCGTCGGTGATGGCCGCCCCCAGCAGCAGCAGGTACAGCCCCCCGCCCGCGAGCCCCAGCTCCTCCACGAGGTGCGCGAACGCCAGATCCGTATGCCCCGCCGGGAGCGACCCCGGCAGCCCCGACCCGATCCCCGTCCCGGTCATCCCGCCCGCCGCCATCGTCCAGTAGCAGAGCGCGAGCTGATCGCCGTTCTCCAGCGCGTTGAACCACGGATCGACCCACATCCTGAGCCGGATCTCCACCGAGGTCGACGGCGCCAGATCCGGCCACAGCCCGAGGATCGCCAGCAGCGAGATCCCCAGCCCCCCCGCCAGCCCCACCCAGCCAGGGCTGCGCGTCACCACATAGAACATCCCGAGGAACACCGCACCGAGGATCAGCGTCGGCCCCAGATCGCGCACGAACAGCATCCCCAGCAGCGTCGTCGCCAGCGCCAGCAGCGCCGGGAGCAGCAGCCGGGGGCGCGGCAGCATCAGCGCTGGCAGGAACGGTGTCTTTTCGCGTTGATACCGGAGCTTCGCCGCCCGCTGCCCCAGATAGGAGCCGAGAAACAGCACCGCCGCGATCTTCACCGCCTCGATCGGCTGGACGCCCCAGAGGTTGATCCGCTGATCCGACGCCCCCGGCGCCGTCCCCCAGATCGAGAGCGCCCCGAACAGCCCCACGACCGCCGCCGCCAGCGCCGGACGCCCCCGGTGGAGCCAGCCGGGGAGATCTCCGGGGATCACCAGGAATACCGCCGCGATCGCGCTCCCGAACCCCACCCCCTGCGCGAAGGCCGGGCCGTTCCACATGGATGAGAACGGGCTCCCGTCGCCGTACTGTACGCACATCCCCAGCGCCACCGCCGCGTAGCCCGCCGGGAGCAGCAGCGGCGTCCGGATCGTGCGCGGGCTGCGCCTGCTGCTGATCGCGCGCACCGCCGCCACCAGCGCGATCCCGCCCGCGAACCAGACCAGCCCGCCCGACGCTGCCGCCTCCACCGCCGCGATGTCCCCGCTCTGCCCGCGCAGCGCCGCCGCCGCCAGCCCCGCCGAGAGCGCCGTCAGCGCGCCCCAGCAGCCCAGCATGGCGATCAGGAGCAGGAGCGCGATCTCGGCGAGGATCATGGTGCCTTCAGGGACGGGGGGGCGGACGGGGGGGCAGTCTGGGAGGCCGGGACGGAACCGGGCGCAGGTTGGACGTCTGTCGGCCCGGCTCCATTCAGGGACGCGCCTGCCGGCGCTGCCGGCGCCTCTGCCGGCGCGATCATCCGGAGGCCGGCGGCAGAGATATCAGACATGGATATGTCTTTGATGGATATATCGTTCAAGAATACAATGGACGGCCATAGTTCTTTCGGAGATATCTCTGCGCGTCCTGTGACGGCCCATGATCTCTCCAGCCGGATCTGCGCCCCCGGCGCCGCGATCAGCGCGATCTCCGGCGACTCCAGGCGGCAGTCGCGCAGCGTGAGCGCGCCTGAGACCTTGATCTCCAGCCGCTCCTTCATCTCGATCGCGCAGAATTCCAGCACCGCCTCCCCCTCGACCTTCAGCGCCAGCCGATCTCCCTGGAGCCGGTTCCCGTGGAGGATCAGGCGGCTCCCGGCCGGGACAACGGTGAGTCCGTCGGCGGCAGTCTGGAGCGGGGAGGGGAGGGGGCCGCCGGGGTTGTGGATCCCGGAGACCTCAGCGGGCAGCCGCCCGGTCGGGCGCGCGGCGCGGAAGCCGTTGAGGACGAACCCGACGAGGCACAGCAGCAGCAGGAGCAGCCCGCCGGAGAAGGCCACGCCGAGCCGGGGGAGGCGGCGGCGGGAGAACCGCCCGATCCGCACCGCCACCACTGTCACGTTGTCCGGCCCGCCCTTCGCGAGCGCGAGCGCCACGAGCCTGGCGCACAGATCCTCGACCGGGAGCTGCTCCCGCTGCGCGCCGATCAGGGCGGCCCGCACCTCCTCCTCAGGAACCACCCCGTGCAGCCCGTCTGAGCAGAGCAGCAGCAGATCCCCGGCCTTCACCGGCACCCGCCGGACGTCCACCCACTGCGGCGGGAGCTCCGCGCGGCCGAGGTCGCGGGAGACTGCGCCCTTCGCGCGGCCCGGCTGCTCCTCTGTGTGATCGTTGGTGAGCCGCTGCAGCCGCTCACCGGTGAGCAGGAGCGCGCGGCAGTCCCCCGCATGCGCGAGCGTGAGGGTGCGCCCGTCATCGTCGAGCCGCGCGGCGGTGGCGACCGCGCCGAGCCCCCGGTGGGAGGGGTCCTGCTTCGCGTGATCGAGGATGCGGGCGCGCGCCTCCTCAAACGCCTGCGTGAGCAGCAGCGCGCTGTCCTGCTTCCTGCGGTTCCCGATCCGGGACAGGGCCTCGACGGCGAGCCGCGCGGCGATCTCGCCCCCGGCCTCCCCGCCCATGCCGTCGATCACCGCGAACAGGCCGCGCTCCGGCAGGCAGAGCGGCGCGTCCTCGTTGTCGGGGCGTACACGACCGGCATGGGTGCGGCTGGCCGCGCGGAGCGGCTTATCAGGGAGCATATTACCTCTTTCAAACGTAGATTCAAAAAGGAGATATCGTCATCGGGTCGGCGCTCCCCGGCACCTTCACTGTCATCCGCAGCTCGCCCCCCGACAGCACGATGTCCACCGGCATCTTCGCCCGCAGGATGTCGCCCGGCGCGAGCGGCTGCCCCGCGACCCACACCGGGTTGCTGTTACCCGGCTCGCGCCCGACGTTTACCGCGTCCCCCTCCACCAGCAGCGAGATCTGGCAGCGGTTGATCTTGGGGGTGGCGTTGGGGAGGGCGATGTGAGTGGGCGGCGCGCCGGGGTGGGCGCGGCCGACGACGTAGCGGGTGCCGGAGAGCAGCGGGAGCGTGGCGCCGCCGGTCTGGAGGATCGCCTCAGCGGTCTCCAGCCGCTCGGTGTCCTCCGGGGGGATGATCGTCGGGATGCGGGGCGCCGAGGATTCGACCTGGGGCGGCACCGGGCTCAGGTTGCCGACGCTGCGGTCGAGGCGCATGGTGACCTCTCCGGCGACGGGGTTGATCGTCTCGCTGTCGGGGGTGTGCTTGACGTGGAGGATCGCCGCGCCGGGGCGCACCTCGTCGTTGTCATCCACCAGTAGACGCACGCAGAGCGCGCCGACCGTCACGGCGTTGGTCCGCACCAATTCTTCGTAGAGCATCGGCGTCACCTCCTGCTGGAACGCCCGCTCCAGCGCCCGCAGCCGGTCATGATCCTCGCGGCAGAGGAAGATCCGGTACTCGTTCCACACCTGCGGCAGCCCGTTGGGGCTCCGGAAGGGGCAGCGGCGCAGCGCGGCGATGATCGCCTGCCCGATGGCCCAGGCGTCCACCACCACCGGCCCGCGCGCGAAGAGGTTGCGGAGGAAGTTTTTTCCCCGTTGAACTTGTGAAAAATCTACGCGGAACCGATCCGCGCCGTCGGGCTTCAGCATCTCACTCCTCTCCTTCGGGCAGGATCGCCAGCACCAGCTTCTGCTGTCCGCCGTCGTGAAATTCCAGACGATCCCCGACCCGGATCGCGACCCGCCCCCGCGCCGTGTTCGACGGGCGGCGTCGGCTGCCGTCGCGGTGCAGGACCACCAGGAATTCGCCCTGCTGGCGGGCCTCCACCTCCAGCGTCGCGCCGGATCGGTGGAGGATCGCGGCGGCGCGGCTGATGAACATCAGGTTGTCGCTAAGGACGATGTCGTTGGGGAGCCGCTGATCCTCCGCCCGCTCCTGGTGCCACGCGCCGCGCCCGAGCCGCCACTCCCGCCGCCCGCTCTCCAGCGTCACGCAGGCGCCGTCCCGGTCGCCGCCCTCCAGCACCGCCAGCCCGATGATCGCGCGGGACTCCTCCTCGATCCGGATCGAGGTGGTCTCTCCCCGCTCCACCCGGACTGCCGGGTCGGGAGCCCCTCAGCCTCCACCAGCCGGTTCAGCAGCCGCGCCTCCAATTCCTGCTCGAAGCGCGGGTCAGAGGTCCACTGGCGCAGGGTCTCCAGGCTGCCCTCCGCCGCCTGGACGCGGACGCGCACCGCCGGGGGGAACACCTCGCGCCCCGCCGCCCCGTGCCGCCGGAGGGCCAGGATGCCCTCCTCGATCTGCCGGAGCAGATCCTCCCGACCCAGATCCGTGTCACCGCCGTCCAGCAGCTTCCGCACCCGATCCAGAAAACCCACGTTCCCTCCCGCTCCGGGCAGGACAGATGGAGTGCCCGCCTCGGCAGCGGACACTTAACCCGTCCGGCCCGCAGGCCGCCTGCCCAATGGATCTCCCGCCTGCATCACCAGCCCGCTCCACCCGCGCCGCACCCACGCCGCCGCCGTCTCCCGGCGGTTCCACTCGGATGCGTGGAACCGGATGCTGAGCGGCACCGTCACGGAGCGCGGCCACTGGTAGGCGTTGACCTCGCGCATCAGCCGCTCCCCCACCCGCTGCGCCTGCCCCGCATGAGCCCCCGGCAGGGCGATCCACATCATCCTGTCGCTGTGGCGCACGCAGGCGTCCGTGCTGCGGACCTTCCACATCAGCAGGCGGCAGAGCCCGGCCAGCAGCTCAGGCGGCGGCTGCCGGTGCGGGGGCGTCAGCTCGATCATCAGCCCGCCCACCGGCTCCTCCCGCCAGGACTGCGATCGCATCCACCCGTCCATCTCCGTCACCAGCCAGCCGGACTGCAGCAGCCCGGTGGTGCGCTCCCGTCCAGGCTCCACCAGCCTGCTCCCGACCCGCTCCAGGTGGGCGAGCTGCTCCAGCGACATCGCCTCCAGCCGCAGGCTCACCCCGCCGATCTCCAGCCACTGACCCATCGGCAGCTCAGCCTGGTGGATGGGCTGGCCGCGCACCGCAGGATCGGCGGTGACCGCTGTGCCGTTGGTCGATCCCAGATCGGTGACCGCCACGTGCCCGTCCTGCAGGATCACGCGCGCATGGCGGCGCGACACGGAGGCGTCCAGCAGCGCCAGCCCGCCCGTCTCCTCCCGGCCGATGATCACCTCCTCCTCTGGCAGCAGCAGGATGAATTGCAGCATGTTCGGCCCGGAGACCACCCGGAGCGTCGGGATGCGGAGCGGCTGGTTCAGGCTGGCCCGGCTCAGAGAAGGGGCGTTCCTCGGGAGGTTGGACGCCGGATCCTGCACCGGGGGGGCGCGCCGAGCCGATTGCTCCGGGTCCATCGTGGGTGGGCGCTGATGGGTGGTGAAGGGCAATCTGCACTCCTGGAACGCTGGCTGCTCAACGCGCGGCTCAGCGGCTCTATCTCCAGAACCTCCGATCCGCTATTGCACTTGTATTCCCGTTTCCCGCTCTGTTCCCCGCTCTGTTCCCCGCTCTGTCCCCCAGAGCCAGCAGGCGCGGGTGTGCCGCTGGCGCTCCGTGGCGTCCGCCCGCGACACCAGCCGGAGATCCGCCGGAGGCGGCGCCTGTGTGCAGACCTCGCCGCTCCGGACGCGCCCGTCCCGCGAGAACAGCAGCGCCAGCCGGCTCCCCGGCGCCGTCGCCTTCAGCCGATCAGCCAGCTCAGCGCCCCAGATCCGATCCCCGTCCACGGCCAGGATCTCATCCCCGGGCGTCAACACCCCGTCCGCCGGGCCGCCCTCCGCCACGCTGCTTACCAGCAGCCGATCCCCGGCGGTGCTGACGCCCAGCCAGCTCCCGGCGCCCGGCGCCCCGCGCACCACCTCCAGCCCCGCATGCGCGAGCGCCTCCCCGATCTGCACCTCGGCGGTCCCGCGCAGGTGCAGATCCCACCACCGCCCCCACCCGCCCGCGTCTGCGCCGCCCTCTGTGCCGCCTGAGTCCCCGCAGGCCAGCTCAGCGGCGATCCGCTCGACGGTCCCCTCCTCAGGGAACGGCAGCCCCTTCGCGGCGTACCGCTCCCACAGCGCGCGCATCAGATCGTCGATCCCGCAGCGCCCGCCGCTCCGGTGGAGCAATTCCAGATCCAGCGCCCACGCCACCACCGCGCCCTTCAGGTAGTAGGAGACCCCGCTGTTCTGGCTGTCCTCTCCGGCGCGGTAGAGCTTGATCCATGCGTCGAAGCTGCTGTCCTCCATCGACTGGTGCCAGCG
>JBEIQZ010000981.1:0-1009 GCA_040376255.1 Alphaproteobacteria bacterium
CCAGCGACAACAGGCCCAGGATCAACCCCAGCCCGCCCGCGTAGGCGCGGTGCTCGGCCATCGTCTCCTTGAGGGGGAGGGCGGAGGCGGGGAGGAGGGTGAGGCTCCAGAGCAGCAGCCCGAGCATGGGGAGGGGGCGGCCCTTCTGGAGCATCCGGGCGCAGCCGAGCGCGAGCGCGATCCACCCTGCGAGCAGCAGCGCCGTGCTGATCCCGATCTCTGCGGGGTGGTCATGGAGGATGGACTGACCGGCGGGCAGCAGCCAGAGCTGGAGGTAGCGCGCCCACACCTCGACCTGGGTGGCGGCCTGGAGCCAGAGCGGGCGGGCGACCTCGGGGCGGGGCAGCCCGTAGACGGCGGTGCGGGCGAGGAGGGCGGCGGCGCCGAGCGCCCAGACCGGGGCGTGGATGCGGAGGTCGACGCGGCTCCTCCACGGCCCGCGCCCCAGACAGAATTCCATCCCGGCGAGCAGCAGCGGCAGGGCGAACGCGACCTCCTTGGTGAGCAGCCCGGCGACGCAGGCGGCGAGGGCGGCCCAGCGGGCGCGGGGGTTGCCCTGGATGTGGGCGTGCCAGGCGATCAGCGCGGCAAAAATCCAGGTGGTGCAGAGCGCGTCGGAGCGGCCGGTGATGTAGGTGACGGCCTCGGTGGTCATGGGGTGGAGCCCCCAGACGGCAGCGCCGAGCAGGGCGGCGTCGGGGCTGCCGAGCAGGCGCCGGAGGAGGGCGAAGGCGAGGACGGTGTTGAGCAGGTGGATGGCGAGCGAGACGGCGTGGTAGCCGACCGGATCGAGGCCGCCGGACGACCAGTTCAGCGCGTAGCTGAAGATGAGGAGCGGGCGGCTGACGTTGTAGCTGCCGATGGCCTGCCACTCGTCGAGGAGCCGGATCGTGCGGTTGCCGACGACCTCCAGCTTGTCATCGTAGACGAAGGGGGCATGGAGGACGCGCGACCACGCGAGGATCTGCAGCAGCAGCGTGAGCGACAGGCCGATCAGGACACGGCCTGG
>JBEIQZ010000778.1:0-2018 GCA_040376255.1 Alphaproteobacteria bacterium
CCGAGGCGGATCGCATCGTCTCCGGCGGGCGCTCGCTGAAGTCGAAGGACGACTTCGATCGCGTCGTCCGCCCGCTGGCGGCGGCGGCGAAGGCCACGGCTGGCGCGAGCCGCGCGGCGGTGGACGCGGGCTACGCGCCCCACGGCGATCAGGTCGGGCAGACCGGCAAGGTCGTCAACCCCTCGCTCTACATCGCGCTCGGCATCTCCGGCGCCATCCAGCACCTCGCCGGGATGCGGACCTCCCGCGTCATCGTCGCGGTGAACAAGGACAGCGAGGCGCCGATCTTCCAGCACTCCACCTACGGCATCGTCGGCGATCTGTTCGAGATCGCCCCGCTGCTCCAGAAGGAGCTCGCGGCGCTCTGATCGGGGTCGGCGGGGGGCAGCCGCAGAATCACCGGCTGTCCCCTCCCCGCGAACACATTGGTGGGATATGCACCACTGGCCGCGATGTCTGCTTCTCCCTCTCTCTCCCCCCGCGACCGCCACCTGGATGAGGTGATCACCTCCCTTGCGGCGCAACCGCACCCGCGCGCCGTGATCCGGCTGGTCGAGACCTGGGCTGCCGCCGGCACCCCGACCCGCCAGGCCAGGTACCACGAGGCGCGCGCCTTCTTCCACCTCCGCCTGATGGATCGGGCGATGGCGCGGGCGCGGGAGGTGGTAGACGCCGCCCCGGATGACGCGCAGGCCCAGCGGCTCCTCGCCGAGATCTATATCGAGCGCGGCTGGCCCTCCCACGCGCGCAAGATCATCCAGATGCTCCGCGATCACCCGGGGTCGCCCGGCGCGGACAGCGCGGAGGGCCGGGCCGAATTGGACGCCATCTGGGAGCGCGCGCAGGCTGAGCCGGTGCGCCTGTCTGCGCAGGCGCAGTCCATCGAGGCAGGCGGCGATCCGGTGCGCCTCCAGCAGCTCGCTGAGTACTTCCTGACCACCGGCTCCTACTTCCGCGCCCGCAGCCTGCTGGAGCGGCTCCGTCGCGGCGCGCCGGAGGACGGGCGGGTGCTGGATCTGCTGTGGGGGCTGGACGGGAACTTCCTCGACAAAGAGCGCGGGCTCGACGCGCTGGTGGAGGAGTGCAGCGCGCTGGTGCGCCGCAACACCCCGACCGGCGTCCCGACCGGCGCCCCGACCGGGCTGCCGGAGGGGCTGGCCGTCGCGCAGGCGGGGGCGCTGCCGGAGGAGGCCGAGCACACTGAGGCCGACGAGCCGCAGTCCAGGGACACCGGGTCCGGTAACGCCGGGTTCGGACACGCTGAGTCTGAGCACACTGAGTCTGAGCACACTGAGAGCGCGCGCAGCGGGGCGGCGGACGGGCCGGAGGGCGCGAGCTTCCCGGCGCTGTTCAAGCACTCGCTGCGCCCGGCGCGCGCGGACGACGGGGGCGATCAGACGGCGTCGTTCAGCCTCGCGAGCCGCGAGGAGATGATCGCCGCCAACGACTCCACCGATCCGGGGATGCAGGTGGCGCCGATCCATGTGGCGCGGGTCGAGGACACGCAGATCATGCTCGTCCTGCGTCCCGGCGAGAAGCAGGGAAACCGCCCGATGCACATCCGGCGCGAGGAGGGGGGCCGGGACTCGCTGCGCGAGACGCTGAACCTGCGCGAGTGGCAGCAGTCGATGGGGGTGCTGCCCACCGGCGGCTTCCCGACGAGCGGCGCCGGGCGGGACGGCTCCGGGCGGGACGGCGCCGGGCGGGACGGCTCCGGGCGGGACGGCGCCGGGCGCGAGACCGGCAGCGACATCGAGCGGGAGCGCGATCGGGAGCAGGAGGAGAACGTGGTGGTCGTCAAGCGGGCCGCCCCGGCGGAGCCGCTCCCGGCTGAACCCTCCGGCCTGCGGAAGCGGCCGATCGAGGTCGTCGAGAAGATCCCGCTGCCTCCCCCGCCCGCGCAGGTCGAGGCGGAGGCCGACTCTGAGCCCGAGTACACCGGAGAGCACCCGGCGCAGCCCCCGGCGCCGGACATGAAGGCGGTGACGCGGGTGCTGGCGCTGCTCGGGGCGGGGCCG